>DBVU01000003.1:0-5541 GCA_002308195.1 Bacteroidales bacterium UBA1256
GGCTTCGACTGCTCCACAGGACCGAGGAACATCTCATACAGACGCAGCGTGTCGGCACCAAACTTAGCAATCACATCGTCAGGGTTGACAACATTGAACATCGATTTGGACATCTTCTCTACTGCCCAACCGCAGATATATTGTTTCTCGCACGGCGCACCGATGTATGGATTATCTTCGTCCATCGTTCCATCTGCATAGACGAACTGTGCGTTCTTAAATTCAGGCATCCAATTGCGGAATGCCGTGATATCCAATATATCGTTGTTCACAATATTGACGTTGACGTGTATTGGTTGCACCTTGTCCTTGTATTGCGGCGACTCTATCAGATTGGCACTAACATACAGATTACCGGTTGCTCCTTCGCCTATGTAGCGATAGACAAAGTTGGAACGACCCTGAATCATACCCTGGTTAATCAGTTTCTTGAACGGTTCGTCCTCGCAAACATAACCAAGATCGTAGAGGAACTTGTTCCAGAAACGTGAGTAGATGAGGTGACCGGTAGCATGTTCACTGCCGCCCAGATACAGATCTACTTGGCGCCAATACTTGTTTACCTTTTTATCAACTAATGCCTTGTCATTGTGCGGATCCATGTAGCGGAGATAATATGCCGAAGATCCGGCAAAACCAGGCATTGTACATAGTTCCAAAGGATACCCTTCGTAGGTCCAATTCTCGGCATTTCCTAGAGGAGGACGTCCATCTGCCGTTGGCTTGAAGTCTTTGACTTCAGGCAATTCGAGCGGTAACTTGTCTTCCGGCAAGGTATAAGGCATGCCATCCTTGTAATAGATAGGGAATGGTTCGCCCCAATAGCGTTGGCGCGAGAAAATAGCATCGCGCAAACGATAATTGACCTTAACGCGTCCGATACCTGTGTTGGTGATATATTCCTTCATTGCCTGGATAGCCTCTTTCACTTCCATGCCATTGAGGAAACCGGAGTTGATCATCTTGCCCTCTTTTGCATCGAACGATTCTTCGCTAACATCTGCTCCTTCAATCAATGGGATGATAGGCAAGTTGAAATGCTTAGCAAAAGCATAGTCGCGACTATCGTGTGCGGGAACAGCCATGATGGCTCCTGTGCCATAACCGGCTAAAACATAGTCGGAAATATAGATAGGTATTTCGCCTTGCGTCAACGGATTGATGGCATACGAACCAGTGAAGACACCGGTAACACGTCTGTCAGCTATACGCTCACGTTCCGTTCGGTTCTTACAGCGTGCCAAATAAGCATCTACTTCCTCTCGGTGCTCGGGCGTAACCACGCGCTCTACGTATTCGCTCTCAGGCGCCAGTACCATAAACGTAACACCGAAAACAGTGTCGGCGCGTGTGGTGAAGATAGTAAATGGTGTGTCTTGCCCTTTGACAGCGAATTGCATCTCCGCTCCTTCGCTGCGGCCAATCCAGTTACGTTGTGTCTCCTTGAGACTATCGGTCCAATCGATGCGATCCAATCCCTCCAACAGACGCCCTGCGTAGGCGCTCACGCGCAAGCACCACTGGCGCATCACGCGCTGCTCTACCGGATAACCGCCACGAACAGACAAACCTTCGGATACTTCATCGTTGGCCAAAACTGTGCCTAATTTTGGACACCAGTTAACCTTAGTATCCGCCAGGTAAGCGATGCGGTAGTTCATCAGCCGTTCTTGCTGCTCCTTCTCGCTCAGCGTTTTCCATTTAGGATCGGTAGCTTCCCATTCGGCAATCAGTTTGGAGATAGGTTGCGCTTTTTGAGTCTTTGGATCGAAATAGGAATTGAACATCTGGACAAAAGCCCATTGAGTCCAATGGTAATATTTCGGATCACAAGTGCGAATCTCACGACTCCAATCGTAGCAGAAACCAATCTTCTTGAGTTGGGAAATATAGCGATCGATATTTTCGAAAGTCGTTTTCTCCGGGTGTTGACCTGTCTGAATAGCGTATTGCTCGGCAGGCAGACCATAGCTATCGAAGCCCATCGGATGCAACACATTGAATCCTTTCAGGCGTTTGTAACGACTGTAGATATCAGACGCAATATAACCTAACGGGTGTCCCACATGTAAACCAGCTCCCGAAGGGTAGGGAAACATATCCAACACATAGAAGTGTGGTTTGTTGCTCTCGTTCGGGACTTTGTATGCTTGGGCTTCATCCCAGGCTTTCTGCCACTTTTGCTCTATTTCACTAAAGTTATATTCCATTATAAGAGTTTTTTTACTTGCTCGTAAACATTCTGTGCAGTGAAACCAAGTTTCTCATCCAGCACTTTGTATGGTGCGGAGAATCCGAAGGAGTTGAGTCCCCAAACAGCACCATTCTCACCAACGAGTCCTTCAAGCGTGCAAGGCAGGCCGGCAGTCATACCGAAGCGCTTGATGCCCTTTGGCAATACTTCGTTTTGATATTTCTTATCTTGCTCGCGGAACAATCCCTCGCTAGGAACACTGACGATTTGTAGGCGAATACCTTCTGCGCGGAGCAACTCTGCTCCGGCCAGCAGTGTGGAAACTTCTGAACCGGAAGCCAGGAGAACAATCTGAGGATTCTCGTCTTTGCTGACGATATATGCACCTTTGCGGAATCCATTGAGATTGACATTAGGCACAGGAGCGATATCCTGGCGGCTAAGAATGAGTGCCGTAGGAGTCGCGGTGTTCTCCATTGCCAAACGCCAAGCGAGTGTGGTCTCTTCTGCATCAGCAGGACGCAAAACCAACATAGATGGTGCACCATGATGGTTGTGCAGTTTTTCCATGAGACGGATTTGCGCTTCTTGCTCTACCGGCTCGTGTGTCGGGCCATCTTCTCCCACGCGGAAAGCATCGTGGCTCCAGATGAACTTAACCGGCAGTTCCATCAAAGCGGCCATACGAACAGCAGGCTTCATGTAATCGCTGAAGACGAAGAACGTACCGCAAGCAGGAATGATTCCGCCGTGCAGCGCCATACCAATCATGACACATGCCATAGTGAGTTCGGAAACACCCGCTTGGAGGAACTGACCTGTGAAATCGCCTTTCTGCAAAGCGTGTGTTTTCTTGAGGAAACCATCGGTCTTGTCGGAGTTGCTCAGGTCGGCAGAGCTGACAATCATATTGCCTACATTCTCGGCCAGATGGCTCAGAACCGTTGCCGAAGCGTTACGGGTAGCTGCTCCTGGTTTTTGCTCGATGAGACTCCAGTCGATACAAGGTGTTTCGCCCGACATAAATGTCTCGTATTCGTTAGCAGCCAATGGGTTGGCTTTTTTCCACTCGTGGTAAGCGGCATAGCGCTGATTAGCTATCTCGCGCAACTGAATAGCGCGGTCTTCGTACAATTTCTGAACCTCAGGGAAGATCTGGAATGGGTTTTGCGGATCACCGCCCAGATTCTCGATTGTTTTTTCGAACGAAGCTCCGGCCTTGCTGAGCGGAGCACCGTGGGTGGAGCATTTGCCTTCCCAGTTTTGTCCTTCGGCCGTTACGCAGCCTTTGCCCATTGTGGTGTGGCCGATGATGATAGAAGGACGCTCTTTCTCAGCTTTCGCCTTGATGATAGCTTCGCGGATGGCATCCGGATCATTGCCGGGAATCTCCTGAACGAACCAATTCCATGCTTTGTATTTGGCAGCCACATCTTCGCTAGTTACTTCGCCGCAACCGGTAGAAAGTTGGATAGAATTGCTATCGTAGAACATCACGAGGTTGTTCAATCCCAGGTGGCCGGCCAAACGTCCGGAGCCTTGAGAAATCTCCTCCTGTACACCACCATCGGAAATGAAAGCGTAGATAGTAGGATTGTGAATCTCTCCGTAACGGGCATTGAACCATTTAGCGGCGATAGCCGCACCTACTGCGAAAGTATGGCCTTGTCCGAGCGGTCCACTGGTATTCTCAATCATTCGCTCGATTTCGCGCTCCGGGTGTCCGGGAGTAACTGAACCCCACTGACGCAAGTTCTGCAAATCTTCCAGTGTGAATTTGCCTGCGAGACAGAGTTGGCCGTACAACATCGGAGCCATGTGACCTGGGTCGAGGAAGAAACGATCACGTGCTTCCCAACCCGGATTCTCGGGATCATACTCAAGGAACTCGGAAAAGAGTACGTTGATAAAATCTGCGCCACCCATTGCTCCGCCAGGGTGACCACTCTTAGCTTTTTCTACTGCCGCTGCTGCCAGAATACGGATGTTGTCTGCTGCGCGATTTAAAAGTTGTGTTCTGTTCATAATATGATTTTTTTCTATTGTTTGCTATTGTTTAGAAATGATATCCAATGTGGTAGCTAATATTCCAGGCGATGATATCGCGATTGCCGTAACCGGGAATATAAATAGGCCGCATTTCTTCTGCCGTGATTCCGTCTTTGCGCGTGAAGAGACACCGAAACCGTGCCATCCAACCCATATAGAGTCCCGCCACCAGATTGACCTGACATCCACCGACAATCTCGCCCCAACAATCTGCGGCTATTTGGTTCTGTTGGCTCATGACCGAAGAAGTACCAGGCATAACCGTTGTACCCACTACGCGCTGATCGTAGGCTTGTACAGCAGTGCCGAGACGCAAACCAATCAGCATGGCGTGAGGTGATTCAGGATGTTTCTTCAGTGGGTTGATATCGCATCCTACGCGAAAGAAACCTCCTTGCCCGTTATAGGCGAGTGAATCGCCCTGTGCTCTTGTTCCTCCGGCATATCCGGCTTCGAAAGTGGGATACCACTTATTCTTCAGCCGCCAGTTCATGGCGATTTCGTAATGTTGTATCTTGCCTTTGCTTTTGCCCAATTCGAGCGCCGTAGATCCCAAGTCAAGCTTAATCGTCATACCCTGATAGATAGACGGTTTCGCTGTTTTAGCGGAATCAGTCTGCGCCCATATTGCTACACTGAGGAATAAGAGAGCTACAAGCCATATAGTTCGTTGTCCGCTCACTCCATCAGTTTTTTAGCTTCCTCCTTGAGCTCTGCCAACGCTTTGTCGGTTGGCGTAGTGCCGTTGGATGCATATGCCGTCAGCAGAATCTTGGCATAAGTCATTGCGTCTGCTTTAGGCGGCAGTTGTGCAACGATACCCACTACGAAAGCAGCCATTTGATCGCGTGCATTGATAACCAAAGTCCACACTTCTTCGCTAACATAAACCTGCTGACTCATGTTGTGCTCAAACTCCTGGCGGATGGTTTGAAGCAAATATTGTTGAAGTTGGGGAACAGTCATGTTGGTCAGGTCAACGCCCATGAGCATGTGCTCGGGCGTAGTGCGTTCGAGCAAAAGCGTGAGGCGTTCATACGCGCGTAGGCGTATAGGCGAAATGGTCTTCTGGGACTCGCGTTTCAGTTCCCACTGACGCTTTTTCTCTTCGTTACGATACATGGAATGTTGTATCATCCAAAAACCGAAAATGATGATGGCCACAACGGCTATGATCAGGAGTATCCATTCTGTTGTCATAATATTCACACAAATTTGCGTGCAAATTTACTACTTTTTTTTGATATGTGCAAATTTTGCAGAAAGATAATTTTCAAAATCACGCGATAATATACTTT
>DBVU01000003.1:5614-6288 GCA_002308195.1 Bacteroidales bacterium UBA1256
TAGTCTCGGTCACTCCAGGAAACAAAAAAGAGTGACTCGGAAGCCACTCTTTGTGATGTTCAGAAATTCGATTAGCGAATCATATCATCGCCGAAATACGGTTGCAGTGCTTTTGGGATGCGGATGCCTTCTTCACACTGGTTGTTTTCGAGCAAAGCAGCGACGATGCGCGGCAAAGCCAGAGCCGAACCATTGAGCGTGTGGCAAAGTACCACTTTCTTGTCCTCTGCGCGGCGATAACGACACTTGAGGCGGTTAGCCTGATAGGTGTCGAAATTGCTAGTTGAACTAACTTCGAGCCAACGATGTTGTGCCTCGCTATATACCTCGAAATCGTAGCAGAGAGCAGCGGTGAAACTCATATCACCTCCGCTCAAGCGGAGAATACGATACGGCAGTTCCAATTTCTGCAGCAGTCCTTCAACGTGCTCGAGCATCTCTTTGTGCGAAGCATCGGAGTGTTCAGGAGTGTCGATACGGACAATCTCGATCTTGGAGAACTCGTGCAGACGATTCAGACCGCGCACGTCCTTGCCATAACTGCCCGCTTCGCGGCGGAAGCACTCGGTATAAGCGCAGTTCTTGATAGGTAATTTGTCCTCGTCGATGATCACATCGCGATAGAGATTGGTAACAGGAACTTCAGCCGTAGGAATCAGATAGAGGTCATCCAC
>DBVU01000083.1 GCA_002308195.1 Bacteroidales bacterium UBA1256
GATTCTGCCTACGTTAGGCTAAGAAAAACGGTAGAATGATCCGCCTTTCGCCTTGCTAAGAATTTCGCAAGGGTGGTTTCTTGAAATCGACTGCAAATATAAGAAAAATTTTTGATATATGCAAATTTTGAGCACAAAAAAATGCAAAAAACATATTTCTGCAAATATATTTGTTTATATGCAAAAAAAGCAGTACCTTTGTGCTCGATTTTGGTGTAACTACAATTAACCCCAATACAAACCCCAAAAATTTCATTTAATTATGAAGAAACTCTTCACTCTTTTCACAACCATCCTCTTCGCAGGAAGTATGTTTGCTACGACTTACACAGCAACGCCATCAGGAACTGTAACCAAATCGGGAGGTACCATTAAATGGTCAAATGTTACGTGGACTTATGGCTCTGCCGAATATCTCGCTATTTCTAGCAACGAGGTTCAAATCGGTTCAAAAAACAATCCACAAACTTCCGGATGGACTATTTCCACTCCCGTTAGTAGTTTTGGAGAAAACCAAAAAATCACTTCTATTGCGATAAAAGCCCGCACAGGTGGTGATGGGAGTTATAAAATTAGTGCTGGAGGCTCTTCTGTAAAATCAGGCGATCTCAGTTCGTCTTCGACTACATATACAGCTAGCGATTTAGAGGTCACATCCGGTTCGATTGAGATTACTATTACCGGTTCTTCTAAAGCTGCGTATTTGGGAACAATAACCATCGTTTACGAAGAGTACAACCCCGACCCGACAGCTCCTTCCATCACCGCTGCTAACATCAATCTTGGTACAGTACAAACACTCATTGGCACGAAATTCGAGAAAGACATCGAGTTGGACATAGTCGGTGCCAATCTTACCGAAGCTATTGCTTACGAAGCATCGAGCGAGGCGCTGACGCTCTCTGGTACACTCACAGCAGAAGGCGGCAAACTCAATGTTCATATTGCTGCCCCTGTAGGCGATTTCAGCGAGACCATCACTCTCACCTCCGGTACTGCATCCAAAACAGTAAAAGTTACCGGTAAGGTAGAAGGCGTAAAACCTATTTTGGAATATACCGTTGCTGAAGCATTGGCCGCATATGCAGCTGAGACCCTTGAAGAAGGCGACTCGATGATTGTACGTGGTGTAGTTAAAGAGATCGAAGACTACTATGGCACGATGTATATCACCCTTAAAGACGCTTCTGATGCTACTAAGACTTTTGAACTCAACGGCTTATTGTCAATCAACGGAGCAGAATTAACCTACAAGGATGGTATTGTAGAAGACGCCAATGGTTATAAGTTTGCCGAAGGAGACACACTGCTGGCCAAAGGTACTTTCTATCTTGATTACTCCAATAATCCTGGATTAAACTACGATTGCTTCCTTACAGCTATCTACCGTGACGAGACAGATTTGACTCCGGAGATCCTTGCTACCCCGAAAACTATTGCTCTCGAAAGCAATGAAGCTGCTGCGGGTCAAAAGGTAACGGTTGTTTACAATTATTGGAAAGTGGCTGTGGAAGAAGCCGAAGCCACCCTGTTCAGCGATGCTGAATGCACACAGAATATCACCCTTGGTGGCTGGATCTCTAATTTCGCCTTCAACGAGAACTATACCGAACTCACGTTCGACATTGCTGCTAACGAAGGCAAAACTCGTACGGCATATATCCGTATTTATGCCATGGGCGCAGATGCCGAGACAGAAGCACAAGTTGTTGTCAAAGTAACCCAAGCCGCAAAAGTCATCGTCAATTCGTACAAACTAACCGACTTTGCTGACATTCAGGCTACGGACGAAGTAATTATCACCATGAAATCCGGTTCTAAATTCTATGCGCTCTCTAGTGCCAACGGTACCACAAAGACCTCCGATGCTATTGAAGTAGCCGTTTCCAATGATGCTATTTCCGTATCGAACGACAAGCAGATTTTCTGGAATATCGTCAAAGGCGAGAACAACCAGTTTGTGGTGAACGTAGCAGACGATGCTTCTACATGGCTCTATTGCATCAATGATAGCAAAGGTTTGCGCGTAGGAACCGACAAAGACAATAAGACATTTACAATCAAGAGCGAATACATTTATAGTGTAAATCAATCGCGCTTCATTGGTGTATATAGCGGAAGCGATTGGCGTTCATATACCGGCACTTCTATTCACACAAACATTGCCGGTGAGACCCTTGGCTTCTATGTTTTGGACAACGGTAGCGGCACCTCCCTCGACAACACCGCTTCCGACACCAAAGCCGTCAAGACCATCGTTAACGGCCAGCTCATCATCGAGAAAGCCGGTGTTAAGTACAACGTTTTAGGCCAAACGATCCGTTAACCCATTCATCCGTTAACCCCTTACAAGAAAAATCGTCCTTTGGGCGATTTTTCTTGTTTTTGTCCTTTGTCCATTAGCCCGGCATTGTATGCCGGTCCCCCTCCCTCTAATCATCTTCGATGACTAAACATCTGATGTCTAAACGCTTTGCGTCTAATCGACTTCGACGACTACTTTCACAGAAAAATCGTCCATTCGGGCGATTT
>DBVU01000078.1:0-125 GCA_002308195.1 Bacteroidales bacterium UBA1256
TAGTCGATCATCTCTTTGGTAATGCCGTTAGGAATAGCTACTACGCCGTCCGGGCCAGAGATAGCCACCACTTTTGCTCCAAGTTCGATAGCCTTGGTAGCAGCGCCCCAAGCTACGTTACCGAA
>DBVU01000078.1:268-570 GCA_002308195.1 Bacteroidales bacterium UBA1256
CGTGCGAGCTTCTGGTACATACCATTGAGGAAACCTATCTCGCGGCCGCCAACGCCTACGTCACCTGCCGGAATATCCTGGTCCGGGCCAATGCAACGCCAGAGTTCCAACATAAAGGCCTGGCAGAAACGCATGATCTCTGCATCGGATTTGCCGACCGGGTCAAAATCGGAACCACCCTTAGCGCCACCCATCGGGAGCGTGGTGAGTGCATTCTTGAAAGTCTGCTCGAATCCGAGGAACTTAAGCATAGAAGGAGTAACCGCACGGTGGAAACGCAGACCGCCTTTGTACGGGCCAAT
>DBVU01000078.1:629-15236 GCA_002308195.1 Bacteroidales bacterium UBA1256
TGAAGATACGGTCGGGCTCGACCATACGCTCGATAATACGCGCCTCTTCGAACTCAGGGTGCTGGTTGTAGACCTCCTCGATAGATTCGAGAACCTCTTGTACGGCTTGCAGATACTCTGCTTCGCCCGGATGCTTCGCAGCAAGTTGCTGCATGATAGTTTGTGTGTTCATTGTATGGATTAAATTGTGTTAATTGTGTTATATTATAAAATCTTAAAAATCGTATACTTTTTTGTCAGGTGACTGTCTCGTGATCGTCTCGATAAAGTCTCGTCTTTTCTCGTGCGGTGGAAAAATCGGACAAAATCTTAACGAGAGTACATTTTCGACTGCAAAATTACAACAAAAAAATGACACACACAAGAGTATGCCACTTTTTTTTGAAAATAATTCTTATTTTCCGGTCGAGACGCCTCCACCACCACCGAGTCGGTTGAGTTCGTCCATATCGCCAACCTTACGTTGCTTATGTTGCTGGTACTGACCGAACATCCATGTGAGCGAGAACATGACACGCTGAGAACGGACGGTATTTTTATACCAGCTGGCATAGCCAGGCTGCTGAGCCATATCGGTATTTTCGAAGTACATCGAACGCGCCAAATCCTGTACGTTAAGATTGAAAATAAGGCCCTTCTGCATATACATCTTCCGGATACCAAAACCCAAGTAATACATGCTGCCCTGTCGATCATAACCAGTGGTCATAGGCGACGACCAGTTGCCATCCAAGGTCAAGGTCCAATCCTTAGGAAGATAGGAAGAAAGCGTAGCGTTGACAAAACCATAATGATTGCGGTTCTCGTAAACCGGTGTGCCATCTGCCTGCTTATCGTACGAACGGTTGATGAAATGCAGCCAACCGGCATTGACCGTGAGAGCAAGCCATGCTCCCTGCATCGATTTGCTTCCATCCTCCATTGTCATATACTTGGGCACGAGAGGCAGTTCGGTGAGCGAGAGATTAGCACCATGCGTGGTACAGGTACCGAAATTGCTCCATTGGATAGACCCCATACCGTTCGGCAAAACCGTTACTTTCTGCGAGAACATATCTTGTGTATGCGCAAAAATGAAAGTCATATTTAGGTATTGAGTCCAAGAGAAATTGATCTCGACATCGTTGTTGAATTCCGGTGTCAGCTCGGTATTACCAGCCTGGTAACTATAGGCATCCACATAGGTTCGGAACGGGTTGAGCATATAATAACTAGGTCGCTTGATACGCCGCGTATAACTAGCGCTGACCGATATCGGTTGCTGCAACTTGCCGAGCGGCGAAGAAGTATAGCCGATATATGCTGTCGGGAACGGGTCGAAATAGGACTTACGTGTGACCGAATCAGCAGTCAGCCAATCGCCGTGAGAGAAGGTATATTCGCCACGCAAGCCGAGTTTGACCGACCAGTGTTCGCCGAACTGTTTGCCAACCGAGATATAGAGAGCAGCCACATGCTCGTCGTAGCGGAAAGCGCTGGTATCTGCAGGCAGAGCCACGCCGTTTGCCGTAGAATCGGTCAGCATTTGGTTGTTGGTACTAGACAGACCGTACTTAACGCCACACTCAATCATACCCGTTTGCCAGAACTTGGTCTGGAAATCCAACTTGGCGCTATAAATATCCACTATCTGACGACTGTTGATACCAAGTCCGAGCGAAGTATTGCCCAGATAGGGCTTGTCGTAACGCGTTTCCTGATAATTGATACCCGTATTGTTGTAACGGTTGTAATCGACATTGACGGTCAGTTCGCGTTCGAGTGCCTCATTGAACGTATGCGTATAGTTGAGGTTAGCCGTATGCTGCGGTGCCTTCAAACGATTGCTCGAATTGGTCTCACTATTGATGGTGTCGGTCGGACTATAGGTATAGGCGTAGTTGCGACCGGGAATAATGCGCTGGGTGAAGTCCATGTACGGCACCTGAAGAATGAAACCAAACGTGTTGGCAGAGTCGATATACCAGTCGTTGCCCACCTTGAGCATATAGTACTGAAAATCAATGCCATAACCAGAATTGGAATAGGTCTCCATGGTCGGCGTCTTACGATAAGTTTCAAAATCCACATCGTTCTGCGCAAAGACCTGGGTAAACTGGCCGAATGTATATGTTTTCTCTCCGCGATAATTGAGGTTGAGCGACAGATATTCGGTATTCAACCAGCGGTTAACATCACCAAAATACATTCCTCCATAGGCCGCAGAAAGCATGCCATTCAGACCGCGCATCATGTTGCGTTTCAGTTTGATATTGATAATACCACCCTGGCCACTAGCATCGTATTTGGCCGAAGGATTGGAGATGATCTCGATTTTCTCGATGGTGTTGCCATCTGTTCCATCGAGCATAGCCTTGAGTTGCTGGCCGCTCAGATAAGAGGGTTTACCGTCAATCCAGATCTCGACAGACTTGCCATTGACCGTGATATTGCCATCCTTGTCGATACGAACTCCAGGTGCACGACGCAAGATGTCGTTTGCGTTCGAGCCAGCAGAGAGAGGCGACTGGCTGACATTGACCACGAGTTTGTCCATCTGGCGTTCGATGAGCGGTCGTTTGGCTTTCACCTCGACTTCTTCCAGTTTTTCCGCCTCTTCGCGCAGCACGAAATCCGGTCCTCCGCAAACAGTCTGGAAACCGACATAGGATGCCTGGAGAATATAATTCTCAGCTGTCACATCAACAGCATAGTCGCCTTTCTCATCCGTGATGGTTCCTGTCAGCAGAGCTGAATCGGGCGTCAGGACAGAGATAGTGACAAACGGCATCTCCTGGCCACGACTGTCAAGGACCTTACCCTTAACCGTCTCGGCCGAAACCGAGACGGCGGATAAACAAATTATAACAAACAGACTAATATTTTTCATTTCGAGTAAGGGTTATTTGTCCTCTTCCGACTTGGTTTGGTCAGCAGGCTTGTCGTTGCCGTACTTCTTGTAGAGCTTCATCTCGACCAAGAACGAGACTAGCAGACCAACGCCAATACCAAAAGCGAGGATGAGCCAGAAATAGATGTTGCTGACCTGTTGGCCACACTGCTCGAGAAGCCAGTTGATCAATGCGCCTAAACCAAGACCGAGCAAAACACATGCTCCACGAAGGGTATCCAAGTTGATACCGCCCAGTTTACGCGGTTGTTTTTTAGGTTCATCAATCAAAACCTTGGCCGTTTCTGCGTCTGTATGATTCTCGATGATAAGTTGACGCAAGTCGCGTTGCTGTTTGTTCTTGTGCATCTTAGCAACAACAGCCATAACTACTCCGATAACCGGTAATCCAAAGATCAATACAACGGCTACCAAACCTGTAAATGATTCGAAGAATTCCATAATTTTATTGTTTTAAATTGTTTTCTACTTGTATGATACGCAAAACCAAAAAAGGTTACATATTAGAAGGTGAAAAATCGTGCAAGGTCTTTCCAAAGAACACCGCTACCGTCCCCACCGGCAATGTATAGCAAACGATGGTTTGCCACAACGGCATATCAGGCATGTGCGTGTATAGCGCGAATATATAGAGGACAAGCAGCATCGGCAATCCAAAACAGATAGCCACCAGACTAATCCACCTACGCGCCCAACGGATACGCATATCGCGGCGCACCGTCTTCATGACCCGGGCATTGATCTGCTCGACAGCTTTTTGGCGTTGAACTGATTGGTCAAATAGTATGTCTAGTTCTTTATCGTTCATGATTGCATCATTTTTTTGAGTTTTTCTCGGATGCGGAACAGCCGCACCTTGATATTATTTTCTGTTTGTCCTATTCGATTGGCTATGGTTTGTAGCGGAAGGCCTTCGTAATAATGCCACAGGACTATTTGTCGATCTTGCTCGGGCAATTGACTAACCGCGTTCTCCAAACTCTGCAGTTGTTGTTCACGCTCGTCATCGTAACCTTCGTCCTGGGTATCTGTATTCTCGTCCAACGGTACTTCTCCTCGTCGCTTCTGCTTCTCCAAAAAGCGAAGTGCCAAATGGTTAGCGATGATGGTCACCCATGCACCGAAATTTCCACCGCGCCAGCTATCGAGTTGTTTGTAAGCCTGGATAAATGCTGTCTGAGTGATTTCGGCCGCGTCATCTTCGTCCTGCAACAACCGTAATACGGTACCATAGACCT
Organism: Bacteroidales bacterium UBA1256; assembly: GCA_002308195.1. The sequence continues at coordinate 4,758 of DBVU01000078.1, forward strand.
GCGACGTATAGCGTTGCATCAACTCGCCGAAGGCACGAGAATCGTTCTCGTCCAGTACTCGGCGAATCAGTTCAATGTCAGTTGACAGGTCCTTCATCTACCTATATGATACACAAAAAAGGAAAAGGTTACAGCCTATGCGATTTTTTATTCCTCCACCTGCCGAATGATATCATCGCAAAGGTTGAGAACACGTAGGTGCATGGAATACCCGATAGCGAAACCTATCGCGCTGGAAAGCAGCAGAACCGACATAACCACGATACGTGCCGTTAGCGAAGAATCGCTATAGATAGTATGGCCGAACAAGATTTCCAAGGCGAAGCCTAGAATCATCAGGATACTCAGTGCGATGCCCTTCCACAGCCAATTCATATAATCCTGTTTGAGCCGTTTAGCGGCATGAGCCACAGTGCGCAAATCGTCGGTCAATACGCGGCTGACAGCCATACGACGGTGGATGCGGTAGGTCTCAATCATGCAGTAGATCATAATCAGTATAACACCACCGATGAGCCACCAAGAGAAGCCGCACTGATGGAATGCCCAAACGCCAAAAGTCAGCACATACAGCGCACAAGCAGCGGAAATCCACGCTCTGCGATGAATGCGGTTTACCTTGCTACGCATAGCATCGCGCAGCAAGCGGTCGTTAACTATCTGTTCGTGGCGAAGCGTCTCTTTGAGTAGAGTCATTTGCTCGCGCATTTCTTGCAATTCGTTCGTTTCCATAAGTCTCATTTGCTTTGTTTCAGTTGTTCCTTAATACGCACCAATTTGACGGAGAGATTTTTTACAGATATGCCGACAATGGCAGCAATTTCCTCATAACTGAGGTCTTCGAGCCACAAAAGGATGATAGCCCGGTCGATGACATCGAGTTGCTGGATTCGGTCGTGGAGTTGACGAATCTGAGCCGCAGAATGCGAATTGTCGCGATAGAGGTTCTGCTGCATGGATAATTCTGCGTGTCGGCTAGCAGCCTTCTTCTTACGATCTGCCGATAGGCACGTATTGAGTGCCACACGGTAGATCCAAGTCTCCGGTTTAGCTTCCTGGCGGAAGGCCTCGAAGCCCTGCCATAGGTTGACGAGCGTGTCCTGGAAGAGATCTGCCACTTCGTCCTCATCCTGCGAAAACATATAGCAGACCGTGTAGATAGTCTGTTTGTGTTCTCGCACGAGGGTGGCAAAATCCTGCTCACGACTCTGCGTCGATTTTTGTGAAAAATCTGTCTTCATTCGGTGTTGTTTTTACCTATTAGACGCAAATGACCTACTAAAAACTACAGAAAAAATGAAAAAAAATTTGCGTATATAGCAGAAAAGTAGTATTTTTGCAAAAGAAAAGGGAGAAGAAAAGCCAGATGAATAACCATGTGACGATAGTGAAAGCGATAGGCATCATGCTGATGGTGCTGGGTCACACGTTGGTACCAGACACCGTGGTATGGAAAGTGATTTACACGTTTCATATGCCATTGTTCTTTATTATGAGCGGTTATTGCTTCAAAGAGGCGTATCTAGAGGATTTTCCGCAGTTCATATGGCGTAAATGCCGAGGCATCTATTTGCCGCTAGTGGCGTACAGTTTGCTCTTTCTTGCCTTGCACAATATATTCTGCCATTGGCATCTATACTCTCCGGACGAGATCTACAGTTGGAACGATTTTCGGTTGGGGCTGATAGGCATCACCACCAAGATGAATCATTCAGCGGGGCCGTTGCTAGGCACGTTTTGGTTTCTAAAGGACCTATTTTTCGGCAATATCGTTTTTTACTGCATGCTGCGCCTTAGCCGCGGTAAGGGTTGGTTGGCGTTCGCATGTCTGTTGGCGTTGGCCGAACTATTCTGCATACTGGGACTACAAGTACCATGGTTCGGCTTTGATTCCAGAAGTATATACGCCAGTGTGCTGATTTGTGCAGGCTATCTGATCCGCGTTCACTCATTTCGTCTGGACCGTTGGTGGAAGATTGGCATTGGCGTGGCGTTGATAGCACTAGAAGTGATATTGGTAGACCAAATAGGTTTTAACTACGATCTAACGCCATGGTCCATGTTGACCTATCTGTTGCCTGCGGTAGCCGGTACACTGATAGTGTATGAAGCGGCTGTATGGTTGAATAATCGTTGTGAGAGCCGTCTGCTACTGTTCGTAGGCAGTCACACGCTAGCGGTCATGGCGCTACATTTTCTTGCATTCAAGATAGTCTCGCTATTGATTATTGTTTCTGCAGGTCTGCCGATAGACCATCTATCGGATTTTCCGGTCATTTTGAACTACGCGCAACGCGGATGGTGGATTGCATATACCGCCGTTGGTCTAAGTTTGCCTCTCTGCCTAGCCTGGCTATGGACGAAGGGGTTAGCGGTTAGCGGATTAGCGGTTAGGGATTAGAACCTACGTGTACGATGGCAATAGTCCCGATATTCATCTCCGAAATCGCGTAGTAGTCTCTTCTCCTCGGATATAACCTGGACGAACATGATAGCGAAGAAAACGGCCCATACTACAATGGCCTGCCAGGTGAATATCCACACGATAGGTGCGATGAGATAGATGAGTGTTCCCGTTAGCATTGGGTTGCGGTTGATGCTATATGGCCCATCGACCATGAGATGTTGCGTTCGTGGCGCCAGTTCATGTCCGAAAGCATCCATGGGATTGCCTTTGCCGCGTTGTTTCATATAGACGATAGTCCACACACTGAGTGCCAGTCCGACGATAGCAATGAGGCAGATGACGAACAGTCGGAAAGGACTGACGGGCCACAGGGCAGGCATACCCGACACCAACCACATAACAACAGGCACGAAGCAGACGAACAGCAGAAAGCCTAAGACCAGTCCCAGGACATTGAGAATTTGAGTTTTAGAGGTTTTCATTTTAGATTTTAGCTTTTTTGAGATAGACAAAGAAAGTTGTACCTCGTTCGGACGTATCGAAAGTGATGCGTCCTGCCGATCCCTCGACTATTCGTTTGGATATAGCAAGTCCGAGTCCATTACCATTGGTCTTGGTAGTGAAGGACGGGCGGAAGATTCGTTCCCTAGCCTCGAGAGGGATACCCGGTCCGTTGTCAGAGAAGGCTATTTCGACCTCATCGTCGGAATAGAGGGCATTGAGCGAGACGATGATATCGGGAGATTTAGCATTTGGCCATTTCCCATTTACCATTTCGTTCTCTAGTGCTTGTATCGCGTTTTTGATAATATTGACGAAGACTTGGGCGATCTGTTCGCGGTCGGCATAGACCATCACTCCGCTATCGGGTCCGACATAGCGAATAGGAATCTCAGCATCGTTAGCCCGTTGGAGAGTGATAGTATCGGATAGCTTCTGCGCTATATCGACAGACGTAGTGACCACCTCAGGCTGCTTGGCGAACGTGGAGAACGAATTGGCAATATGCGCGAGCGTATCTATCTCGGAGATAAGCATGCGCGTGGTTTGGTCGAAATAGTCGTCAAACTGGTCGGTGCCACGTTTGAGTTGGAGTTTCTGCACCGACAATTTCATTGGTGTGAGTGGGTTATTGATCTCGTGTGCAATCTGTCGCGCCATAGTTTGCCATGCTCCCTCCCGTTCGGCCTTGGCGAGTTGTTCTGCGGATGTTTCGACCCTGTCAACCAGCATATTATAGCGTTCGACGAGTTCACCTACCTCATCGCGATAAGGATAAGAGAGGTGATTATCTTTGGCGCCTATGCGAAAACGGCGCATCTTATCGGTCAGCAACTTGATAGGTGCCGTCATACTGCGTGCCGCAGCAAAAGAGAAAACGAGAGCGAGCAACAGAACGATGATATAGGGTGGCAGCAGTCGTGCCAAAAGGCGGTCAACCTCCTGATTGCGTGTCTGTTCGCTCAGGAAAGAAGGCATAGCTATATACCCTATCGGCACAAACGAGCCATTGTAGAACGGCACATAGGAAACCAGATAAGGATGGGTGGCCAGTTGCTCGTAACAGATGACCGAATGCTCGGTGCCAAACAAGGCTTCAGGGGCCATACGTAGTGAGAGGACACCATTCTGGAAGAGCGCAGCCGACGAGGTAGCCAGCAGCTCGCCGCCCAACGAATAGACATGAATATCCTGGTTGAGGTCGATACCCAAATCATGGAGGTCGATAGACAATCCTTGCGACTGGTTCGGCGTCAGCGTGACATCCCAGTAATAGAGCGAACGGAGATAGGACTGAATATATTCCGACCGGGTGAGAAGTTGTTCGCGTTGCCGTTCCTCGTAGTTGGTCCGCACATAACGCACAGACATGACGAAGATATAGATAAAGACCGACAGCACGCAGATAAGAATGACGTACATAATGCGCGTAGAGAGGCGCATATTGCGTATTCCTCGATTGCGAATCAGCACGTAGATACCCACCGCCAATAGGATAGCAAAGAGGGCAATACAAAGGATGAAATAGATACGTCCCTGCCCCTTGATTTCCTCCGGCTCGAGCAAGGTGCGGAAAGAGAACGACTGGGAGGCAATGGCAAAACCTTCGGTATTGTCGGTCGGTTCAGCCTCGGGCATCAGAGAGAAGAGGTAATCGCCATCGGACGAAAGAATCTGTCGATAGTCATCGCGTCTGTAGCGCGTTATGCCACGCTTGGAGGACACATTGAACGGCGGTACAAACGTGTTGCGCATGAGCCTTGTCTGCAACGGATATTCATAACGCAGAGGCACGACCGTCATGATATTGTAGTCCTCTGTCCGCGTCCACCGAATCAGGGCATGAGCATTGCGGAAACGTCCGTAGCGCCACTTGTCGTAGCCCGTCAGGAGCACCTCTCCCGAAGAGAGCCAGTTGTCGGACCAATAGAGGAGACGCGTGGCATCGAAGACATAGAACAGCAGATTAGGATCAGCCTCAGCGATAGCGCGGATAGTATCCATCGGAGCGTGGCGCTGCAGGGCATGAGAAAGCAGTTCGATTTGTTCCTCTGCATACGTTTCCCGCTCGGTTACCTGGCGCTGCAAACGGCGGCCATCGGCACTGAACGAATGGCACGCAGTGAGGCATGCTACCAATCCCAATATGATGAAAATTTTACTCCGCAACATTCTAGTTGACGCCAAATATTTTCAGTTTACGCTGCAAATTTACAACTTTTTTTTGGATTGTGCAAGAATTATACCATTTTTACACAATTATTTAGCCAAAACTAATACACAAAAGTAGTAACTTCGGCACGCCCCTTCTCCTGCGGGGCGGGTTCCCTCCGAATTTACGTTCGCACTACCATGCAAACAACAATCTTTGTAGCAAAAAACGTGCCCAAGCAAGCTTAATCTCCATTTTTTGCTAAAAAACTTGTATATTTGAGTAATTTGTAGTAATTTTGCAGCCGTTTTTCGAAAAGAATAATTGATGATACAGGTTTTCACGGCTCTGCTACTGGGTCTTCTGACCATACTCGACCCTTGCACGCTGGTCACTAGCATCACGGCCATCGGCTACATAGACAAGGAGATCAACAATCGGCGCAAAGTGCTGACGAACGGCCTAATGTTCGTTCTCGGCAAACTGGCAACGTATGTGCTGCTGAGTATTCCTTTCTTGTTTGGAGCCCAGACCGAAGGTATCCAGCATATTTTGTCTCATTGGGGAGAACCGATACTAGCCGGATTTATGTTGATTTGCGGCATTGTGTTGCTCTTTAGCGGGCATCACCATCACGAGCATGATCACGGAATAAGTAAGTTTCTGAGGAGCGCAGACAGCAATGCCAGTTGGCTCTGGTCGTTCATTCTGGGTATATTCTTTGCAATTGCTTTCTGTCCGCATCGTTTGGTCTATTTCCTGACGATGATAGACATTACGCTGACACTTCCGAGCACCTGGAACTGGGTTATGCCGGTCATTTTCGGCCTTGGCACCGGTCTGCCTATCATGCTGATTGCGTGGCTGGTAAGTTACAGCGCCGTTAGCATCGGACGCCTCACCAGTCGCATGCAGACCTTCGAGAAATGGTTCCGTCACATATGTGCCGTGCTATTCCTTGTTTTGGGCGTTTACCTGACTATCCATTGCGTTATTGAGTATCGCGAACATGGTAGTTGCTGCCACGAACACCACCATATTGAACTCTTTCAACACGAGTAACCGTGGCTTCTAACGAGGGTTTTCAGTTTCGTCAATTCTACGTGCGGCACGACCGCTGCGCAATGAAAGTAGGCACTGATGGTGTTCTGCTCGGCGCGTGGTGTCCTCTAGATCATCCGGCTCGCATTCTAGACGTAGGGACGGGGAGCGGATTAGTGGCCTTGATGCTTGCCCAGCGCTGCCCGGAAGCACAGATTGAGGCTATTGATATCGATTCAGCGGCCGTGGAGCAAGCTCAAGAGAACTTCAACCAGTCGGTTTTTCGTGGTCAGTTAACAGCAGTCGCGAGTTCTCTGCAGGCCTGGAACGGCGGGCCGTACGATTTGATTGTCAGCAATCCACCCTATTTTCAGAATAGTTTGAAAAATCCGGACGAAGGCCGTAAAACGGATCGTCACACCGACACTCTTTCGTTCGACGAACTGATTGCTCACAGTGTTCGTCTTCTAACGTCCAATGGCCGCATGGCGCTGATTCTACCCGCAGAGACAGAGAAAGAGGTGCTATCCATAGCGACTTCTCAAGGTTTGCATCTCACGCATATCACACATGTTTTCTCTAAAGCGACTAAACCTGCGCGGCGCGTTCTGCTTTGCTTTGCAAAGAATGACTGCCTATTAACCAAAGATACATTGGTTCTGGAAAATGATAAAGGCGACCGAAGCGAGGCCTATAGGCAATTAACAAAGGACTTCTACCTGTGAGGCAGAAGTCCTTCTATTTACCATTTAGTCATTTACTATTTAGCAACGTTCACCGCTCTAACTTCACGGATTACCGTTACTTTGACTTGTCCCGGATAAGTCATTTCGTCTTGGATACGTTTAGCCAGGTCGAACGAGAGCAACTCAGTATCCTTGTCGCTAATCTTATCAGCACCAACGATGACACGCAGTTCGCGGCCAGCTTGCAGCGCGTAAGTCTTCACAACGCCTGGGAAACTCATTGCCATATTCTCCAGGTCATTCAGACGTTTCACATAGCTTTCCACAATCTCGCGTCTTGCGCCCGGACGAGCACCGGAGATAGCGTCACATGCTTGCACGATAGGCGCAATCAGTGTTTTCATCTCACATTCATCGTGGTGAGCACCAACAGCATTGCAGATATCTGGTTTTTCACCATATTTCTCGCAGAGTTTCATACCCAGTTCTGCGTGCGGCAACTCTACATCTTCGTCAGCCACTTTACCGATATCGTGCAGCAAGCCCGCACGGCGAGCTGCTTTAACGTTCAGCCCCAACTCTCCTGCCATGGCAGCACAGAGATTGGCTGTTTCGCGAGCATGCTGCAGCAGGTTCTGACCATACGAAGAACGGTATTTCATTTTTCCTACCAGACGAATCAACTCAGGATGCAAACCATGCACACCCAGGTCAATCGTCGTGCGCTTACCTACTTCGACAATCTCCTCTTCTACTTGTTTGGTCACTTTAGCCACCACTTCCTCAATACGAGCAGGGTGAATACGTCCGTCTTGTACCAATTGGTGCAGACTCAGACGAGCTATCTCGCGACGAACAGGATCGAATGCCGACAAGGTAATTGCCTCTGGCGTATCGTCTACGACGATTTCTACACCGGTAGCAGCTTCCAATGCACGGATATTACGTCCCTCGCGACCGATGATACGACCTTTGACTTCGTCATTCTCAATATGGAAAACGCTGACGGTATTCTCCGCTGCCGTCTCTGATGCCACGCGCTGAATAGTCTGAATAATGATTTTCTTCGCTTCTTTGTTGGCCTCCAAACGAGCGTTGTCCATGATCTCGTTGACATAACTCATCGCAGCCGTCTTGGCCTCATCTTTCAGGGCCTCTACCAGTTGTTTCTTGGCTTCCTCTGCGCTCATGCCACTCAGTTGTTCCAACTGACGCTCGGCCTGCTGATGCAGTTTTTCCACCTCCTGTTGCTTGTAGTCCAAGGCCTGTTGGCGTTGTTCTACTTGCTGAGCCTTTTGTTGTACCTCGTTGAAGCTGCGTTGAATATCACCTTGACGCTGGTTGAGCTGTTGCTCGCGTTGTTGCAGACGTTGTTCGGTCTGCTGAATACGCTTATCTTGCTCACGAATAGCATTGTCGTGCTCCAACTTCAGGGCGATAAATTTCTCTTTAGCTTCAACCATCTTGTTTTTCTTCATTACCTCTGCCTCTTCCTCGGCCTTCTTAACCAGGCTGAGTCCAATGATGCGGGCAATGAGGTAGTAGCCTCCTGCTCCAACTAGCAGTCCAACTACTGCACAAATGATTGCAATTAACATAATCTTACTTTTTTAACTTATTTATTATTAACTCATTGAGTTCTTTCAATTGTTTCTCTACGGGCACCAAACTTTTCTCTCTGGCATCCGATTCCAGCGAAACTGCCACTTCCAGCGCCGTGTACATCCACAGCTGTTCTGCAGAAGCGTTAGGCAGCAGTTTTAGGTAGTACTGATAGCGACGATTCAGCAGTGCAGCCGCTTCGCGGTAGTTCTGCTCTGCCTCACGTGGCACATCCAGTCCCACCGAATGAGCATCTAGTTTCAGCGTTATATGTTGCTTATCTACGCTCATCTCTTCAGTGCTGCTATGGCTCTATCCACCTGCGCAATCAGCGCATTCAGCCGTTTCGCGGCCTCCTCTGCGCCTTCCGCGGAACTCAACGCATTAGCTGTTGCTAGGCGCCTATTCTGTTGTTGCAGAGCCGAAAGTTCGGTGTGAGTACGTATCAGTTCTGCGCGTTGACGTTCGCTGTCCTCACGTAGTTGCGCATTCTCCGCCTGCAACGCCTCGTAGCGTTGTAGCAACTCTTGCACATTCTGCGTAAGTTCAGTCAACGTCTGCATAATCGCTAAGCGCTAACCGTTTTAGAAACTATATCCAACACCGAGACCGAGTACGCCTTTGAATTGTACGCGCTCGCTCAGATTACCGTCTTTATCCGCAATCAGCGTTCCGTTGTAATACTTCAGACTGGTACTCAGCGTCACTTGCAGACATTTCAAGAACTGGTAGCTCAGATTGACATCCCAATCAACGTCAAAATGACCGAAGTAACGGTTATTGTTCGAATACTCGAAGAAGTTAGCATTCACGTCACGTGTTTCCCATGATCCTGCGCCATTGGTGGCCTCGTAGATATCTTTCAGGCTGAAACCTTTGCCCTGATACGGAGAGAACAGAGCCAGCGTGGTACTCAGTTTAAAATCATTATAGGTATAAGCAATACTTCCCTTAAAACTCAAACCGAACTCAGCACGGAAATCACGATAAATCTTATCACCGGCCAAATAATGTTTTCCATTCAAGTCTTGCTCAACATCAGCATACTTATACGTTCCGTATTTGCTCTGCAGCGTCGAACGGAAATCTGTCGGAACGGTTGCAAAATCATATGCTGCCACTTGTGCGTCATAATCAGTCTGAGAGATGTCACCGGCTGCCAACTGGTTGTCCAACGCACCTATATAGGCCTCGTGAGTATATTTTCTGTTCCATGCATCGCCAACATATGCCGTAGCAATACGGCCGGCAATCGGCGACAGATAAATTGAGAAGTCTGCACCATTCACACTCTTCTTCCAATCAATACCGACCGAAATATCGGTGTACGAAGGAGCCAACCATTTCGAGATAGCAGGGTTGTAACCGGCTACGTAGTCACGACCAATGGCATATTGACTCTGGAAACTTCCAAGAACGGTCAGATACCATGTAGGATGGAACTCCCAACCAAATTTGGTGGCCAATTTGATATTGTCACTCGATTTCTGGAAAGCATCTTCCTCTTGGTCAATCCATGTTACGCCGAAATCGGTGTCGAAATTGGTTTCCCAAGCAATGGCATCCTTATGATACAACAGGTGCAATTTCGCATAAGCTATACCGTTCACGTTATTTTTACCACCGGCTGCCCAGTTTACCAAACCTGTTGCAGCGGCGTTCAAACCTACTGTTCCATCAAATTTCCATGCTTTCTCACCGGCATCTGCGGCCTTCAATCCATCGCCCGCTGCCTGAGCGGCATCTGCGTTTCCTGTCACTGTCGCCTTATCTACATCTTGAGCACTCAGTGTTAGTGCGGTCAATACGCACAAGGAGAGAGAAAAAATCTTACGTTGCATAATCTTATTTCAATTTTAGTAATCGATTGTTTGTTGTTTTTTGATTTGAGGAGCCCATATTCCCCAATTTGCGTGCAAAGATACAACTTTTTTTTTATATACGCAAGCGCGCGCGAATTTTTGTGCAAAAAATCTACTTTTTGCTGTGCAAAACCGCCAAATATTCCTGTTCCGGCTGCCCGGGAGTGGGAATAAGTTCTATTTTTGATACGCCCAGAGCCGTTAAGTCCATGATGGTTGAATAACCGG
>DBVU01000092.1:0-9455 GCA_002308195.1 Bacteroidales bacterium UBA1256
TGGTTGTCGTTCTTGTACTCCTCGCTAGTCCACCAAACGGTGTCCTTCGAGTTCTTGTCCATTACGATGTATTTGTCCTTAGGCGAACGGCCGGTATAAATACCTGTCATGACGTTCACAGCGTTGAGCTCGGTGTTTTGACCTTTTGCGTAGCCGGTCAACTCAAGTTTTGTCTCCTCTGCGAACAGATACTCGTAGGATGGGTTGTGGGCGATAACGGTAGCGCCCTTGATGCCATACTTAGTTAAATCTAAAGCTTTCATTTTAGTATATTTTTGTGTTAATTATTGATAATTTTAGGCGTTTGGCAGCGTTCGGAACAAAGAGCCGCTACTAAACACGCTACAAAATTAGTACATTTTTAGCAAATACGCAAATAATGCGAGTGTTTTTTAAGAATTTTTCTTAAAAATGATAATTTCGCTTGCCAAATTCGGCAAAAAAGCGTACCTTTGTCGTCGATTATGGATTTTGCGAGATACGATAAGGCAGATTTGGAGGAAGCGTTGCGCGTGTTGCGCAGCGGTGGCATCATTCTCTACCCGACCGATACGGTTTGGGGAATCGGTTGTGATGCGACCAACGAAGAAGCAGTGAAGCGCATCTATGCGCTCAAGCAGCGAGAAGACAGCAAAGCCATGTTGGTTTTGCTAGACAATGCCGCTAAACTGGATTATTATGTAGATGTGCCTGAAACGGCTGAGATGCTACTAGAGACAGCAAATGATGGGAATGGAGAGAATGATGGAATGATGAAGCCGATGACAATAATCTATCCGCACGCAAAGCACTTCGCGCCCAGTCTGATCGCGGAAGACGGGTCCATCGGCATACGAATCACTACCGAGACATTCTCGAGACAACTATGTGAAAAATTGAGGAGACCAATAGTCTCCACAAGTGCCAATATCAGTGGTCAGCCTACGGCTCATTTCTACCACGAGATAAGTCAAGAAATAATAAAAGGCGTAGATTATGTGTGTCAGTTCCGCCGCGATGATGATAGTCCTCACGAGCCGAGTAGCATCATCAAGCTGAACGAGGACGGGACATTTAAGATTTTACGTCCGTAGCGAGTTTCTCAATTTCTTTGCGACAATAATCAAGCAGACGAGTAGCCTCATCTGCCAATTGCTTGTACGCATCAACACTGATTGCCTCGCTTTGTTCCAACTGAGAAACGATAGTTTCTACGCGCTTGAGCGCTTCGTCGTATGATAACTGTTTTTCCATAGCCATTACCTTCCTTTACCGCGCAGAATGACACCGATAGTGAAGAAAAGAATCTTCATATCGAGCAACAACGACATATTCTCTACGTATACCACATCGCAATTGAGGCGTTCGATCATCTTATCCATTGTATCGGTGTAGCCGACGCGAATAGGTCCCCAACTGGTCAAACCCGGGCGAACCTTGTAGAGCAAGCAATAATAGGGAGCTTTCTCCATGATTTGTTTGACAAAGAACGGCCGTTCGGGGCGCGGTCCGACGATAGACATATCGCCTCGGAGAATATTCCACAACTGAGGCCATTCGTCCAATCGATATTTGCGCAGCCAACGTCCGACAGGCGTGATACGCGGATCGCCATCATGCGTGACTTGCGGTCCATCCTCTTCGGCATTCTCAATCATCGTGCGGAACTTGAAGATAGTGAACGGCAAGCCATATTGGCCCATTCGTTTCTGGCGATAGATGACCGGTCCCGCAGAAGAGCAACGGACCAGTATAGAAATGACGAGAAACAGAGGAGACATAATCACCAGGCCCACCGCAGCACAAACAATATCGAAAGCGCGCTTGATGCACAATTCGGCATCGGTCATATGGTGCTCGGTAATCTGAATCAGCGAAGGACTATTCAACTGGCCGATGCGCGCGGCACCCGTGAGCATATCGTACACACGCGGAATCATACTGATTTCGCACGTCAGCGGATAGAGATGCGCGATAATGCGGTACAACTGTTCATCCGTATAATTGCTAGGCAGATCGATGATCACTTCCTCTTGTTCGCCCGCAACCAATTGTTTCGCTTCTTCCAAAGAATGGATAGTTCGGGTGCGCGAAATACCCTGACGCCTCGTTAGCAACGTAATGAAGAGACGAGGAATATAACTCAGGACAAACTGCAAGCCAAAAAGTACCAGAAGCGAGAACAAATAGCGCTGATAGGAAATCACTTTATCATCAATGATGATAACAAAGAAGAATAGCAACGCTATCACTATTGCAGAAATGAAGGTACGAAGGAACTCGCGCCAAAGTGGTTTTTGGAACGGGCGTAGATAGTAACCGGAGAGATAATAGACGAACAAGCAAACCAACGGATATACCAACAGAGGAAGACGAAAATCGAAAGCAGGAATCAGGATATTTTCCCACCCCCAAACGCGTCCTTCGTACACCAACCATCGGAACAACAGGAAGCACAGCCACACCAGTTCGCTACTGATGATGTCTGCCAGAATATACCTTATTTGTTGCTTGCGTCGTACGTTCATAGTCCGTTACTTAAAATTCCTCATCAAAACCGCTAGTCTTGTCGTAAATATGAATCAAGATAGCATCATAGAAAGGATAATCACGATACTCGACCGAGAAAGTGACTTCGCCCGGAAAATCCTTAGCCAACTGAACGCCCACACGGTCGCCGCGACGAACTTCCAGCGAATTGGAATCGGTATCATCTACTCCCTTGAGATTGTAGATGCCGTACAGGGTCATAAAAGTATCGTCCTCGTTGAGAAAGACAACGCGGCACTGGAAACCTACGTGCGAAGTATGATTGACTACGCGGATTTGATTGTAAGACCGCTCAGGTCCTTTTACCGTAAACGCATATTTGTTAGGTGCGGGTTCTTCTTGCGCCCAAACACCAATGGTCATCAAGACCGCTGCTAAAGCAATAAAAAAACGTTTCATGATTTATGTTATTTATAGGTTTATTCTTCCGAGAAATGGACAAGGACGTGGCGATAAGAGTTGAATATCTTAGACTTAGAGACGAATCCCAAATAGTGTCTATCCTGGTCCACCACAGGCAGATTCCAGGCGCCCGTATCTTCGAAAATCTCCATCACTTTTTCCATCGGCATATCGAATTGCAAAACGGCAGGTGGAGAAGTCATTAGTTGGCCGACTGTGAAACGTCTGTATAACCGCGGTTGGAACATGATATTGCGCACTTCGTCCAGCAACAAAATGCCACGCAAACGGCCGTCATGGTCAATGACCGGGAAGATATTTCGCTTGCTCTCGCTAATCACTTTGACCAGTTCGCCCAACATCATTTCCGGATGAATGACTTTCAGGTCCGTTTCCAACACATTGTCCATCTTGAGCAACGTGAGTACGTTGCGATCTTTGTTATGCGTGAGCAGTTCACCCTTTTGCGCCAAACGCATGGCATACAAAGAGTGAGGCTCGAAAAGCATGATGGTGAGATAAGAGATGACACTCACAATCATAAGCGGCATAAAGAGATGGTAACCGCCAGTCAGTTCCGCAATCAGGAAAATACCGGTGAGAGGGGCGTGCATCACCCCCGACATCAAACCGGCCATACCGACCAATGCGAAATTGGTCTCAGGAACCAAAATGCCCATCAGATTGAGTATGCGCGCCGTAACAAATCCGACCAACGAGCCCATGAACAACGAAGGCGCAAAAATACCTCCTACTCCGCCTGCGCCGTTGGTGGCCACGCTCGCGACAATCTTAAACAAAATGATGGCTACAAAGTATCCGATAATCAGAATCTGCGGATTAACAGCCGATAATAGCGCAACAGGACTATGCTCCAAGGCCGAGAGACTATCACCATTGATGAGTTGACGAATCACATCGTATCCTTCGCCGTAGAGAGGCGGAAACAAGAAGATAAGCACACTCAGCGTTAATCCTCCTACCAAGATCTTCAGTCCAACGCTGCGCACATTGTGCTTCATCCATTGTTCGAGTCGGTTCATTCCTCGGGTAAAATAGAGACTCGCGAGTCCGCAAACGGCACCAAGGATAAGATACCAAGGAATTCGGTTAACGGCAAAAACCTCGATATTCTCCAATGGGAACATCGGTTCTTCACCTGTCAGGATATAAGAAATGGCGGTCGCCGTAACGGACGAGATGAGCAAAGGAGCCACGGAAGTCATGGTCAGATCCATCATCAGCACCTCGAGCGTGAAAACCAATCCCGCGATAGGCGCCTTGAAAATACCGCCGATTGCGCCTGCTGCGCCACATCCAATCATGAGCATCATCGTTTTCTGGTCCAAGCGGAAAGCTTTAGCCAGATTAGAGCCGATGGCTGCTCCGGTCAGCACAATAGGAGCCTCAGCACCGACGGACCCACCAAAACCGATGGTCAATCCAGAACCAATGACTGACGACCACATATTGTGCGCCTTGATAATCGATTTGCGCTGACTGATGGCATACAAAATCTTAGTAATACCATGCGAGATATCGTCGCGCACTATGTATTTGACAAAGAGTGCGGCCAACGTGATACCGATAACCGGAGTAATAAGATACCACCAGGTATTCGTTTCCGCTATCAGATGCTGCTCGACGAACCATTGAATAAGATGGATAAAGGATTTTAGCAGCGAAGCTGCCATAGCCGAGAAACAACCCACGAAGAAGGAAAGGAGGAGCACCAAATGCTTCTCGCTGATGTGGCGTTCGCGCCACTCGACCATTCTATCGTAGAAAGTATTTTGCACGCTCAGTTGATTATTCTCCGGAATCCCATCCGATACCTTTGTATTTGTCGAGATCCCACTCTTCTTCTACTTCGTTCAGATAGATAGTTTCAGTCTCTTCTTCAGAGTCATCATCCGACTCTTCTTTCTCTATAACCGTCACATCTATAGGCGCGTGGCTAATCTCGATGATTTGGTTTTGCTCTTTGTTCAGTTCGGTCCAAAGTGCATCTTTCAGTTGATCAATTCCTTCGCCCGTGAGAGACGAGATAGGAAGGACTGCGATGCCCAATTCTTTGGTTATTTGCTCGAAATCGATTGGCGGTAACTCGTTGCCCTCATCATCCACACGCGGCACATCCATCTTGCTGACAGCCAGAATACGTGCCTTGGTTAGGAGTTGCGGATTGTATTTCTCCAACTCGCGGAGCAGAATCGAATATTCCGCCACAATATCCTGACAATTAGCCGGAACCATGAAGAGCAGAACCGCATTCCGCTCTATATGACGTAAGAAACGCAGTCCGAGTCCTTTGCCTTCGGCCGCTCCCTCGATGATACCAGGAATATCGGCCATGCAGAACGACCGTCCATCGCGATAGGAAACGATTCCCAATTGCGGAGTTAGCGTGGTGAACGGATAGTCGGCAATCTCCGGTTTGGCAGCAGAGACGACGCTTAGTAGCGTTGATTTGCCTGCATTGGGAAAACCGACCAAACCCACATCGGCTAACACCTTGAGTTGCATGATAACCGTTCGTTCTTGTGCGGGCTCGCCGGGTTGGGCATAACGCGGCGCCTGATTAGTGGCAGTGCGGAAATGCCAGTTGCCTAATCCGCCACGGCCGCCTTTAAGCAAAACAATACGTTCGTCATGCTCTTTGACTTCGCAAATAAATTCGCCCGTTTCTCCGTCGTAAACGACAGTACCGCAAGGCACTTCGATGACTCGGTCTTCGCCGTCCTTGCCAAACGAGCGACTCTGTCCGCCATGTCCGCCATCGGTGGCAATGATATGCTTCTGATACTTGAGATGAAGGAGCGTCCAGAGATTTCGATTGCCATGCAAAATAATCGACCCGCCTTTGCCGCCATCACCGCCATCGGGTCCGCCCTTGGGCAGATATTTGGCTCGGTGTAGGTGCATACAACCAGCACCGCCCTTACCCGAGCGGCAATAGATTTTAACGTAGTCGATAAAATTAGTCATAGCGATATATTATCGTGTTGCTAATTCGATAATGCGACGAATTTGCATAAATACCTCCTCAACAGTATGATTGCCATTCACAGCAAAATAGTTGCCCTGGTGGAGATAATAATTAGCTACAGGTTCGGTTTGATTGTGATAAACGGCGATGCGATGACGAATGGTATTGAGATTGTCGTCGGCACGTCCGCTGACTTTGCCACGCTCGATAAGACGCTGAATGATCAATTGCTCATCCACCATCAGATCAATCATAATGGCCTCCATCTTATATTTCTTGAGCAATTCCGTTAGCGCCTCTGCTTGTGCTACCGTACGAGGATAGCCATCGAAAATCATTCCCTTGCTATCCTTGGGAAGTTGCTCAATATAATGGTCGATGACGCCGTACATCATATCGTCCGGCACCAGATTTCCGACAGAAATCAGTTCGTCGATTTTTTTTCCCAGTTCACTACCCGTCTTGATTTCCGCACGAAGCACATCTCCTGTAGAAAGATGTTGCAGGCCATATTGCTCGGCCAAAAAAGCTGATTGTGTGCCCTTTCCGCTACCAGGAGCGCCACATAAAATAATGTTCAGCATTGATTCCTAATTATAAACAGACTAAATAAATATATAAAGAACGCAAAAACGAGTTGCCCATATTAGATTAGGGCAACCCGTTTATGAAGCTACATTGCCTGATTAGAGAGCAAATTTGCTACCAGCTTTGATTTTAACAACCTTCTTTGCAGGAATGTTAACAACAGCGCCAGTACGTGGGTTTTTAGCTTTGCGAGCTGCTTTCTTAACGATGTTAATGCTAGCGAAACCTACGAGTTGTACGTTCTCACCTTTCTTAACTGCCTCAACTGCTGCCTCAAGAGCTGCGTCGATAACTTTAGCGGCCTCTGCCTTGCTAACTTGAGCCTTAGCGGCTACTGCTTCAATAAGTCCTAACTTGTTCATAATTTTGGATTTTTGAATTATTAATAAAGTGAATTTAAGGGGTTCCTAACGGAATACGTTTGCAAAGGTAATACTTTTTATTTATTCCACCAAGCATTTTTCTAAAAAAAATCGATTTTTTGTAAAAAAAACTACATTTTTACCAAAAAGGCGCACTTTTTGTAGTGTTAATCCGTGAAAAAATAGTACTTTTGCAATCGTTATGCGTAATATTCCAGTAGTGACGCGCTATCTGCTGATAGCCAATTTTATGATTTGGATGCTAACCGCCATTTTGCTACGGTATGGTATTAGTTTGAACGATATTGGTGGTTTGCATTATTACTCCGCACCGACGTTCCATTTTTGGCAACCAATCACCTATATGTTTCTTCACGCCGACTTTTGGCACATCTTCTGCAACATGTTTGCGGTTTGGATGTTCGGTCCGATTATTGAGAATGAATGGGGTGCGAAACGTTTTCTGATTTACTATGCCGTTTGCGGTCTAGGTGCGGCGTTTGTTCAAGAAGTGGTTTGGTCGCTGATGTTAGTCAATATGGCAGCGAATTACGGTGCAGCTTCGCTCGCAGTCTTTAGTTCGATGCTAAACACCATCGGTGCCTCAGGTGCTGTGTTTGGTATTTTGTTTGCCTTTGGATGGCTGTTTCCGGATGTGCCGATGTTCCTGTTGTTTGTCCCTGTGCCCATTCGCGCGCGCGTGTTCGTTATTATATATGCGCTCGTTGAGCTATTTGCGGGCCTGGGTTCGGTAATAGGACTGAGTTCAAGCCACGTAGCGCATTTTGCGCATTTGGGCGGATTGCTTTTCGGTTGGTTGCTGATTATCTGGTGGAGACATCCGGAATGGAAAGAGAAATTATTTCATCGCCATCCGAAACTGGACAGCACCAAAGGAACAGATTACGAAGATTATCATTATCACAAACGCGTATAAAGAAAAGCGGCCGGAAAGGTCGCTTTTTTGTATGTTCAATTTTTCCGAGAATCTTAAAAATCGTACATTTTTTTGTCAGGTAACCGTCTCGTGATCGTCAGGTTAGAATCTCGTGTTTTCTCGTGTGGCGGAAAAATAGAACAAAATCTTAAAAATCACCATGCAATGGTTGCGACCACCGGACGATGGTCAGAACCCGAGAAAGAGCGGACCGAACAATCAATCGGGACAAAAGAAGGATCGGTCAAGATATAGTCGATTCGCACACCCCATCCCATCAATTCGCACGTTGCTCCCCAACGGAACCAACTGGTTTCCAACCAAGCATCATGCAAATCGCGGCTGATAGTTCGATAAGTGGTGCTGAGCGCAACATCGTTGAAATCGCCCACAACGATCACCGGATAGGGGCTTTGGTCAATCTCACGCCGCACAATCTTGGCTTGCGATTTGCGCCGCACACTGGCTTTTTCCCATTTACGACTCAGTTTCTCAGCCGAATGGCGTAAATTGTCGTAGGTGGTGCTGTCGTGTTGCGGCATATCGGAACTATCGAAGCGATTGGACTCTAAATGGCAGACAATCAGGCGAATAGTATCATCCTCGACAACCACATCGCAACGACTGCTGATATTGGCGCGAACTTCGTACTCGACCGTATGTTTGTTGATGAGCGGATATTTGGACCACACCATATTGCCAAACTGACGACGCTGGTTGTAGACCGCAAAATCGATGTAAGAGAACGCGTATTTCGCGCTCAAGACCTGCTTCACTTCAGGCAAAGTTAAGAATTCAGGTGTCTTGTAGACATCCACTTCCTGCAGACAAATCACGTCCGCATCTTGCTGCAACAGATAGCGCAGTACTTCATTCTCAGCCGGCTTGCGGAATTGACCCATCTGATGCGTATTCCACGTCAGAACAGTCAATCGCTGGTCTTTTCCCTCCAAATCAGATGGTTTAGGCGCAGAATGATGGCTAAGCATCGGCCAAAGGACAATCAGCAAAGCACCGACGCAAGCTATCAGCACTAACCAACCCAATATATGATGACGATGTTTGCTCATTTCTTAGGTTGCAGCGTAACCAACGGAATAACAATTTCCTCCAACGAAATTCCGCCGTGCTGGAAAGTGTTGCGATAGTACTGGGCGTAATAATTGAACTGGTTCGGATAGGCGAAGAAATCGGTGCCCGTACAGAACATATAACTGCTGCTCACATTCGGGCATGGCAGGCCGACTTTCTTCGGCTGCTCGATGACCATCACATTCTTCGAATTGCAATTGAGCGCTTTGCCCACTTTGTAGCGAATATTGGTGTTCGTATTCTTGTCAGCAATAATCTGTACCGCGTTGCGAACGCGCGTGGTACCGTGATCGGTGGTCAGGACAAGTGTAAAGCCCAGTTCGGCAGCACGCTTCAGCAGATTGTAGGTAGGCGAATGGCGGAACCAACTGAGTGTCAGGCTTCTGTAGGCCGCTTCGTCGTTGGCCAATTCGCGCATCATCTTGCTCTCTGTTCGCGAGTGAGAAAGCATATCGATGAAATTCAGAACCACCACATTCAGAGGCGTTTGCACACCCTTGAGTTGCGCAATAACCCGCTCGCAGAAATCGCTTTCGTTGACCTTCCAATACGAATA
>DBVU01000092.1:9523-12768 GCA_002308195.1 Bacteroidales bacterium UBA1256
TTGCTTTCCTCATCGCCTTCTTCTACCCAATATTGCGGATACATCTGCTGAATCTGGAGTGGCAGAAGGCCGGAGAAAATGGCATTGCGCGCATACTGAGTGGCGGTCGGCAAGATACTAAAATACTGCTCTTCATTTTGCACCGTATAGAAATCGCCCAGCAGCGGTTGGATGGTTTTCCACTGGTCGTAACGGAAATTGTCGATGACACACAACAGTACTTTTTCACCCTTGTCCAACAACGGGAAAACGCTATGTTTCATCACGTCTTGTGACAACAACGGGCGTTGCGCATTGGGTTCGAACCAATTCTCGTAGTTACGCTGAATCCACTTGCTGAATGCAGCATTGGCCTGAGTGCGCTGATCGTCAATCATGCTGCGCATGGACGATTGCTCCAACTCGATATCCCACTTGCTCAGCGTGCGTTCCACCGCCATCCATTCTTCGGCCGTGCCAGCCGTGTCAATCAGATAGGCGATGTCGCTCCACTCTTGGCGATAATTCTCTTGCGTATGCTCGGTAACGATAGTCTGCTGATGAATATGCTTCTTCAGGCAAAGCAGAATCTGGCTCGGATTAACAGGCTTGATCAGGTAATCGGCGATTTTCTCGCCAATAGCCTGCTCCATGATATGCTCTTCCTCGCTTTTGGTAATCATTACCACCGGAACTTCAGGACGTAAACGCTTGATTTCCTGTAGCGTTTCCAATCCGGACAAGCCCGGCATATTCTCGTCCAAAAAGACGATATCGGGTACCGTGGAATCAACTATGTCGAGCGCATCCTGACCATTAGTGGCCGTGATGACCTCGTAGCCTTTTCCATTCAAATATATGATGTACGGTTGCAACAGATCTATCTCGTCGTCAACCCAAAGTATTTGGCTCATAATGTCTCCATTTATTAATTAAATTCGTCATGTCCGCGGGCCACTCGCTATCAAAATGCATCCTTTCACCGGTTTTGGGATGAGTGAAACCCAGTGTCTTGGCATGCAACACCTGGCGCGGACAAAGTGCGAAACAATTTTCGATATACTGTCTGTACTTCTGCGTGCGTAGGCCTTTTAGTATCTCCATTCCACCGTATTTCTCATCGGCAAACAACGGATGGCCGATATGTTTCATGTGCGCGCGGATTTGATGCGTGCGGCCTGTTTCCAAGCGGCATTCGACCAACGTCACGTACGGAAAACGCTCCACAACATGCCAGTGAGTGATGGCCTCTTTGGCTTGCGGACACTCCTCCAAATCCCATACTCGGTACAGGGTTCTGTCTCGGTTATCTCTCGCTAAAGCTCCGACTATCGTGCCATCGTTTTCCGCAAAAGTGCCCCACACCAATGCATTATAAGTACGCTCGGTTGTATGGTCGAAAAATTGACGGCCGAGCGATGTTTTCGCCTCCGGAGTTTTGGCAATTAGTAGCAGTCCGCTAGTGTCCTTGTCGATACGATGGACCAAGCCGATGGATGGGTCATTCATATCGATTTTGCCTTGAAAATAAAACGCCAACGCATTCAGCAACGTGTGCTCATAATTGCCATGTCCGGGGTGCACCACTAGACCGGCAGGTTTGTTTAATACGAGTATTTCGCTGTCTTCGTAAACGATATCCAGTGGTATTTCTTCAGGCGTAATAGTGAAGTCGTGCGGTTCGTGATCGAGCATCACTTGCACCACATCGCCGGGTTTGACGCGATAGTTGGATGCGACAGGCTGGCCGTTCACCCACACATTGCCGGCATCGGCAGCCGTCTGGATGCGGTTGCGACTGGTATTGGTCATATGTTCGGCCAGATACTTGTCGACGCGTTCTTTGCCCTGACCGCTATCTACCTCACACCGCCAGCGTTCCCATATTTCCTCTTGCTCTAGAACCAACTGTCTTCGTCGTTATCGTCTTTGGCGTTGTTGTGCAATACCGCCTTCTCTATATCACTCGACAAATATAATGCCACAGTTTCTCCCTCGACCAACATTTCTCCCGGAGAGGGCGATTGACGATAGACCACTTGCTCTACGCCTTCGCGCTGTTCCTCATCGCGTTGCACAGCTCCGACAGTCAATCGATGGTTAAGCAGCATACTACGCGCACTCTGCAGATTCAGTCCGATGACGCTCGGAACAGTCACTTGCTGCGTGCCACGACCATATCCGACCACCAGACGTACGCGCGTGCCTTGTGCCAATTTGGTTCCCGGTTCTATACTCTTGCCTCCGGATTTAACATCCAGCACCAGGTCACGGAAAGCCGATGGTTCGTAATCAAACGTGGTATCAACCGACAGGCCAAGATTGCGCAACGTAGTTGCGGCCTGACGCGAACTCATATCTTGCATGTTCGGCATCACTATCTGCGGACGACTGGTCGCGTTGATGATGACATACACTTCGCGGCCCTTTTTAGCATGACTCAGGGCCTTTGGATTTTGGTCAACAATCGTGCCAAAAGGCACCTTGCTGGAATAGGTAGAGTCAATCACATTCAGTACAAGACCTTGCTCATCCAAAACCGATTCCGCTTCCGAAACCGACATGCCTGTTACATCCGCTACCTCAATCTCTACGCCATGTTGAGTGTATTTTTTCAACCAAATCAGCAAAATAACCAACACCAACACACCCACAACGATGGCCAAAAGAATGTTCCAACCAACAAATTTAAGGTCTTTTTTGTCAAAATTTTGAAGCCTATTCATATAAAATGCAAATTTTATTGCGCAAAATTACATTTTTTTTTGCATATATCCAAAAATTGTAGTATTTTTGCACCCGATTTTCGCAAAAAGGCGAAGACTTAATGATTTTAAAGCTTTAAAAACAAACAATTTTGATCAGTATGAAAAAGATGCTTCTTATCGTAGCTGTTGCTTTCGTTGCAGCTAGCTGCGGAAACAAGTGCTGCAACAAATGCTGTGAGAACGACACAACTGCTAACGATACCGTTGAGGTAGTTGAGGTTGTTAATGACACCGTTGCTGAGTAATTCTTGTTTCTCACTAAGGTTCAACCTGAAAAAGAAGCGGCCAAGATGGTCGCTCTTTTTTTTGTTACTTTATCAGGTTGTGCCCGGTCATTTCCGCCGGTTGCTGAATACCGAGAATATGACAAATCGAAGGTGCTACATCGGCCAGAATACCATTCTCCACTTTCGCATCCGTATGATCGCGACTGATATAGATGAACGGCACAGGATTGAGCGAGTGAGCGGTGTTTGGCGTTCCATCCGCATTGATGGC
>DBVU01000092.1:12876-13091 GCA_002308195.1 Bacteroidales bacterium UBA1256
ACGGCTTTCACGATAGCCTCGTAAACGCCGGTGTGACCAACCATATCACCATTTGCAAAATTCAGCGTAATATAGTCGAAACGCTGCGTCTTGATAGCCTCTACCAGCGCGTCTGTTACCTCCGGAGCTGACATTTCCGGCTTCATATCGTAGGTCGGCACTTTCGGGCTAGGAATCAGGATACGCTCTTCGCCCGGATATTCGGCCTCGCGACC
>DBVU01000015.1 GCA_002308195.1 Bacteroidales bacterium UBA1256
ATCCTCGCCAAGACCTATCGTGACGATTACATGATTCGCTTGCACGAGGAATTTCCGCAATATGGTTGGGCTAGCAACAAGGGGTATCCTACGCCCGAACATTACGCTGCGTTGAAGCAATTTGGTCCAACCGTATACCACAGATTGAGCTTTAATTTAAAACTGAATAATAACTAAAAATTTGTACAATTATGTGTTTCAGATCTCGTAAGATTCTAGTGAATGCTGAGTCGCAACAAGCACCTCAGCGTCGTAAGATTGGCTGTTTAGGTGGATGCCTAATTTTCTTTGCCGTGTATTTCCTTTGTAGTGCTTTGCTTGGCTGGCTGATGGGAGATATGCTTGGTTCATCTAGTGTAGAACTCAAAGAAAAAACGGTCTATCGCTTGCAACTCAAGGGAAATCTTGTTGAACAGGCTCAGGAGGAAGATCCGTTCAGTTCATTGCTTGGACAAATGCCATACGGCAATTATGCATCCGAAGAGACTGTTGGGCTTGACCAAATATTGAGTAATATTCGTTTGGCGAAAACAGACGAACGCATCTTGGGTATATGGTTAGACGGAGCAGAGATGGCGGTCGCACCGGCCAGCGCGAAAGCTATTCGCGATGCACTGCTCGATTTTAAGCAAAGCGGCAAGTGGATTATTGCGTCTGCTAAGAATTATGACCAGACCAACTACTACATAGTTTCTGTAGCTGATCGTATCTGTTTGGATCCTACGGGTGCAGTCAATTGGAATGGCTTGACAGCGCAGAAGATGTATTTCGCTCGTATCTTTGAGAAGATCGGCGTAGAAATGCAGATCCTAAAAGTGGGTACATTCAAATCAGCTGTTGAGCCTTATTTCCGTACTAGTATGTCCGATGCCGATCGTCTCCAAACTCAGCAGTACCTCACTGGTATTTGGGATGAATACAAGGCAGCCGTTGGCACTTCACGCAAATTGTCAGTCGATCAACTCGATGCACTGGCTGACCGCTATATGGGTTTGCAACCGGCTGAGGCACAAGTGGAATCTGGACTGGTGGATACGCTGATTTATCAACAGGATATGGATTCTCTGTTACGTATCTATACTGGTACCAAAGATTACAATACGCTCAAAACATCTCAATTAGCACAAGTTAAGCGTCCAGAGTCGAAAGTTAAAGACAAGATTGCTGTGCTTTATCTGGAAGGAACTATCACCGAGGATGGAAACGAGGGTATTGTTAGCAACGACGTGGTAAAACAGATGAAGAAAATCAGCAAAGATGACGATATCAAGGCCGTCGTTCTCCGTGTCAATAGTCCTGGTGGTTCGGCAGATGCCAGTGAGCAAATTTGGCGTGCTACGCAGAAACTGAAAGAAAAAGGTCTTCCTGTTGTCGTATCAATGGGCGATTATGCTGCTTCGGGTGGCTATTATATCTCTTGCGGAGCAGACTATATCTTTGCAGAACCGACTACGATTACGGGTTCCATCGGTATTTTTGGTACGATACCTAATGTGGCCAAACTGCGCGAAAAAGTGGGCTTGGATATAGATGGTATCAGCACCAACAAGAATTCGGCGCTTGAGGTTAACATGTTGTACAAAGGTATGAATCCGGAGGAACACCAACTGATGCAAACGATGGTAGAGCGTGGATATGACCTGTTTACAAGCCGTTGTGCTGAAGGTCGCAAAGTGGAACAGAATTATATCAAATCCATTGGTGAAGGTCGTGTTTGGTTGGGAGACAAGGCCAAGGAACTTGGATTGGTTGACCAGTTAGGCAATATTGATAATGCCATTGAGAAAGCAGCAGAATTGGCCGAACTGGAGGCCTATCAGATGACTTACTATCCAGAGGTAAAAGACCCGATGGAGGAATTGCTGAAAATGTTTGACAATACCACTGACGAGGAGCGACTGTTGCTCAAGGTACGTGAGTTCTGTTCTCAACCGCGTATTATGGCTTTGATGCCTGAAGTAACGATTCAATAAAACCCTAAGTCCCTTATGTGGCGCAATATATTCTATATTCCTATCAGTTGGCTCTATACGCTTGGCGTAGCTGTTCGTCATCAATTGTACGACCAACATCTGTTGCCTTCGCTGTCAGTCAATGTGCCTACCATCTGCGTGGGTAATCTGGCGGTGGGAGGAACGGGCAAAACGCCGATGGTGGAATATCTGTTACGTTTGTTGTTGGCTAACGGATTACATCCTGCTGTCCTCTCGCGCGGCTATAAACGCAAGACGCGCGGGTTTGTATTGGCGGATAGTCAGGCCTCGGTTTTTACCATTGGAGATGAGGCAATGCAGATTCACACCAAATTTCCTGATGTGCCTGTGGCCGTTTGCGAAAACCGCGTGCGTGGAGTGCATCTCTTGCAGAAACAGATACCTAATTTGGATGTCGTAGTGTTGGACGATGCTTTCCAACATCGTGGAATACGATGCGGTTTGAAGATTTTGCTCACGCCGTACAACAAATTGTATATTGACGACCACATGTTGCCGTGGGGTAGGTTGCGTGACCTGCCGTCACGTGCGCTAAAGGCGGATGCGATAGTGATAACTAAGTGTCCATCAGATATTCGTCCTATTGATATGCGAGTGGTGGACAATCGTTTGCATTTGCCTACTTTCCAATCGCTTCATTTCACAGGGTTGAATTATTCGCCAATCGAATTGAATGGTTCGGCGCTTGTGCTGTGCGGCATAGCTCAACCGGAATATGTCTTGGAGCATGTACGCCAACTGTGTCCAAAGGCAGAACTACTTGCATTCCCGGATCATCACACCTATAGCGATAAGGATATACATGCTATCTTGCAACGTGCCGCACGTTTCGACACAATCGTTACTACGGAAAAAGATTACCAAAGACTGAGTACAACTATACTCCCAACGCAACTTGAGTTTATGGATAAGCGATTGGTAGTATTGCCGGTCGAGACGATTTTCTTGACCGATCACACTATCTTCGATAAACAGATATTAACATATGTGCGAGAAAATCGCCGAATAAATTCATGAATTTTCTGACTCTCATACGTCGTTTTGTACCGCCCTATAAGGGGCAGATGGCGTTGAATATTGTGTTCAACCTCTTCTCCACGGTACTTTCGCTTTTCTCGTTTGCGGCCATTATTCCTGTGCTGCGCATCTTGTTTGGCCTGACATCGGCCGATACGGTGCCAGTCGATATGAATAGTGTGAGTGGTTTGCAAGAGACCATAGCTGCTTTGCGAACCAATATGTATTGTTTGCTCAACGAGCAGATTGCGTTGCACGGAGCGGGATATGTCTTGCTTCTGTTGGGCTTGTTCTTGGTAGCAATGACCGGTCTCAAATGTGGAACGGCTTGGTTGGCCAATTATTATATGGTGCCCATCCGCACAGGTGTTTTGCGTGACTTGCGCCAACAGTTGTATGACAAAGTGCTTTCGTTGCCGATGGGCTATTTCACTGAGGCGCGCCGCGGAGATGTTATCTCGCGTATGACCAACGATGTCAATGAGGTAGAGGCATCTATTATGTCGGCCTTGGATATTCTGTTCAAGGACCCGATCATGATTCTCGTTTATCTGGTCACGCTATTGGTTATCTCGTGGCAGTTAACGCTCTTCGTCTTGTTGCTGATGCCTATCGCGGTTTTCTTGATAGGTCGTATCGGCCGTTCGCTCAAACGAGCATCCAAACGCGGCCAGGAACAGAATGCAGAGATCCTGTCTGCCATCGATGAGACTCTGTTGGGACTACGCGTAGTGAAAGGATTCAATGCGCAGAGCAAACTTCAGGCTCGTTTCGTGGCGCTCATCAATGCCACGCGTGCCACGTTCAATCGCATCAATCGCCGCTATTATTTGGCTCATCCTTTGTCCGAGTTCCTTGGAACCGCGCTCATCGCTATTATCCTCTGGTTCGGTGGATTGCTTATTCTGAGTGATCATGCTACGATTGATGCGGCTACGTTTATCTACTATCTGGTTATCTTCTATTCCATCATCAATCCGGCCAAGGATCTAAGCAAAGCGGCCTATGGCATACGCCGTGGAATGGCGTCGTTGGAACGCATCGATAGTGTGCTTGAAACACAGTCGTCCATCATAGAACCCGCAAAACCTAAGGCGGTACAATTCGAAAAGGGCATCTGCTTCGATCATTTGCATTTCAGTTATCAGCCAGAGCGTGAGGTGCTAACTGATATTTGTTTGGAGATTCCTAAGGGCAAGACGGTTGCGTTGGTTGGTCAGTCTGGTAGCGGAAAAACCACATTGACCGACCTTCTGCCGCGTTTCTACGACCCGCAAAAGGGTGCTGTTCTTCTGGATGGCATCGATATTCGTTCCTTCCGCACACA
>DBVU01000082.1:0-10254 GCA_002308195.1 Bacteroidales bacterium UBA1256
TAAGCCGATTCAATGTGTGCCGATAGGTCGGACGAGAGAATCAGTCGCCCATCTACAGAGTAGATGCTAACCGGCGTATCAGCCGTGGAGCGCAGATAGAGTTGTGCGCCATCGTAAGAGTAACTCAGACTTTGGTCATCATTCACATTCGGAACACCTGTAGCCACTTCAGGCGCTTGCTCACCTACTCCGCCGAAGCGAACATATTTGGCGGTATTGGTCGGATCTGCTACTACGTAGCACTCGAACGGATAGAGGGTATTACCGCTGCTCTTTTCGAACCACAGTCCATCGGCGCTAATCATATAGGCCTGACCCAGGTTCTGCGGCCACATAGTGGTATTTCCGAAATAGCGGAAACCGTCCGCCGAACTTTGTTTGCTCCACGGTGTTTTGTTAGCAATGGTCTGATAACCCTTGCCGTAGAACATCACGTATTTGTCGTTGTAGTAGCCTCCTACATCAGGCACTTGCATGATATACGGCACATCTTTCTGCGGAAGATTTACACCAACAGGCACGTTCTGCCAGTTAGGTTTGAATCCATCGCGCTCGGTATAAGTAGCCGGTCCAAAAGTACGAAGCCAATATTCAGCGTTCTCAGAGTTATGTTGCGGCAGCAAATCGTACTCCTTGTCATCGTCCGGATCATACACGCGCACTGCAGAGCATGTAAACGGCAGACAGAGCGTCTCCCATGCGCCAGGTGTAAACTTGCGATAATAAATTATAGGCTGCAGCACATCTCCTCCCTCAAACTGAGTAATGGCTTTCGCATTAGGAGCATCATTATGATGGTAGATCTCAAAGTAGTACGGAGCACATCCTTGGCGGATGTAATAGTACATCGGATCTGTAATGGAGAAACTTCCCGCAAATGGGAACTTAATACTAAATCGAATACAAGCACCCATCGTGAAATCAGCCACCAGGTCATCCGTTCCATAGTTCTGCGCCTTGTCGCCCAGGTTGATGGTCAAGGTAAACCATCTACAGTGGTTCACATCATCCTCGCCGGTGTCTATCATCGTTTTCTCCAAGGTCTTGTGCGTTATGTCTTCTTCGGCAAACAGCATAAAGATTGGCGCAGCAGACCCCGTACGAGTAAACCAGTCGTTCGATTTAGCCCGAATAACCAATTGAGTCGCACTCGGTGTATAGATGCTGACTTCATAACCCATATGGAAAATCGTAGTGCCTCCAAACTCCGATGGCTTCAATCCCGAGCGCGGAGCACCCGACTTCTCGCAGAGGTTATCGTCCGCATTTTTCCATTGGTAAGTCCAAGTCAGCAAATCGAAGGTCAAAATACCGTTGGTATAGTCTTCGTTGAAAGTTACGTTGTTAGGAGTAATATAATTCCACTCATCGTAGTAACCCGTAGCACCGCCATCGCATTTGTAGTGGTGACGAACCAAAATCTTGTATTGTCCGCCTTTGGTAACCGCACCTTCCCAAACGGCCTTGATTGGATTCTCCCAAGTCAAGCGGCGCGCATCGGTCACATTCCAGTCGGAGCCATTGACCGTTCCCACCAGATACAGTTCGTCAAACGTAGAAATATGGTTTTTGAGACGCGTAGCAGTAAAGACAGCCACATCCGCATCGTGCGTAGCATAGAGATTACAGCTATCCCCGCCCGGCGACCAGTTACCATTTTGCGTATACTTGTATGCCATACCCTCAGCTATATTGTCCTTAATCAAGATATAGCGATGGTGCTCATAGTCATGATACTGGAATTTCCAATCGGCATTATTAGTTGACCAACCATTTGCATCGCTGCTCAAATACAAATTGGTATCATCGCAGACGGTTGTGAATTTGATCACTTTTTTGTTTTCCGAGAAATTACCATCGTTATCAATAGCCCAAACGGTTAGTGTATATTCGCTACAAGGGATGAGGTTGATGAGCTCAAAATAACCGGTCTTGTTATTCTTGAAATCGACTTGGTACCAAGTATAAGTTTCACCCATTGGAGTTTCAAATTCGCAGTAATAAAGAATTTCCGAGAATGGTGTATTGTCATCTACTGCGCGGACTTGGATATCAGCCGAACGATTGTAGATGAGTTCCGCCTTACCATAAGTCATAATCGGGTTTCCTGACGACACAACGCACTCGGCGTTGATATCATCTACGTCGTCATACCAAACATCGTAGGTCGGGTGATAGTATTTGTTTGCATAAACGGTCAAATCGCCCGTTTGAGTTGCACCATCATCTGAAAAAATACAGTTAGTTAAATTGTTTGGAACTGAAGCGCTATAGATTGTAGATCCGCAGACAGTATTTCCTGTATTCGTCATTGCTATACCGGGCCAACCAACATTTATTGTTCCTCCTTCCCATGCGTACAATTTGGGGTTGCTCCAGTTCTTGGAATTTACAAAATATACTGTCACACATGTACTAGAAGGTGTTACTCCCCAGTTGTTGTCTGAATATGTAAAACATTCTCCATTATGATCATTTACATGGTCCAAGTTACCTGTCTGCGCACCGCTATTATTATTAAAGATACAATAGTATTTTGAAGCGCTTAAGAATGTGTAAGAATAAAGATTACAGCCGCATCTTGATTCCCTCGTCATAGCCTCTCCCGGCCACGGCTTATAATTATTCCACGATCCATCTGCTATATATGCGTAAGGAGTAGACCAGTTAGCAGAATTCAAAAAGTAGATTGTAGTAGTCGGAATTGCTGCGCGAGATGCATACCACGTCCCATCACAATAGTATAGTCTTGAAGTATTAATTGTAGCATCTGGCGTTTGGTCTGAATTACTACCGATATCAAATAGGCACCTATCATACGAATTATCTATTGTACATTGCCACACATCAAACCCCGCAACTTTATTTGCAGTTTTTGTCATGGCAACTCCCGGCCAACCATTATTGGCATTCGTACTATTGTTCCAAGCGTAGCAATAGGGGGTTGTCCATCCTTTTGTATTAACAAAATAAATCGTTCTCGCCGTAAGAAACAAAGACACGCTAAGTAAGAAAATTAGCGACAAGGCACGATTCACTCCATTATTGGAAAACAAACGTGAAATGAAGGATAAATGCTTCATGGTATCTAATTTCAGTAATGTGAGTTAGTATTCAAGGCATTTTCAAATGGGTGTACCCCATATTTTGCGGCGCAAAGTTACTATATTTTTTTCACATACACAAATTTTTTCCACGTTTTTTAATAAAAAATTAACATTTCGAAAGGTTTCGACTAAATTGAGCCACTAAAACACCTTCAGTTTTCATGAAATTTGGACATATCAAATTTTATTTGTATCTTTGCACCGAAAATCTATATGCACTCACCACTAACTCACTTACGGCTATGTCACGTTCCCCATTTCTATTGATAATTTCCCTCCTATTCTGCACTATTGTGCAGGCTGCTACCTATAGCGGCAACTGCGGCAAGAACGGTAACAATCTGACTTGGTCGCTCGATACCGACAAGAACCGACTGACTATCAGCGGTTCGGGTGCGATGGCCGATTATACGCAAGAGTCGCCCAGTCCTTGGTCTGCCTACCAACAAAACATCATTTGGGTAGATATAGCCAATACCGTGACCAGCCTCGGTCATTATGCGTTTAGCAACTGCATTATGCTCTACCGCATCACGATTCCGAAAGCAGTGACCAAACTGGACCAGGCGTTCTACAACTGCGAGAACATGGAGATGCTCTACCTGGAATGGGACACTGAAGCCACCATTCCCACCTGGAACGACATAGTTTTCGGCAAAAAAGACTCAAACCTCTCGCTCTACATCCCTTGTGGGACAAAAGATCTGTATGGGGCGATGGATGGCTGGAAAAACATTAGCAAGAACGAGATATACGTGCATGGTGAATGCGGGCAAGGACAAGGTACGATACTCGATTGGCGCATCGATTGCGAAGGCAATCTAGGCATCATATCTTCGCGAGGAACGGTAGATGGGCGATTGCCTGATTATACGCCAGGAGGCGCGCCTTGGTACCCCTATCGCGACCTGATAACCAGCATAGGTGTATCGATCTTCTTCGATGGCGCAGGCAAGTACGCTTTCTACGGTTGCTACAACGCTAAAACAGCTTCGCTGAACGACTACAACGCCTCAAAAGGGTGTATCCCTGAAAGTGCTTTCGAGGGCTGCACTTCGCTGGAAAAAATGGTTATGTACGGGCGCACCGGCACAGTGGAGAAAAATGCTTTCCGTGGTTGTACTTCGCTGCGCGAACTATACCTCACTTCGGTACTAACCATCCAGGATTCAGCGTTCGTTGGTTGCACTTCGCTGCGAGCACTAAATGCACCCTTTGTGCAAACAATAGGCAACTACGCCTTTGGCGGTTGCACCGGCCTGCGTTCTGTCTATTTTGGAAGTGCCGGTCTGACGAGTATCGGTGCAGGTGCGTTCAAGGACTGCCCTGCGCTGAGCGACATAACGGTTTCGTGGATAACAGGCGAAATCCCTACTTGGCCCACCCAAATGACTACTGCCAGCGGCATTACGCTACATGTGCCATGCGGCTCCACAGCCTTGTATAGTGCGGCCAACGGATGGAAAAACTACGCGATAGTAGAAAATCTCATGGGCTTCTGCAGTGACACCACTGAGATGCGCTGGACGCTGGATTGCGATGGTAATCTGAGCATCACAGGCGAAGGGTCGATGATAAACTACAGTGGTACTACGTATCTGCAGCCTTGGTATCCGAAAATCAGTTCAATCAAGAGTGTGACCATAGGCGAAGGCATCACCCGAATAAGTTCGCGGGCCTTTGACGGGCTCACCCAACTAAAAACAGTCAGCATAGCTGAGAGTGTGCGTGAGATAGGCTCAGCCGCTTTCAGCAATTGCAGTACACTTGTCAGCATAGAGCTACCAAGAAAAATGGAGGAGATAGGCGGCTCAGCATTCGAAAACTGCATAAGGCTGACGCGCGCAGTCATGCCCGACAGCCTTGGTGCGCTCGGTACCGATGTTTTCCGCTACTGCTACCAACTAAAGAGCATACGTGTTCCCGAAGGCGTGACAGCTCTAAGAACAGGGGTTTTCTATAATTGTACCCGCCTGGACACCGTACTTCTGCCTAGCACATTGGAGCGTATCTACGGGGCATTCCGCGGCTGCTCGTCAATGAAGGAACTGACGATTCCCAAAAGCGTGAACAATATGAATTCTAGCGATATGTTCACAGGATGCAAATCGCTACGCGATATATATACACAGTGGACAGAAACAGTACCGCAGATTCGCACGGATATCTACTCCGGAAGCGGCATGACCGCAGCTAATATCAAGGTGCATATACCGTGCGGAACCAAAGACCTGTACAGCAGAAACTGGACAACCAAGTTCACCATAGATGGCGGGCCGTACAGCGGCGTTTGCGGTGCCGAGGGAGATAGCATAGCCTGGCTGCTGGATTGCGACAGTGTGCTGACTCTGAGCGGCTACGGAGCTATGGCATTCGACAGCCTTGGAATTCCTTGGGCAGAGAAAGGCGATTTGGTACGAACGGTCGTGTTGGGCGACAGCCTCAGCCTGTTGGCTGCTTCGGCATTTGCCCCATGCACCAACCTGACAGATATCTATGCCGCCTGGACAGATTCGGTACCCAATTGGCCCCAACAGATGACTGCCGCAGAACCGCAGACCGATATCACGCTGCACGTGCCATGCGAAGCCCTTCCCGTTTACCGCGCAGCAGAAGGATGGAAAGAATATACGGTCAAAGGAGAAGGCGAGTACACAGTAGAATTCCGAACCCACAAATCCGATGAGATAGTATCCACGCAAACAGTAGGCTGCGAAGAGGCTGCCACGCCTCCTGATGCTCCGGAAGGTCTTCGATGGGAATGGAACAGCACAGACTATGAGTCTGTAACTAGCGATTTGATTATCTACGGAAGACTGATTCGCGAGACCGAAGGATGGCAAGATATTCCTGTCGTCAAAACCGCAGAAAAGGTACTTCGTGATGGGCAATTGCTCATTCTGCGCGAAGGAAAAACCTATAACGCGCAAGGCGTAGAAATACAATAAAAGGCATATTTTTCGCCGCACACGCTTGCATATGTAAAAAAAAAGCAGTATCTTTGCAGCCGATTTGAAAAAGTTAGTCGTCATATTAGCTCTCTTCAGTTTGTGTACAACACCTCTGGGTGCCGAGACACTGCTAGACCGTACGTTCTGGAAACATGAACTACGCGTCGGTTGGGGCGACCAACTCTTTGAAACCCTGATTTGGCATCAACGCGCTACCATTGCAACGACGCTGGATGGAATGTACACGCAGGGTTATCACGAGAATTTCCATTACGACCAACACCTCTGGCTAGAATATCAGTTCCGCCACAATGACTGGTTCTCGTTCGGCGGGATGGTCGATCTGAGCGAAGTACACTGGGACAATGTTTTTCGCGACGGAACGGGTGCGGAAGTGATGCGTGATCCGGGACACTATTTCTACAACGTAGTTATAATGCCTACGGCACGATTCACCTATTTCCACCACGATTACGTCAACCTCTATTCAGGTTTGGGACTTGGTCTGGGTATCAACGGAGGTACAGAACTAGACATTCGCGGCAAGAAAACTGATATAGGAGCAGCGTTCGATATCATTGTACTGGGAATGAGTGCCAACTACAAACAATGGTTCATGGCCGTTGATCTGGGAGGACTCTATTCGCTGAAAGACAGCAATACTATATTCCTAGCTTCGTCCAAGATAATCAGAGCTAGTATAGGAGTAAGGTTCTGATGAAAGGTTAGAGGTTAAAGGCTAAAGGTTAGCGTGAAAAAATATCTTTACATATTGTTCGCAGTTGTCAGTTGTCAGTTGTCAGTAGTCAGTTGTCAGTTCGGCAAAGAAGAATGGGTCGACTTCACTGATATAGAAGCTGCAAAAGGTTTGGATTTCAAGGTAATAGGCCAACGCGAGACAGACCTAAGCCAAGGTCTGCCGTATAACTGCTTTATGCCAGACGGAACGCCGATAAATGCATATGTGGAAGGAAAAAGGCGTGAGGTGAACAGCGCAGGAGATGAGATGGACGGTCCGCGCAAGACCAGTAGCATCTCTGCCGCAGGCATGATACAGGAACTGCTGAGATACGGCAGCCAAAACAAAGTAACCGAAATAGTAGGCACATACACCAGTTTTGATCTGAACGGCGACGAAACTCGTCTGTCCGGCAA
This sequence comes from Bacteroidales bacterium UBA1256, assembly GCA_002308195.1. Next base: position 7,214 of record DBVU01000082.1, read on the forward strand.
GGTAATGCTTCCCAAAGGGAAGAAGCCGAAACGACTGATTCTGGTCAGCCACTACACGATAGGCAGCAACACAGAGGCTCCGAGCAACTGCTTCTCGCTGGAAGGTGTATTGGTAAAACTGGGTTACGGACTGATTATTCCTGATTATCTGGGCTACGGTGTTACCGTCTCGCAACTGCACCCGTACTTGGTAATGGACCTGACAGCACGCAACGTAGTAGATATGTATTTGGCTGTTCGTCCGTGGCTGGACGCCGTGGGTATGGCTCCTGAGCATGACGATATCTACCTGATGGGTTATAGTCAAGGCGGCGCAACGACGATGGCCGTAGAACATTTGATTGAGACCGAATACAACGATCCGAGCGACTCTATTCGCATCGATATTCACCGTGTGTTTGCAGGTGGCGGTCCGTATGATGTCAAAGCTACATACGAACGTTTCGTCACAACAGATACGGCCAGTTATCCCGTAGCCGTACCATTGGTGCTGCAAGGCATGATTAAGGGTAATTTTCTGGATATAGAGACCCGCGATCTGATGCAACCGTGGTTGTACGAGAAGATGAACGATTGGGTAAACAGTAAATGTTTTACCACCGCACAAATCAACAAGATGATTGGTACGAGAGTGACGCACGAACTGTTGACAGAAGCAGGCATGGATCAGACATCCGTCAAAGTAGCAGAACTCTACAAGGCCATGACCGCCAACTCGATTATCAGTTACAACTGGGAACCAGAAGCTTCGGTCTATATGCTTCACTCGATGGATGATGAGACCGTGCCATATACGAATGCAACGCAAGCCAAGGTGAAATGGTCGAACGCCAATATCACGTACAATTTCGGTCACTACGGAGGCCACGTAAAGACCTGCTTGCGCTTTATTTATTCGGTGCAGACTCTGCTGAAAGAGGAAGAAAAAGAAAGGGCACAGTATGAATAAGCGTTGGGGATACATATGGTGCTTGTTGCTGATTTTCACTGTCTGGGGTTGCAAGCCAGAAGCTAAGTGGGAGACTAAAGATGTGGATATCTTCATTGATATAAACACCCTTTCTGCATGTTTCGTGGAATGCAAATTTGAGACCAATAAAGATGCGTATTTTCTGATTTCCATTACCGAGGCTCGCAATAATTACGATCCACTGGATCCAAACAATCAGAAGCAATTTATGACACTGGCTATCGATTCGGCCAACATGGAATATATAGCATGGCGCAATGCTCTACTACTGCAGGGCGAATTTAATATTGCGCCCTTTGCCAGCCATGCTCTGCAATATGGTAGTACCGACCATTTCTTCACGGGTCTGAAACAGAATACCGATTATTGGGTATATGCGTTTGTGGTTAATCCGGAGACGCTGACTCCATGCGGGCGGCTATATCTAGAACGCATTCACACGGCTCCAAGCAGTACGGTCAAAATAAAATTTGACTATCGCGTCAAGGGCTATTGGGACTATTGCTATCCATTAGACAGCACAGGACGAATCAACACGCACTATCCCTATACCGGTTTGACACACGATAGCGCAGAACTGGCAGAAAGCGGAATAACGCCTAAAGAGGTTTTTGAGAGTTGGCTAGAGTTGAAACGCGACTATCCTTATCAGGAGAATGCCTTTTTCGGCGTGAAAGCAGTAGAAAACGATGGTCTAGACGATCATGCGGTATTTCAAGAGGGTCATACCTATTATACCGCCATCACCGGCCTAGACGGAGATATTAGCAGTAGTGTCGTTTATAAATTTGTTTGGAACGGCTATTTCTGCGAGTATTATTTCACCGATACAGATTCCACCAATATCTTGAAGAAAGGAGTGTGGTAATGCGTATCACCCTTCTGGTAGTAGGCAAAACGACAGACAGTCGATTGGCTTCGCTGATAGATGATTATTGTCAGCGGCTGACTCACTACGTGCCTTTTCAGATACAAGTTATACCCGAACTACGCAACGCCAAATCACTGAGCGAGGCGCTGATAAAAGAGCGTGAGGGGCAAGAGATCTTGCGGATGGCATCGTCGTCCGTTGAACTGATTCTATTGGATGAACATGGCCGCGAAATGCGTTCGATAGATTGGGCCGACTGGCTTCAGAAGAAGATGAGCGGAGGTCGCGACCTGATGTTCGTGATAGGCGGAGCTTACGGTTTCAGTCCTGCCGTGTATGAGCGTGCGGATGGCAAGATTTCGCTGAGTCAGATGACCTTTAGCCATCAAATGATACGCCTGCTCTTTGTGGAACAGGCGTATCGTGGAATGACTATCCTTCGCGGAGAGCCGTATCATCATGAGTGATGAGGGTTAGTTGACACGGATTTTTTGTCCGAGGCGAAGAATACTAGTTTCTTTAATCTTATTCAATTGGCAGAGTCGCTTCACCGTAGTGTGATAGCGTTTGGCTATACCGGAGAGTGTGTCGCCCTGTTTGACAGTGTGGAAGCGCATGGCGGCTTGCTCGGCTTTGGCTTGTTGGATAGCCTTGATGCCAATAACATACTCGTCTTTCTTGGGTTGGCCAGTAGTGAAATCGATGATTTCCTCCGGATTCAACGCATTGCCCAAGAAACGAATTTCCCAGTGCAAGTGGCTGCCCGTGGAACGACCGGTATTGCCGCCAAGACCGATGACATCGCCCGGGAAAATCTTCTCGTACTCTTCTACCAACGGGCGACTGAGATGGCCGTAGATAGTCTCGAACCCATTGTCGTGACGAAGTACTACGAAATAGCCGTAACCCCTTGGATCCCAACCAACTATACGCACTTGACCGCTCCATGCAGCACGCACCGAATCGCCGATTTGCACTTTGATATCAGTCCCTTTGTGCATGCGATAGCGACGCCATCCGTAGTGACTGGTAATATAGCCCGGAGCCGGAATATGGAATCCCGTCAGCGGAATATGTACGTCGTCCTTGAGCGAGTCGAACATCGTGCCATAAGGATTGATGTGATTGTCAGTCCAGATGCACTTGTAGAGGCTATCGGCAGGATGGTGATGGAGCAGCGTGGTATCGCCCATCATGAAC
>DBVU01000082.1:10259-10597 GCA_002308195.1 Bacteroidales bacterium UBA1256
GGCACCAGACGATAGACCACATCGGTATCGTTGGTTTTGACGACCAGTTTGCGAGGCAATGCCTCGGAGTCGCAATTGATATACAAGGTATCGTTGACAAAGTGACTGGTCAGCCATTCGGGGATACCGATAGCCTTGACATCAATATCGTCCATCGAGGTCAGTTCATCACCTTCGCCAGCCAAATAAGTAGTGTCCTCCTGCAGCGCAGCTTCCTGAGCGTATGATTTTAATGGAAGCAGAAGCAGCAGAAGCAGAATCCACAGAGACGTAATATAGCGCATGTAATACATAATACAACTAAAATAACACTAATGGCGATGAGCCATTTTTTCCAA
>DBVU01000082.1:10735-10918 GCA_002308195.1 Bacteroidales bacterium UBA1256
ACTGATAACCAGCAAGATACAAACGATAATCAGGATATATTGCCACCAAGCGAAACCTTGCAAACCTTTTGCAACAGACACCAGAGCTGCGCCAATCATGCCTAAAGCCATGCCGATGGCAGCGAAGATACCTGCAAATTTAGCGATGTCGAAGGCTGCTTTCTTTTCTGCATTCGGATCTGC
>DBVU01000014.1:0-6755 GCA_002308195.1 Bacteroidales bacterium UBA1256
ATTTGAAGATTCGAAGATTCGAAAATGAACAAATCGTAAATGAACAAATCGTAAATAAATATAAACCTTTAAAAACACAAAACATTATGGCAAAAAATCAATGTCCTACTCCGCACATTGGTGCGCAGTACGGCGAAATCGCAAAGACAGTGATTATGGCGGGTGACCCGCTTCGCGCAAAACTGATGGCAGAGCGTTTTCTGGAGAACCCGAAAATGGTGACCAGTGTACGCAATATGTTCGGCTACACAGGCATGTACAAAGGAAAAGAAGTATCGGTAATGGGCCATGGTATGGGTATTCCGTCCATCGGTATCTACACGTATGAATTGTTCAATTTCTATGATGTAGAGACCATTATTCGCGTTGGTTCGTGTGGTGCTCGTCAGATGAGTGTTCATCTGGGCGACCTAGTGATAGCTCTAGGAAGCTGCACCGACAGTAACTACGCACAACAGTATGACCTGGGCGGTCATTTTGCTCCGATAGCAGATTTCCAATTGGCACGTAAGGCTGCTGATGCATGCGAGAAATTCGGTTATACCTACCACGTAGGTAATGTGTTCTCGGCCGACGTATTCTACAGCGAAGATCCGCGTAAGGCCAATTGGACGAAGATGGGTGTACTGGCTGACGAGATGGAAGCTCCTGCACTATACATGAACGCTGCACGTTTGGGAAAGAAAGCACTAGTGATCTGCACCGTGAGCGATCATATACTGACGGGCGAAGCAACCACCGCAGAGCAACGCCAAAACTCGTTCACCAACATGATGGACGTAGCATTTGACATCATCTAAGATGCACAAACGGATAGCATACATTCTGGTATTGGTCCTCTTGCCCCTGTGCCTATGCGCACAGGAGCAGAGTGGCCGTGCGGCTCGTACAAACGGCGTGTACACCGGTTTTTCGGGTGGAATGATGCTTCACGGAGGATATCTGTTTGCTGATTCGCCGGACAAGATATTCAGTAATACGGGTTTGGGTAGTTATGAATATGTGAAAGGACTGCCCAAAGACGGTTTTTGCTACGGTTTAGGAGGTGCACTACGCGTGCATTTGCTAAATCACATTCACATAGGTGCAGAAGGATTTGTAAGCACGATGCCACTGATGAAAACCGGTTCAAATGTACGCACCGGATGGGGAGGAATACTGCTAGATGCCTATATGAATTGGGGAAGAGTGCGTCCATTATTAGGCGCAACCATAGGCGGAGGAACGATGAAACGCCTATACGTTCCCGAACAGAGCGAAGGGAAAGATTATGCAAACGAAGACGAGACAAAATATAATGCCTCGTATACCAAAACGCCGTTCTTCTTTGTAGATCCGTACATTGGAACGGAAATCGGATTAGGCAACCATATGGCGCTGCTAATTCGAATTGATTATATGCTGCCGTTCGGCAATTTCAGGAGCAAATTGGTCGATACGACAGAACCGGATGATTGGAAATATTTTATGAGTCCGTCCGGACCGCGCCTATACATAGGCATCATGTTCGGCAAACTGAGTAAGTAACTAACAAATACACTATAAATGGATAAAAATACATGGATCGGCTTTCTGATTATAGCCGCAATTATCGTAGGATTTACAATGCTCAACCGTCCCTCGAAAGAGGAATTGGCTGAGCGTCAACGCGTACAAGATTCTATCAATGCCGTTCGTCTGGCAGAAGCAGAGGCACAACGTCTGAGCGACTCGCTGCAGATAGTAGCAGCCGAGAGCAACACGAACGCCACCGAAGCAGTAGATCCGGAGAAGACGCAAGAGCGTCTGCAGGCTGCGTATGGCACGTTTGCTCAAGCCGCACAAGGTACGGAGCAACTGGTAACGCTTGAAAATGAGCACCTGAGAATCGCAATCTCGTCACACGGAGGAACTATCCGCAAAGCAGAACTACTGGATTATCATGCTGCAGGAGACAGTGTGAATCCGCTCTGTTTGTTCCGTGGGGATGAATCGCAATTGGCTTTCACTCTGATCACCGCCAACAACCGTATTCTGCAGACAAGTAATCTCTATTTCACTCCAGTAGAGAGCGAAGTGCCGAATCGCGCCATCATGCGACTGAAGACAGAAAACGAAGAGTCGTATATCGATTTTGTATATGATCTGTCGGCAGACTACATGGTACATTTTGCCATTGAGCCGCATAATATGCAGACAGAACTGGCGCAGAATATCAACGCGATGGAAATACAATGGAATCAGTTGATTCCACAACAAGAGCAAGGTCGCAAATTTGAGGAGCGCTATGCACAACTGCAATACATGTTGGTTGGCGGTGACATCGAGAAACTGAGCGAGAGCAAAGATGATACGGAGAAAGAATCTGCGCGCGTACGATGGATTGGTTACAAAGACCAGTTCTTCTCGACTGTGATGATTGCCGACGATGCATTTAATGGTTCTGAGTTCCAATCGACTCCGCAACCGAAGCACTCGGGCTATATCAAGCAATATGCGACTCAGACGTCTGTTCCGTTTGACCTAAGCGGCAAGACTCCTGTGGGAATGCGTTTCTATCTAGGTCCGAACCACTATCACACCCTGAAAGCCTATGATGAAGGCAAGGAGAAAGACGAGAAACTGAATCTCAACAAACTGGTGCCACTGGGTTGGAAAATCGTCAGTTGGATCAATGTAATTCTCGTTATTCCTATGTTTGACCTCTTCACCGGTTGGGGATTGCACATCGGTATCGTTATTCTGCTGATGACACTAGTGATCAAACTGATTATTTTGCCGTTCGTGTTTGTTTCGTACAAATCGAGCGCGAAGATGCGTGCGCTAAAGCCGCAGATAGATGCTATCAATGAGAAATTCCCTGCAGACAAGATGCAAGAACGCCAACAGGCCACTATGCAACTTTATCAGCAAGCGGGAGTAAATCCGATGTCAGGTTGCCTGCCAATGTTGTTCCAATTCCCTGTGCTGATAGCTATGTTCTGGTTCTTGCCGACTGCTATTGAGCTACGTGGGAAATCGCTGCTTTGGGCGCCAGACCTCTCGACCTACGATGCCGTATTCCACTGGAATATGGATATTCCGTTGCTGGGCGATCACCTGTCGCTATTCTGCCTCTTGATGACCATTGTAAACATCGTTTACACCTATATCACGATGCAATCTCAGGCAACAGATCCGAATATGAAATTTATGAAGTACATGATGTACGCAATGCCACTCATGTTCCTCTTCATATTCAACGACTACGCAGCCGGATTGAGTTACTACTACCTCGTATCACTCTTCATCACGATTCTGCAGACCATGATCTTCCGTTGGACGCTGAATGACAAGAAGATGCTGGAAGAGATGGAGCGTAACAAAAAGAAAAAAGCCGGCAAACCAAAGTCCGGCTTTATGGCTCGATTGGAGCAAATGCAACGCGAGCAACAACAGTTAGCACGCGAGCGCGCTAAAACGGCAAGACACTAAAGCTTGTCCAGCCTCGGAAAGCGTAACGCCATCCGGTTCGAGCAATTGCTCGTAGTGCGGATCTTCCAGCATTGGGCTAGTGACATCCACTATATGCACGCAGTGCTGTGCAGCAATGCGGAAGAGGGCCAAATTGTACAATGTATGTAGATTGCCCAGGCGCTCGGTGGAGCCGCCCAGCCAAAAGAGAACGTTCTTGCGTTCTTGCATGGTCATACCACGCGTAATATGCGCGAAACAGCGATCGGTGTCAATAATAGGCAGGCTAACCAGAATCGGTTCCTCGCCACGCGCACGCGCTTGCGCAATCGTATTTACATAAAATGCCTTGTAGGCGACTAAGTCCATTTGCGGTTTATGAACTCCACCCGGATTAGCAGCAATAGCTTTCCAATCGTATTTCAAACCGCTCTCAGGCTGAATAATAACAGTTTTGTCCATAATAGAATAAATTTGAAAATTAGCGAATTAGTGAATTAAAGATTCATTACCAAATAGATAACAATGAGCGGGAGTTGCAAGCAATAAACGGCTACCAGCACGTCCATTCCAATTCGTTTTACAGTTTTCATATGCGTTAAATGTTTAATGGTTTGACAACAATTTGTTCTAAAAACGGTGCAAAATTACTGCATTTTGGAGAGGCATACAAACAATTGTGATTGCAAATGAAAAAATGTGGCGAAACAGGCAGAAAAGACGACTAAATCATCTATACAGTGACGAAATCCGGGAATTTGACATTTCGTCACACCATAAAAAGTGACTAAATATGCAAAAGATTCCAACTAGTGTAACCGGTTTGACCGCGTTGTTGCTACATGTGATAGCCATGCCTATCTTTTTTCTAGGATTCATCTTGCTATATCGCAGCAACTGGATGCTAGATTTCATTGGTCAGGCTGAAGGTAGCAGACTGGTGTTTAATACGCTGATGCTGACGTGTATATTGATTGGCGTGCTATGTGCATCGCGCATCCCCATGACTGCCACGCGTGTGCGTTTGTCATGGTTGCAATACACGATTTGGGCAGGATGTGAGTGGCTGGTATGTGCGTGCTTTATGGCGCTATATATGGCACTAGTGTACGGCGATTACGGTTATTTTCCTGCACTAGGGCAATGTATGCTGCTGGTCTTTTCTACTCTAGCCTATCCGTATTTGCTCGTTCCCGCTTTGATGTGTGCGGCCAGACCAGATGCAACAGAAGAGAAGGAAGAGAACCTGATTCGCTTTGCTGACAGTACAGGACGACTGAAACTGGTGGTTGCCAATACTGTTCTACTGTATATTGAAGGCAAAGAAAACTATATTCACATCCATTACATGGATGGTGCGCATGTTAAGATGTATGCGCTACGCCAATCGATGATTGGAGTGGAAGAACTGCTCGGCAAGCATGGCATTGTTCGCTGTCAGCGTTCTTATTTCGTCAATCCGCGCCATGTGAAAGTGCTGAGACGCGACAAAGAAGGTTTCATCCATGCAGAATTGGATGTAACGGACGTTGCTTCCGTTCCAGTTTCGCCGAAATACTATGACCAACTGAGCAAAATGCTTTGATGTAGCATTGCAAGAAATCTTAATGAGAGTACATTTTTTGAGGTCGAAAATGTCAGGTAGTGCTCTCGTTTATGTCTCGGTAAAGTCTCGGTCAAACCACGTTGTGCTCCCGTAAGGTCAAAATCTTAATCAGAGTACATTTTTGACCACCAAACACCATACAACAAAAAATAGCGTCCGATGGGCGCTATTTTGTTTGTAATGCATTGACAAGCATACCGCATGCGGCAAGAATATCTTCTCCTCGCGAACGGCGGATAGTGGTTGTTAATCCGTGTTCTGTCAAATAATCACGGAACCACTCCATCTGCTTCTCGTCAGAGGAAGGAAACTGGCGATCTACACCCGCGTGAAAACGAATTAGGTTGATGCGACAAGGAAGACCTTTCAACAACCGTAGCAATTCCTTAGCATGACGGACGGTCGTATTCTCTTGCCAACAGATATACTCAAAACTGATGCGCCTCTGATGGTTCCAGTCGTACGATTTGAGCAACTCAATCACATCCGCCAAGTGCATCAATTTCTCGGCAGGCATTATCTCTGCGCGCTCGGCAGCAAACGGATTGTGCATAGACACAGCCAAATGGCATTCGCACTCATCCAGGAAGCGCCGCATAGCAGGAATACCCACCGTAGAGACAGTAATGCGCTTGGGCGACCACGCACAGCCATAGTCGGCAGTCATAATCTGCAACGAACGCAATACATTGTCGATATTGTCCATTGGTTCGCCTTCGCCCATATAGACAATATTAGTGAGAGCCGCCAACTGATGAGTAACGGCCTGCGCATCGATTTCAAATATCTGGTTGAGGATATCCGCCGCAGAAAGATGGCCGTGAAAACCAAGCGTACCTGTCATACAGAACCGACAGCCCATTTTGCAGCCTGCCTGGGTAGAAACGCACAAGGTGGCTCTATCTTCCTCAGGAATATAGACGGATTCGACAAACTGCTCGCCCACGGCAAATAGATACTTACGAGTGCCGTCTTGACTGACTGCTTCGCGAGCGGGAGAATGACGACCAATGGTATAGTTGGCTTTGAGTGCCTCGCGACCTTTGAGAGAGATGTTGGTCATCTGATCGAACGAGGTGACACGCCGAATATAGAGCCACTCCGCCAATTGTTTGCCAGCAAATTTCTGCAAACCTATACTTAGAGCGACCTCTTGCAGTTCTGCCAATGTTTTACCGAGGAGAACTTCCATTTATTTCCCCTTTTTGTTTGGTTTTCCCCCTTCTTCTTCGGGGACAACCGTCACGTGCGGATAAGCGAAGGTGAAGCCTTGTGGCGGCAATTCGGTATAGAAGCGTTCTTGCATCGCGAAGAAAACATCCCAATACTCATCACTCTTGACCCAAGCACGAACCACAAAAGTGATATCGCTACTATTGAGTGACTTGAGTGCGACAAACGGCTCCGGAATAGCATCCAATTGATAATTAACCGTAGTGAGCTGATAATTGGAAATTTTCAACTGTTTGTAGAGTTTCTTGAGGTCTGTATCGGCTTGTAATATACGTTCGTCGCTATCCAAGATGGCGCGAATAGCCTTTTTGCACTTCTCCGCATCGACGCCATAGGAAACGCTAACTTCCCATTCCACACGGCGCAAAGGACGTCCGCTATAGTTATCGATTGAGCCGTTGGACAAAGCGCCATTGGGCAATATGACCACTCGATTGTCAGGCGTCAGAATCTTGGTAGCGGTAATATTGACCTCGACTACCCT
>DBVU01000014.1:6804-7368 GCA_002308195.1 Bacteroidales bacterium UBA1256
CATGATTCCGCCCGCAAAATTTTGGACTGTGCCACTCAACGCCATACCAATAGCCAATCCTCCCGCGGCCAACAATGCGGCCAGAGAAGTGGTATCTACGCCCAGCGTGCTAATAGAAATGACAATCAGCAGAATGGTCAGCGAGATGGAAACAAACGAAGTGACGAACGAAGCGATTGTCGGCTCGGTTTTGCGGCGAGCATACATGCGTTTGAGACCTTTCTTGATAACACCTATCAGCCAAATACCAATGAGGTACAATGCTAATGCCGCCAACACTTTCAGTCCAAAATGCAGCAAGGTGTCACCTACCGTTTGCCAGAATCCATGCGGATCTGTTTTAGCGTACTCTATCATCATCTGTGCGCCCTGACGAATGGAGTCAGGAGGCAGAATTTGCGACTGTTGTTGAGCTTGAGCCGTAGTGGCCAAAGCCATGTCTGAGAGATCGTCTAAGAACAGCATAACTTATCGAATTCTATCGGCTGCGCGCACCAACGCCTCATCCTTGAGAATGCGTCGCGTAGCCATTAAGGTTAGTACCAAGCAAATCAACGGAATAGA
>DBVU01000052.1:0-3357 GCA_002308195.1 Bacteroidales bacterium UBA1256
TTTCGGAATACGAGGTAAACGGGTTGGCGATCGTGACGCTGCAATCCTCGCGGGAAGAAATGGATAATTGGAGTTGCAGACTGTTGTTGTCGTCTTGGTCCGCTTGCATAAAGGTTACCCAGAAATCCTTGCCTTCGGTCGATTGACCTTCCGCAACGGTACTTTGGGCATGCAGCCATGTCAATGGCAGCAGGCAGCAAAGCAGGGTACTGAATAGTTGTTTTTTCATATAGGATTTGTTGTTAAATGTATGGGTTCAAAATCGGGTGCAAAGTTACTGATTTTTTCTCACGCGCGCGTGCAAATTTTCGCGGAAAATGTGTAAAAATTGACACATTTACCGAATGAGTTGTCCTAAAGTGCTAAAAACTGACGCATTGCGCCGGATAATCAGTTGTCCGTCCCTCATTTCCTTGCGGACGTCCTCTGTGCTTGAGGGCATAATGAGGGCTGTCTGACCAGATTTGACTTGCAGCAGATATAGCTCTTGCATGCAGGCACGTTTGGATGTAGAACCTCCTACCGACACCATTCGAATACTCGTTGTGCCTGCAGGAACAGGAATCCGATATCTCACTTCATGACGTGTCTCCTGCTGTACACTAATCGTGATGGTGGTGTCTAATACATCGTTCAGGTATATCTCCAACTGCATGCTGGTTGCGCTGTTATATGGAGAAGCCCTAAAGGCCAATATCGCGGAATCCCTCAATTGCAATCCCGTAAAGGCAATCTCTCCGTCAGTACTGCTTTTGCCCATCGTAATAGACGCATTGCCGTTGGACTGAATACCGCTGTTGGCACTTCCACCCGGTACTGCATTTACCAGGGCTGCCGTGATAGCCGGAAGACAGATGAGCGTGTCATAAATCTGCGGTTCGGGTTCTCCCATGTCATCCGGGCAATAACCTACGCTGAAAGCACATGTGAGCGACGTCAAATCAATAGTTTGCCCCTTCTTGTTTCCCCAGATATACTCTACCAATTCCGGGTAGTCGATATACGGATTGCGGTTGCCTTGAATATCCGAGATAACATCTGCCCGACAACGCTCTTTGTCGCTTACGGGATCCGCACGATGCCAGTCCAACAACACCTTTTGTATCGAATCGGAGAACATCAGATAATTCGTGTCGCAGATAAACTGCGGATAAGCGGTCCACTCCAGATATTCGTAAGCCGTAGCCATATAGAAATACGTTCTTGCAAAATCACCCCGGTATTCCTCTGCCGGTTCCCAGCATATATAACCGTAGCCGGACGTGTTGGCCTTGGCCATTTTAAACGAACCGTTGTCAAACTTATCGCTTTTCTTTACATGTCCCGGCGGATAATTGCTTTTTTGACTATTTGCCCTTTGATCAGAGGGGTTGAGATTGAACAAATCTTTGTATGCCTCGTTCACCGTTCCTCCCCACCAACTCTTCGGCAGACAATGCTCGATATTGAGCGAACAGCCCGAATCACCTAACTTATTCGGATAGTATCTGACGCAGTTGGAATACATATCCCAAACGACACCTCCTGCCTTTCGGTCCGTAAACGGCAAGGCCTGCCACGTACCATATGCTTTCAAGTCACCGGCAATCCATTCCGGCGGATTATTGGAGGAATGATAGGTGTTGATACCGTAGTCATAACGAACACCTCCTCTAACAATCATGCTCAAGGTTGATTTCAATGCCGAGTCCTGCTTTCCTTCAATCGCATCGTAGTACCCCGCAGGGATCTCAGCTGCGGAAAGAGAAGCAGCAACTATAAGACTGGCAAAAAACACAAGGTGACGTTTCATGGTATTTCGTAATTTTGATTTTTATTCTTAATTTTTCTTGCGTGCCGCCATCATCAGGTTCAAGGCCACGTACCAAACGATACAAGCCGTTCCGCCGAAGAGGGCGAAGGATGTTTTGTTCGCCAAACAGGCTTTGACAACACAATAGACAATCAGGATGACGCATCCTGCCAAGAAGCTGATTATCAGTGTTTTCTCTTTCTTGAAGGACTTGAAACTGAAGAAAGGAATTTCAGCGTTCAGCAGGTAGCAACTCAGCAAAGAAATGCCGATCAACACCCACGCTAACCATGTATGCTGAAGAATCACACCAGGCATGCAGCATATACCGCCCCAGAAAATAGCATTGGCCGGAGTAGCCAAGCCGATGAAGGAGTCATGTTGACGCTCATCCACATTGAATTTAGCCAAACGCAAAGCAGAGAAGGCCGCCATCAGTAAGGCGATAACTGCCCACCAGCCGATGTACGGCTTCACGAAGCAGAACAGCATCATCGCCGGTGCCAGACCAAATGTAATATCGTCCGCCAGCGAATCCAATTGAATACCGATAGGACTGGGTGCTTTGAGAAGACGGGAACTCAATCCGTCAAAGAAATCAAAGAAAGCACCGGCTAAAATGAACACAAAAGCCCACTTGAAATGTCCTAAAGTAGCCATATATACCGCAACACTACCGCAAAGCAGATTGCAACTGGTAATGGCGTCCGGAATAATTCGTCTATAATTCATATCTGTTACTCTTTCAATTTTTTATACACAAAATAGGTAACGACAAAAGTCGTAATACTGCACGCGTTGGCGATCCAGAAGAAGGTGGAATAACCTACTGCCATCTCCAGCGAACCGGCTACGAAACCGGGGATCATCATCGACAATGCCATGAACGCCGTGCAAATCGCATAATGAGCTGTTTTATATGCACCGTCTGCGAAATACATCATAAACATCATGTAGGCGGTGAAACCGAAGCCGTAGCCGAATTGCTCAAAACTGATGGCAGAGCCGATCAACCATGGCGAGTCGGGCTGCACTATACTAAGCCATACATAGACAAAACTGGGTAAGGTGAGGGCAGCGGCCATCAACCATATGGAGCGTTTCAAGCCTTTTTTTGATATATAAATACCGCCTAAGATACCACCTAACAACAAGGAAATAACGCCTATCGTGCCATAGATGATGCCTATCATGTCCGTTCCTAAACCTAATCCGCCCCCGATGATCTGCGAACAAGAGAAATGAATTTTCTCTCCGAAAAGATCAATGTAGTAGCGAGAAGTTGTGATGGTTTCTGTGCGAACATCTTTCAGGAACGGTTTGCATAGCTTGACCATGAATCCTTCGCTCAAGCGGTATAGCAGCATGAAGGTGATAGCTAATCCTACTCCCGGCTTGCTGAAGAAGGTAGTGAACGATTCTTTCAGTTCCCGCATGGCGGTGGAATAATCTTTCGTCTTGCGTGACTCGTCTGCTTCTGCGCGAGGCAAGGCGAAACTATGATACAGGGTCACACCGAGCATCAGTACACTGGTCGCTCCGAATGTCACTTGCCATGCCATCGG
>DBVU01000052.1:3408-6782 GCA_002308195.1 Bacteroidales bacterium UBA1256
GCGAACACAGAAGCAATGCGGTAGAACGTAGAGCGTATTCCTACGAAACGCGCCTGACTCTTCGTGTCGTGGGCTAACATGTAATAGCCGTCGGCAGCGATGTCATGTGTTGCTGATGCAAAGGCAGCGATGATGAAGAAAATCAAGGTCCATGTGAATAATCCGACGGAGGTACTTTTCGACGCCATCATAGCCGCTGATGGCGTAGGAATGCTGATTGTTAGGGCGATACATAGTATCGTCATCAATGCCTGCATGCCGATGATCCACCATCGTTTGGAACGGAAGATATCTACGAACGGACTCCACAGACCTTTCAAGAACCATGGAAAATAGAGCAGGGTAGTGAAGAACGCCAATTGGTCGTTCGGCACACCCATATCGGTAAACAACATCACCGAGATCTCGTTTACCAATACGTACGGGATACCTTCTGTGAAATACAGCGTCGGTACCCACCACCATGGACTCTTATGAAGTCTTTCACAATTCATTTATTACCTTTCTCCTTAATTTTGCGCAAAGGAGAGCCTCCCTTGATGGGAACTCTCCTTATTATATTCACGCGCGTGCGTACGCATTCGAAATGCGATTAATAGAACTTAACGCGGTTGTCTTCAATCTCCATTTCGTCCAGTAAGTACTCTCCTGCATTGTTAAGGAGACGCTCCCAGTAAGCTTGTGTCAATTGCTTTTTACCGTTTGCCTTGATTTCTTCTGTGAACTCTTCAGCGATGCCAGTAACTAAACCTCTCTTCACGAGATAAACGCCATCGTTGCCCTCAATAGGAGCGCTGATTTGGTTCTCGCTCAAAGCGAAGATAGAACCGATTACTTCCGGCTCGTAGCTGCTGCCAATCAACATGTCGCCGAGTGCAACACTCTCAACATGGTCACTGATAGCGCTCTCGAATTTCTCTGCTGCACCTTCCAGTGTCTTTTCGTTTTGCAGTTGCTTTTGGATATAAGCTGCTTTGGCTTTGTTGACTGCCATCGGACGCAATTGATTGCTAACTTTCTCAAACGGTGCGTACTCTCCTTCGGTGACATCAGCCAAAGCGACCATAATCAGTTGGTGGTTGCCTGCCTCGTAAACTTTTTCGCTTACCATACCTGCTTCTGCATCGTTGAATGCCCAGCGAACAATCTCGCGGGTGCCGGCGAAACTACTTACCTGCTTTGTCATCGGCTGCAAATCAGTACTCATAGCGAAATAGCCTTCTTTATCTGCAGCAGCGAGGAATGCGCTAAGTGTATTGTTTTTATTCACGAAGTCTTGGCATTTGCGTCTTTGCTCTTTGAGGGTTTTATCTGACGGAGTGGTGGTCTCTTTGAGAATAGCCAAAGTTACCTCGCCTTCTTCCTCGTTAATATCCATGATACGAGCGATAGCCACAGCATTGCCTTCCTGCCATACCTCAGAGCAAGCGCCTACTTCTGCTTCCGGAGCAAAGGCGAAATCAAGGAACTGAGCAGGTACGCTCTCCATCGTGTAGGTATTGATGGTGTCGAACGGAGCCTCCGAGTGGTCGCGTAAGTAACCTTTGACATCTTTGAGCTCGCTGAATTGTTTTCTGAACTTATTCATCGTCTCAACTTTCTTCTCGCGGTCTGCATCGGTCGGCAATACATTAATTGCAACGTATTGAATGGCGCGAATCGGCTCTTTCAGTTTGAATTCCTCTTTGTGCTCCTCATAAATAGCCTTAACATCGCTGTCGCTTACTTTAACCAAACTCTCGTCAATAGCGGAATACGGGATTTTTACGTATTCTACGTTTACGCCGTTCTGGTTATTGTTAAATGCGAATTCAGCTTCCAGACTGTTAGCTTTGAGCATGCTTCCCAAAAGATCCATGTATTTTCTTTGCAGGTATTGTCCGTGAACAAAGAAGATAGGAAGTCCTTGACCTTGAGCTGCCAGCAAATCAGCCTCTTCTTCAGAAATACCCATACCGATTTTCTCGGCTTGATCCTCCATCGAGTAGTAGGTTACGAATGAAGACCACAGTACTTCAGGCATGTCTTCGTTCTGTACACCGTAATACTGTAAATAGTTCTCCAGTTGGTGTCTTGCAATTTCCATTTCGCTGTACGAGATAGTGTTGCCTGCAACAGAACCTACATCGTCTTTTCCACGATTAAACCAACTACTACCGGAGGTTAAAAAGTCTCCCAGAATAAATGCTAACATGGCGATACCGACAATCGCGATCAACAATCCGCCATGATTTCTAATTTTTTGTAAACTTGCCATTTTTTGTTATTATATTTTAAATTATTTTTCTCATTCTTGTGATGCCGGCTCTTCGAGAATCTCGATGTCGCCGTTCTTGATTTCAGCAATCGTACCGTTGTAGTTCATCAAGTGACCGGTAAGACGAATCTTGGCGCCGACAGGAACCGGAGTAGCACCGTCCGGTACATTGCACCAATAAGCTTCCAATACCTTGCCTCCGTTCGGTTGATCGTCAATCCAGAACCATTTCTGCTGACCTTTGCTGATGGTAGCATCATAGCCTAGTGACTGAACATAGCCTTCTACAACGTACAGATCCGTACTTGTTGCTCCGCTTGCCAATGCCAAAGCGGCGGTTTTTGCCTCTGCGCAGGTGGCATAAATGGTCTCAATCGGCGGGAATGTCTCGTTGTACAAAGCATTGCTGGACGCCTCAATAGAACATGTTCCGTCGTTCTCAATGATGCCGTTGTAGTTCTGAATCTTGCATTTTACAACCACAAAATCTCCTAACTGCAGCACATCGTGGTTCGGCAACTTAGCGCCACCTCTACCTAAAATACGGAAACAATAAAACTCCTTCGTTCCTTGACCGTCCTGACGGGCGCTCAGATAAACGTAATCGTTACCATATTGTTGGAAACTGGCCTCGTCGCGTTTGGATTCCTCGAAACGAACTACCCAACCTTTGATGTAATAAGATTTGGGGGTCGTTTCACCGGCAGCTAATTTCTTTCCAATCTTTACCGCTTCGTTCACGTTAATCGTACCTTCCGGAATATCTACACCCTCGGGATCCGGCGTCGGATCGGGATCTGCAATAGACGGAATGGAGTCCGTGTTCTGCGTGTTATCACCCGGATTCGTGATATACGGATTCTCGTCACATCCCACGAATGCCATTGCGATGACGGCGGCTAAAGCTAAAATGCTACTCTTTTTCATATGTATATTATTTACGGTTTTCTGGTTATAACTCAAAAAAGCGTGCAAAGATACAAAAAATATTTCACGCGCGCAAGTATTTTATGGAAAAAAGTAAAAAAAATGCATTCTCACGCAATTATTCTGTGAAAACTCTTGCATATGTCGATTATTTGTTGTAATTTTGCACGCTTTTTCGATGGTGGGGTGT
>DBVU01000087.1:0-5954 GCA_002308195.1 Bacteroidales bacterium UBA1256
TATACGCAAGCGCACGCGCGTTTTTCTCACTTTTTTCACGTTTTTCTTGCATATTCCAAAAATTATTATTAATTTTGCCGCGATTTATGGGGTCTTGTGTATGCCTGTTAAAAACTGCACACTTATATATACTATGTATATATCGCCTATTTATTACCGAGACATTACCGAGACATTTACCTGACATTATCGAGCGCACTATCTGCAAGATAAAACTGAATAACAACTAATTTATTAACTAAAAATTTTGACTGTATGAAGAAATTTTTCCTTTCTGTAGTTATCTGCCTGTTGGCAGTAACTAGCATGACTGCGAAAACTATTTCCATTCCTACTGACGCCAATTGCGCGGCCGCGGTTACTTCCGTCACACGCAGTATGGAACTCAAGGATGGAGACGAAGTTTTTGTGGGCGAAAAGTTACACATTACGTACACGCTTCTCAACGCGCTGAATTACTATTTGACTGGCGATGCAGAAGTGGATGTCACGCTCGCTGAGGAGGATTTTGTAAGCAACGTGTACACTGTTGTTTATCCTTGCAAGTTACTCCCTTTCCCTACCCTGACTATTAAGCCTGTAGATCAGGAAACTTTCTCTTTCAAATGGACGAACTCTCAGCTGTTTGACACCATCCGTATCTGCGTGCAAGAGGAATCTATCACGAGCTTTGAGCCCGCAGAGCAGAAGGGATGGAAAGATGTATCTGGAGATTCTACCTATGTGGCTTATGGCTTGACTCCGGGCAAAACCTATGCGGTTGCAGTTAGGCTCCAAACAGCGGCCGGTGGATATCGTCTCCTGTACCAAACCTTTATCAACGCTGCACTGCCTACGCGTTGTGGACTGGTCATTAAGATGAAAGATTCGTATGGAGACGGTTGGAATGGCGCTCAGTTGATCTTTAGAGAGAACGGAGAAGAGCAAATATTCGAAGTAATGCACGAAGATAGGAAAAATGAAGTTACGGCCAACTACTCCTCCAAGGGAGATATGCTTGAAATCTATTGGAAAAAAGGAGGCTATAACGAAGAATGTAGTTTCTCTGTCACGGATGCCTATGGCAATGTACTAATAGAAAAGAAATTAGGTGAATGCGCTAGTCTGTCCGATGGAGAACTGTTGTTCCAAAACATCATCTGCCAACCTAAATGCAAGCCGACGTTCTATTTCAATTCCTTCAAAAATGGCCAACTCCTTTGGCACGGTGAGGATGTTACCGGTTTCGACTTGGCTTTCTTACGCAAATCCAATCCTACGGACGAAGAAATAGAAGCCGCTATGATTCATATTGAGGCCGAGGAGGCACAAACAGACTTCGCCTACGAAGCCCAACAGGATTCGTCGGTGGCTGTTATTGCCTTCCTACGTGCATATTGCAGCAATGGAGAACATTCCGATTGGATTCGCCAGGCTGCAACTTATACATACGAACCTTCGAAACCGGAGAATGAATTGGCCAAGCCAATCACACTCAACCATTATGAGAGAAACGACTTGATTTCGGATGCAAATGTATGGTACAATACTCCGGCAACCGAGCGTCTCTTAACCCTGGAGGAACCAACATTCGTGCGTTTTGAGATGTACACAGAAGTGAGTGGTATGACTTCTTGGCTCTGGGATGTTGCCAATGATGACTGGAAAGATCTAAAATTGGATACCTCTCTGTATCTGGCGGCTGGTCAGTATGCCTATGAGGTTCGAGGTAGTTCAGTGGAATACGGAGAGTACGATGCATTCGTTTCACGTACAGACACCAACTCCAACATACTCAAACAACCGTTCGACTCTATCGCACTGGGACAAACCAAAACAGGGTCTACCAAGGATATGCTCCGTATCGGAAAAAAGTCCTCCGGATATTATTCACAAAACTATCGCTTCATCTTGACCGATACGACGGAAGTACATATCTCTTGTACCAACGGCAAAGATTCATACGTGGGTTTCGCTCTCTTCCAGGACGACTCTCAAATCGCTGGCGGATATGACGAAGTTTTCAAATTGCCGAATGATACGTTCTTGATACAGGTATGGGCTGACAGACCGGGAGAAAACTTTACGCTCAAAGTAGAGCAAAATAATCCGAAACAACTCAGCATTATCGATATCAAGCCTGACGTAGTTAAAGAAGGAACAATCGAAGCTAATGATTGGAATGGCTACGGTCGACCTATGAAAGTTTATCGCTATACTCCGTCTAACGATGAAATATTGTTGATTGGAATTGATACACTCGCAGGTAGCGCAGCACTCAAGGTAGCGTATGTACAAGTTGTAGAAGATAGCCTCTACGGACATGGCATAGGAGGCGCATACTATTCCGAATCCCAATGTACTGTGTTAGAGGTGAAAAAAGACGTTCCTTATTACTTCTTGGTTTATGGTGGAATTGGCACGCAATACAAACTCTCGCTCAAACGCAATGCGGCTAACTACGACAGTCCGAAAATCACGGGTACCATCCAAGTGAACAAGAAGTATACGGCCAACTATACCTCGGCTGATCCTACTACCATTTGTTATGATTACGTGACGAAGACCAAGTTCTACAAAGTTCATTTGGAGAAGAATAAGTACTATTATGTCCTTGCAGAATCTGATGATAATGTTTACAGTGAGTTCGCACTCTTCCACCCGGATTCAGCTACTGGATCGTTCTATGGTAACATATACAATGGTAACTATTCTACTACCTGGCATTCCGGTGAGGCAGCATATGTGGCGCCCTTCTATATAGATTCTACCGCAGACTACATATTCTTGGCCAATCTATACGAGGAGAAGAATTTTGAACCGCGTAATCTCTCGTTTGAGATTGATGAACTAGTATCCTTCACCGACGCCGTTGACAATGCACCTGCTGTCAACACTCCAATCATCGAGCATAGTACGATGGAAGGAAAAGTTAAAGTTGCGTATGATGATTCATACAAATTCTTCTCGTCCTCAGAAGAGGGGGTAGGAATTGCTTACAATGCGGTGGTTTACAATGTTATCGTGAAGAAAAATAGAGATTTCACCGTTCGTTTTGGTGGTAATTTCGATGCCAAGATCTTCGTTTATGACAGCGAAAATATGACTTCGCCACTCACTGCGGATAACTTCAAGGATAACACCCAAGAAGCGCTGTATGTATCTTCAGCTTATTCCGCACCGCATATCTACACCGTAGTTTGTGCGTTCCGAGGACTCATGCTTGACAACCCAATCTACGACTTGGAAATCCTGCAAGAAGGTGAGGAAGAAGCAGAACTCGTTGTAGTAACACCGGTGGCTGACCGCCGTTCGCTCAGTTGCAACGAGAATGATACATGGCGTGAAGTAAAGAACCGTCTCTCGAAAATTTACCTATTTGCTGTTGATAGCAAGAAGAACTATCTCTTCCCGATCGCTAATGAGGAGCAAAACTGGGAAATTGACCTCGACGGTCAAATGGCGCATTACGAAGTCAACAACAACGACATGCACCCGGGTTACAAACTCGCTAATCCGGTTGAGTGGATTGACGTAGCACTCACCTTCGACAATGACATACCATTCGCAATCGATGAGGTGGAGGGTGGCATGGCTCCTATCAAGGTGATTCGTGATGGTAAGTTGTATATCATTACCCAATACGGCACATTCGATATCATGGGCCGCAAGGTTAAATAATCTATGACCAACCTGATTGATTCACAATTAGTGGAAAAGGCTAACCACTTGCTGGGCAATGCTCAGCAAGTGGTTATCTTCACCCACATGGCTCCTGATGGCGATGCTATGGGGTCGTCTCTCGCCATGTACCATTATCTGAGAAATCTCAAATCACCCATCACAAATGGCAAGTGTGTCACTGTAGTGACACCTAACGCTTTCCCGGATTTCTTGGCGTGGATTCCCGGCGCAGACCAAATCAAAGTGTACGAACAGCAACCTGAGGAATGCAATCAGTTGCTAGACCAAGCCGATTTGGCCATCTGCCTTGATTTCAACGACCCTAAGCGCATCGGACCTATCGGAGACAAACTCTTGCAAGTCGCTTGTCCGAAAGTGCTAATCGACCATCATCTCGATCCGTCCGATTTTGCCACAGTCACTATATCTCATCCGGAGAGTAGTTCCACTTGCGAATTGGTCTATAGGCTGTTCTATCAGATTGCAGAAGGCAAATGTCGGTTGACCAACGAGATTGCTACGGCTCTCTACACAGGTCTAATGACTGACACAGGCAATTTTGCTTACAATAGCAACAATCCCGACTTGTACGAGATAGTGGCCGATTTAATGCGTGCGGGAATTGTCAAGGATGCTATCTACGACCGTGTTTTCAATCAGTATTCGGCCGATCGCATGCGATTGGTTGGATATTGCCTCTATCGAAAAATGCGTGTCTTCCCAGAGCATCATTTGGCCCTGATTACGCTTTCGATAGACGAACTCAAGCAGTTCAATTACAAGCAGGGCGATACCGAAGGTATCGTTAATATGCCTTTGCAGATGGGCGATATTTTCTATTCGGTGTTCATGCGCGAGCAAGAACCCAAACCGGGAACGACCAGAAATGTAGTTAAGGTTTCGTTCCGCAGTCAGGGAAATAGGCCCGTCAATATCATGGCAGCCGAAGTATTCCGTGGAGGCGGACATATGAATGCCGCGGGAGGAGAATTCTACGGTCCAATCCAGTCTGCAGTACGCTTGTTCTTGAGCCAATATGCAAAGTACTTGAAATAAAATATTTTGCATTTTTTTGCAAAAATATTTGGCAGTTTCAAAAAAAAGCAGTACTTTTGCACCCGCTTTTGAAAAACAAAGCATCTCACCCTCGGGTGAATTGCTCAATGGTGTAATGGTAGCACTACAGATTCTGGTTCTGTCTGTCTGGGTTCGAGTCCTGGTTGAGCAACAAAAAAAGAGCGATTACCTTTCGGTAGTCGCTTTTTTTGCTTATATCAAGGACGAGAACCCACCTTTTGGGGCCCCCGAGGATTTCTAATCCTTGGGGAGAGCGCAGCTCTTCCGAGTACTTACTATCTAAACGTAGTTTAGGTACATGTACGAGGATGATGCAAGCGAGAGTCCTAGTTGAGCAACAAAAAAAGAGCGATTACCTCTCGGTAGTCGCTTCTTTTTGTTATAGGTCATATCCAATTGGTCGGAACTGCTCCAGTTCTTCGCTATACACGTCTGATATTAATGCTCGATACTAAAATATCTGGATTTTGCGGTAGGTAGTCCATGTGTTGCTAACATTCTTTCTGATGGCACATTGCGTCAGGTGTTTCCGGCTCAAGTGTGGCGTGTGAGATTCCGTGCTCGGCCAGTTCGTGCTTGATATGTTCGGATACTTGTGGCCAATGCGCCAAATTATTCAATACGATATGCGCAGTGAGCGCGGTTTCGGTTGTGCTGATGGCCCAGATATGGATATGGTGTGCTTCCTGCACTTGCTCATTTTCTGTTAACAGTTGTTCTATTTCTTTGCGGTCGATTCCTTTAGGGATGCCATCTGCGGCAAGGCGTACACTGTCGCTAAGCAATTCCCATGTAGAGAAGAGGATTACAATTGCGATGATGAGTGACACAATCGGATCTACGATGCTCCAACCTGTATAATAAATGACGATACCGCTTATCACTACGCCTATTGAGACAAGCGTATCTGCAAGCATGTGTAGAAAAGCACCGCGTACGTTGAGGTCGTTCTTCTGTCCGTGCATAAGTAAAATAGCGGTTAAGCCATTGATGAGTATTCCTACCCCTGCAGTCCACGAGATGGCGATACCGTTCACCTCTACTGGCTCGCTAAACTTATGGATGCTCTCTATGACGATGGCACCAACCGCAACCAACAAGATAACCGCATTGAGCAACGAGATCAGTACTGTAGATTTGCGATAACCATAAGTGAAATGGTCGTTGCTATGCACTTTCGCCAGATGAAAAGCAACTAATACCAGTAACAGACT
>DBVU01000087.1:6008-10530 GCA_002308195.1 Bacteroidales bacterium UBA1256
CCGACACCTGCTTCGATGAGCACGAAGAGGACGTTCAGTACGATTGAAAAGATAAAAATGCCGTTCAACGATTGTGTTGGCGCGATATGGTTGTGATGATGTTCGTGTGACATAATAAAGGTATTTATATTTATGATTTCATAAATGACATACATCCCTCCTTTTTAGTTCGTAATCAAAATCGATTGCAAAAGTACTGCTTTTTTAGTATATACGCAATCGCTAAAAGTGGGGATTTATCAGTTGCTAATCGTGTGGGAACTGAGAGTAAGTCCTTGTTGAGCAACAAAAAATGACTTCCTTCACGGAGGTCATTTTTTTTATCTATCGTCTATCGACTTTTAACTTTCGACTTTTTTACCAGATAGCTTGGATCAATTGAACGGTCATCAATCCGCAACAAATCAGTTTGAGAATCGTGCCACAAAGCAATCCGATAAAACTTCCCCAACCGGCTTTCAGCGCTTCGCGTACTTCTTTGCCGCCAATCAGTTCGCCCAAAATAGCTCCGATCAGCGGGCCTGCAATCACACCTATTGCGCCGAAGAACAGACCTACAAAAACGCCAATCGTACTTCCCCAAACGCCATATTTGGTTCCACCAAATTTCTTCGTGCCCCACGCGGGAACAACATAATCCAGTACAGAAACCACAATGGTGACAATGCCCCAAATCAGCAGCATTTTCCATCCGAAATCGATGCGATCGGTGGCTTGCGCAATCCACAGACCCGCATAAGCAACAGGCACGCCCGGCAAACCGGGAATGATACAACCGATTATGCCGACTAGCATACAAATGCCCGCTAAAATCAAAAGGGTAATTTCCATCTTCTTCTTATTTGTTTAGTTTCTCTTTACATTGCCCGATATACATATCGTTCGCTTCTCTCACCCAGCAATAGCGATAGGCCGAAGGCTTACTATCAAAGTTCTTTTTCGCCTGTTCGAACCAACGGAGCGCTTCCTGTTTGCTGCCAAATGGTTTGGGCGCATAGAAAAGACAGGTGCCGTAATAACTCAGAACCAATGGGTCTTTAGGCGCTTTTTCTACCGCCTCTTTGGCTAAGTTCATCGCCTTGATAGGATGAATCGATTCTTTCAGCCGCAATTCGTAAACATACACCGCACTCATATACATCTCGTAGTGCCCAACGGGTAAACGATTTTTGGCTGCCTCAATGTGCGTCCTTAGCCGTTTGACATAGGGTAGCGCATGTTTCTTATCGCGGTCCACGATGTATCCGCAATAACCGTATTCATAGAGTAGGTCAGGTTGTGCTTTTTCTACATACTCTTTCCATACGGACATATCTTCTCGCAGATAAGCACCGAACAACACGCTATCCGCAGAGAGTGTCTCCGCGGATAGCGTGGTGCTAATCAGTAACGCAGCAATTATTTGCCACGCTCGAGCAAGAGTGTGCGAGTAGGTTGGTCGCATACTTCTGTCGGACCGTAGTACTGGATTGGTCCCGGATAGATATAGCTTGTGTTGGCGTCTGCCCATTCTGCGCGATGAGATTCGAGATACTTGAACGGAGCACCATTCAACTCGACAAGCGCTTTCTGGATGACGGGTTTCATCTTACCGTTACGCTTCTCCATATTCATCATCATTGTGATAGGCACACCGCCGGCAATCCATTCTGCAGCAGGTTTGGTCAGATTGCGTACCAATGACATATATCCGGTCTTGCCTGCCGCGATGAGGTGAGTAGCCGTTACACCGATTGAGTAGCAATAGTCTGCGTCGAAATTGGACGGCATAGCGCAACGTCCTTCGTAGCCGAAGAAATGGTTGAGGGCGGAGAACTTACCTTTGTATTCTCCGTTAGCTTTCAATACTGCCAGGCGTTTTTGAACCATCTCAATCAGCAGTTTCTCGGTCTCAATCTGGCTAACCATTACGTTGCCGTGAGGATCGCGATCAAGCGTCAACTGACGGGCAATACCCTTTGGCAGCGAACGATAGAGATCGCAACTGGCCGGAGTTAGTTTGCTCTTGACATATTCACGTTTTGCATCATCGCCGTCAAGGCTGGTAAATTCTTCGTTAGCAGCCAACATATCGTTGAGTTCTTGAATCAGTACACGCATAGCAGGAATAAACTCAATCAGTCCTTCCGGAATTAGAATGGTACCGAAATTGAGGCCTGCATTAGCACGGGCTACGATTACCTTAACGATGTCTTCTACAATCTCGTTGAGTGTCATCTTCTTGGCTTCTACTTCTTCCGAAATCAGGCAGATATTCGGTTGGCTCTGTAGCGCACATTCTAGCGCAATATGGCTGGCCGAACGGCCCATCAAACGGATGAAGTGCCAGTATTTCTTAGCCGAATTAGCATCACGCTGAATATTACCAATCAGTTCGGCATAAGTCTTACAAGCGGTGTCAAAACCAAATGAGGTCTCAATCATCTCATTCTTCAAGTCACCATCGATGGTCTTCGGGCAACCGATAACCTGAATACCGCATTTCTTCTGCAGATAATATTCGGCCAAAACACAAGCATTGGTGTTGCTGTCGTCGCCACCGATAATTACGATAGCTTTGATACCCAGTTGT
The DNA here is from genome assembly GCA_002308195.1 of Bacteroidales bacterium UBA1256. The sequence goes on from DBVU01000087.1 coordinate 8,581, forward strand.
TTGCAAACCTCAATACCATTGTCGAACTGCCAGGTCTCCTCTAGTTTGGTACGACCCGAACCGATGATATCGAAACCACCGGTGTTGCGATATTCATCGATAATCTCACCGGTCAGTTCTTGATACTTACCGTCAATCAGACCACTTGGGCCGCCTAAGAATCCGTACAGTTTGTTCTTCGGGTTGAGTGCCTTTAGTCCATCGTAAAGACCGGAAATAACGTTGTGACCACCGGGAGCTTGTCCACCCGAGAGAATCACACCCACGTTGAGTGGTTCGCTCTCGTTCTTACCATTGGTTGGCTCCATAGTGATAATTGGCAGACCATAGGTGTTCGGGAACAATTGCTTGATTTCCTCTTGGTCAGCCACCGAATGAGTCTTCTCGCCTTCTACGAGACGTACTGCGCCCTGCAATGCTTTTGGCATTTTCGGCTGATAAGCCTGACGGGCAATTTGTAATGGAGATTTTTGCATAATTGTGTAGTATTTATTGGTTGTTTTTGTCTTGTTCGATGATTTCCAATAGCCGTTGAACCGCTTCTTCCTGCGGAATATTCTTCAGCACCAGTTCTTTGCCGCGGTAGAGAGAGATTCTGTCGCGCCCTGCTCCAACATAGCCATAGTCGGCATCTGCCATCTCACCAGGACCATTGACGATGCAACCCATCACAGCTATCTTGAGACCGGTCAGATGACTGGTAGCCGATTTGACGCGACGGATAGTTTCTTCCAAGTCAAATAGGGTGCGTCCGCAACCGGGACAAGAGATATACTCTGTCTTGTATATCTTCACGCGTGCGGCTTGTAGGATATCTTTGCTTAGGAAATTCAATTTGTTTTCTGAGAAATTAGGGTTAACCAGTGTCAACTCGGTAGCCTTGAATTCCCATAGCAGACGTCCGCATTCGGCTGCGGCTTGCAATTGGAACAACGCCCAATCTTCTTCCAACGACGAATAGCGAATCTCAGCATTTCCGCCTATATTGTCTAGTACTTCGGCAGTAACACTGCCATCGTAGCGAATGGAGTCTTCGTCAGTAAAATAATCGACCAAATCGCGTGCCACCGGAATCTCGTTCTCCGGAGGTTCACTCAGGCTGACTCTAACAGTATCTCCAATGCCATCAGCCAGTAGAGCACCAATACCCACGGCCGATTTGATACGTCCGTCTTCGCCTTCGCCCGCCTCGGTAACACCCAGGTGGAGCGGAAAAGCCATGTGCTCATGATTCATCTGCTTAACCAACAGACGAACGGTATCGACCATCACGCGTGTATTGCTAGCCTTGATGGAGATAACGATGTTGAAGAAATCGTGGCGTATGGCAACGCGGAGAAATTCCATAACCGATTCTACCATTCCCTCCGGTGTATCACCATAGCGCGACATGATACGGTCGCTCAGCGAACCATGATTGACGCCCAAACGGATAGCTGTTTCGTGTTCTCGGCATATATCAAGCAGGCGCACAAAGCGTTCTTCCAATCGCTTTAGTTCGTCGCGATATTCGCTGTCGGAATAGTCAATATGTTTGAATTTGCGCGCAGGGTCAACGTAGTTGCCCGGATTGATTCGCACTGCTTCCACCACTTGTGCTGCCGAATCAGCCACATCGGCTTGGAAATGTACATCAGCTACCAATGGAACGGCAGTCAGTACTTGTGAATGAATCTCGCGCAAAGATTCCACTTCACGCTGTCCTTGCGTAGTGAATCGCAGTAGTTCTGTGCCCGCCTCGATGCATCGNNCGCGCTTGTTCGACAGAGGCATCAATATCGTTGGTGGAGGTATTGGCCATCGTCTGAATGCGGATGGGGTAGTCGGAACCTAAAAAGATGTTTCCGACTTGCACTTGCGAGGTCTTTCGACGGCTATATGTTAGTTTAAGTTGCATAAAAATGCACTTTTCTTACAAAAATATTCAAATTTATTTGCGTATGTCAAAAA
>DBVU01000026.1:0-5472 GCA_002308195.1 Bacteroidales bacterium UBA1256
AAGATTTCCTTGAAATAGCTGGTCAATTCCTCGCGTTCCATATCGAAGGTGCCAAAGCCCTTGATGCCCGGAGTGTCTATAATCCATCCGCCTGCATCCAAACTATACATCTCCGAGAAAGTGGTGGTATGCATACCTTTGTCGTGTGCATCGGAAATCTTGCCTGTGCGAGTTACTTCCTTTCCGAAGAGCGCATTGAGCAATGTGCTCTTGCCTACGCCCGAATTGCCGGACAACAGTGTAGTCTTGCCGAGCAGCATTGCGTTGAGCGCTTCGCGCTGCTCTATATCTTCGCGAAAAGCCACGGCGCTGATAGCCAGCGTAGGATAGCCGAGCGATTCGTAGAGCGCACGCAGTTCGTTGACACGTGCCAACTCGTCCGGAGTGAAAAGGTCTATCTTGTTGAAGATAAGTATAGCCGGCACGCGATAGGCTTCGCATGTCGCCAAGAAGCGATCAATAAAAGTAGTGCTGGTCTCGGGATGGTTGACCGTCACTATCAGCGCCACCTGATCCAGATTGGCCGCCAGGATATGGCTCTCTTTGCTGAGATTGGTAGAGCGGCGAATGATATAATTGCGGCGTTCCTCTATCTCCGTAATCCACCGGAGAGGCTCCGGACCCGTTTGACTCTTCACATCCTCTTTCACCTCGACCCAATCCCCTACTGCTACAGGATTGGTACTACGAATACCACGGATGCGGAAATTGCCCTTGATATGACATTCCACATCCAAGCCATCGTCCAAACGGACGATGTAACTACTACCCGTTGATTTGATGACCAATCCGCGCATCGTTAGACGGTCATGATCTCTTTCTCTTTTGCAGCGTAGAGTGCATCGACCTTAGCAACATATTTGTCGTGCACCTTCTGGATATCTTCTTCCGCATCTTTCTCGATATCTTCGCTCAGGCCGTTCTTGACGAGTTTTTTGAACTCCTCGATAGCATCACGGCGTGCGTTGCGAATCGACATCTTGGCATTCTCTGCCTCGCCCTTGCACTGCTTGCACAGGTCGCGACGACGCTCCTCGGTCAACGGAGGAAGAACCAGACGGATGGTCTCGCCATTGTTAGACGGCGTGAGTCCGATATTGGAATTGATGATGGCGCGTTCGATATCGCCAATCAACTTCTTCTCCCACGGGGTGATAGTGATAGTACGCGGGTCAGGCGTAGTGACTGTCGCACAGTTCGCCAAAGGCGAGAGGGTTCCGTAGTAATCAATCTTAATCGGGTCCAACAGTCGAGGATTGGCCTTTCCTGCACGGATGTGTTGCAGCACGTCATCCAAGTGGGTAACGGCATTTTGCATCTGCTCTTCTGCTGCAGATTGGTACAATTCTAATTCGTCTTCCATAATATCAGGGTTTTACAAGTGTTCCTATTTTTTCTCCGTTAATTACTTTCTCGAGGTTGCCTTTCTTGTCCATATTGAATACGTAGATAGGCAGTCCGTTCTCTTTGCACATGACAGTGGCCGTGAGGTCCATCACTTTTAGTCCGCGGCGAATAATCTCGTCGTAGGTGATTTCGTCGAACTTGGTGGCCTTGGGGTCTTTCTCCGGGTCTGCGGTATAGATGCCGTCCACGCGTGTGCCTTTGAACATGACATCAGCCTTAATCTCCAGTGCGCGAAGCGACGAACCGGTATCGGTGGTGAAATAGGGGCAACCTGTTCCGCCGGCCAAAATAACCACCGTACCTTTGTCCAGTAGTCGTTTGGCTTTTTCTGCGCTATAGAAATCAGCCACAGGCTCCATGCGGATACTGGTCAGCACGCGCGTCGGTTGGTCGATAGCCTGAAGGGCCGACTGCAATGCTAGAGCATTAATAACCGTTGCCAACATACCCATCTGGTCGCCTTTGACGCGGTCGAAGCCACGCTGCGCACCGCTCAGTCCGCGGAAGATATTTCCTCCGCCAATGACGATACCTATTTGCACGCCACGCTGCGCGATAGATTTGATTTGCTCGGCATATTCCGCCAAGCGATTCTCATCGATACCGTATCCCTGTTTGCCTTGCAGGCTTTCACCGGACAGTTTGAGTAATATACGTTTATACATAGTTTTCAGATTTGAGTGTTATTGCTTATACCAACCGGCATACATAGCGTAGTTGTTGGCAATCTTCTTATTGATTTCTTCGGTCTGTGCGGGGTCAGCCTTCTTGATGAACTTAGCCGGCACACCGCCCCATATCTCGTACGGTCCGATCTGCGTTCCTTTGAGCACCAGGGCATTGGCCGCCACGATGGCTCCTTCGCCCACATGGGCCCCATCGAGCAATGTAGCGCCCATACCTATCAGCGCATAATCGTCCACATCGGCTCCGTGAATGGTGACATTGTGTCCTACGGACACATAATCGCCCAGTCGGATAGTGGATTTTTGATATAGAGTATGTAGTACGGCGCCATCTTGGATATTGCAATGACGTCCGACAACGATGGTATTGACATCGCCGCGCAGCACGGAATTGAACCAGAGGCTAGAACCCTCACCCACCGTCACATCGCCCACGACAGTGGCATTTTCTGCCATAAACACATCGTCGGCAATGTGCGGAGTGAGTATCTCACCGTTACGATTGATTGTTTTTACCAAAGCCATAAATCATTTACGATTTGGTCATTTACAATGTAGCATTTAACGAGCAGCGATGATTGCCAGGAATTTCTCAGCAACCAGTGCAGCACCGCCAATCAAGCCGCCGTCCACGTCAGGATTAGCAAACAACTCGGCTGCGTTCTTCTCGTTGCAGCTACCTCCGTAGAGGATAGTGGTGTCGTCAGCAATCTGCGCATTGTAGTTCTTCGCAACCAACGAACGCAGATAAGCGTGCATCTCTTGTGCCTGAGCAGGCGTAGCGGTCAGACCTGTTCCGATAGCCCAAACGGGTTCGTAAGCCAGAGTGATATTTTTCCACTCGTCAGCGGTCAGGTTGAAGACCGAACCCTCGAGTTGTGTTTTTACTACCTCGTTCTGTTTGCCTGCCTCGCGCTCCTCTTTTACCTCACCTATACAGAAGATGACTTTCAGGCCGTTAGCCAAAGCCAGACGTACTTTCTCTGCCAACATCTCGTAGCTCTCAGCATAATACTGACGACGCTCGGAGTGACCCAAGATAACATATTCAGCACCTGTGGACTTTACCATTTCTGCACTTACCTCACCGGTATAAGCACCCTTCTCGTGGTCGGCGCAATTCTCAGCGGCCACCTTGATAGGCGAACCCTTGAGCAGTTCGGCTACAGTAGCCAGATGGATAAACGGCGTGCCGATAACGACAGCACATTTAGGGTTCTTTACAGCTTCTTTCAATTCGGTAGCCAAGGCTACACCTTCCTGCAGGTTTTTGTTCATTTTCCAGTTGCCTGCAACCATTTTTGTTCTCATAATCGTATTTTGTTTTTTATTGTAGTTGTCTGAAATTCTTCTTGTCGAGGACGTAGCCTTCTTGCACCACAAAGAGGCCAGGATTAGCTCTGACAATCGTTTTGAGTGTCACAGGATCGATAGTGCAGAAGAGCGTTTCAGCGCGTTCCTGGTCGATACCCAGTTCCTCTGCAAAAGCGTATATCTCATCTTCGCCCGAACCGGTCAGCACGTAGATATCCGGACGGTCAATCATCTGCAGCAGTTTGGATGCCTGACGGCGGTCGGTCTTGCTCAGATCATACATCGTAACGAGCGTCACGGGAGTCTCTGATTCCAATATATCGTAGGTGATGTCCTCATACTCCATCGTCAGTATTTCGAAATCGTGGACAGGCGCTTCGTAGCCTTTCTTAACGAGCACCGAACGCTGATCGACAAACATCCATGTAGAGTCGCCCTTCGGATAATTCTCTAGCGTAAACTCTTGCTCTACTCCATCCTTAGCATAGATAAAGGTGACAGCATATTGGTCCGGTTCTGCACCCTCAGGTACCTCCATCAGTTCGAGGATATTATTACCAATCTTGTACGGGCGGAAATCGATAGGCGGCAAATGAGTATAACTGTACGCCATGATTCCGCCTGCCAGACCCAGTCCCAAGAGGGCGATGACCAGTTCCGCCCACCAACTAAAGAGCGGACGAATAAAGCGCTTGGTGCACAACAGAATTAGCACCAAGGCCGACAGGATCAGATTCTTGTAGAAAGTCTGCCAATTGGTCAGCACGATGGCATCGCCAAAACAGCCGCAGTCGGTCACCGGATTGGTTCGCGCGATCCATAGCGTGAGCGGCGTCATGACTAGATAGAACACCAACGAAAGCCAAGCGGTCCAATTGGTTCGGACATTGAGCAGCATACAAAATCCTAACACAAACTCCACGCTAATCAGGCACACGGCGGCTACGCCTGCCAAAGGAAGCCAATCGGTGAAAATACCGCCAAAGGCCTTCAGATAATCCTCAATCTTATAGACCGTGCCAAGCGGATCAACCGCCTTGACGAAGCCCGAGAAGAGGAAGGTAAGGGCCAAGAGCGTACGAGCCACCGAACCGGTAGCATGGAGCGCAGTGGAGACTGCCTTGCCCGAATGGGCGCGTTTAGTTTTGGTTGGCATAATGAATCAAATCGAATATTGCGTAATTGATAATGTCAAAATAGTTGCCCTCTACTCCTTCGGAGGCGATAGTCTTGCCATCGTTGTCGATGATTGTCTTGATGCGAATGATCTTAGCCAGAATCATGTCAACGATGCCCTCTTTACTCATCTCGCGCCATGCCTCGCCATAGTCATGATTCTTACGGACCATCAGTTCTTTAGCCTCAGCCAGTACCTCATCGTAAAGCGAAGTAGCCTCCTCGCGGCTCATGTCGATAGAATCGGCATAGCCGTTACGCGACTGGATGATAGCCGTAATGCCGTAGTTGATGATGGCACGTAGATTACCGGGTATATCATCGCCCACCAGGCTGACACCCGTTGTCTGCACCTGGCGGATATTGCAGGCCTTGATATAGAGTTGGTCGGTGATGCCGTACAGACGGAAAATGCGCCACGAAGGACCATAATCCTGCATCTTGTCGACAAATATCTGGCGGCATTTAGCCGTCACCTGGTCAAATTGTTTTACAGTATCGTGCATAATTCTTCCAATGTTACCAGTTTTTGTTCGCCCGAAGCCATATTCTTGAGCATCACTTTCTGTTGCGCCATCTCATCGCCACCCACTATGGCTACGAAAGGAATCTGCTTGGCATCTGCATAACCCATCTGCTTCTTCATCTTGGTGGGCTCAGGATAAACCTCAACGGCCACACCTTTCTCGCGTAGTGCTTTTGCCCAACTCAGTGCATAACGCAGTTCGTCCGAACCAAACGTAGCGAAAAGGACGCGAGTGGTAGATTGCAGTTCTGTGGGGAACAGGTTGAGTTCGGTCAGCACATCGTAGATACGATCGGCACCAAACGAAATACCTACACCCGACACATCTGGCATACCAAAGATGCCCGTCAGGTTGTCGTAGCG
>DBVU01000026.1:5530-5995 GCA_002308195.1 Bacteroidales bacterium UBA1256
TAGTAGTTCAGTCCGCGTGCCAGACATAGGTCCAATTCGATATTCAGTTGAACGCCTGCACTCTCTATCAAACCAAACAGTTCCTCCAGTTCAGCCACACCGCGCATACCCACTTCGCTTTGCGCCAAAATTGTACGCAGCGATCGCAGCTTGTCGGTTGTCGTGCCGCTCAAGTTAAGTATCGGCTGCAGAGCCTCAACGGCTTTGGGTGTCAGTCCGCGTTCCAACAGTTCGCTATTGACGGCCTCCACGCCTATCTTATCGAGTTTGTCNNGTGATGTCAATCATCTTATCCGGTGCGCCGATGACTTCTGCTATACCGGCCAGTACCTTGCGGTTGTTGAGATGCAGGCAGACACGAATTCCCAATCGACGATATACCTCTTCCACTATCTGCACCAGTTCCAGTTCGCCTACCAGACTATCGCTGCCGATGACATCAACATCGCATTGGTAGAACTCGCG
>DBVU01000026.1:6012-18493 GCA_002308195.1 Bacteroidales bacterium UBA1256
GCACGCCATACAGGCTGTATCTGGAAACGCTTAAACGGAAAGTTGATTTCCTCGCGGTGTTGCACCACGTAGCGAGCAAACGGAACGGTAAGGTCGTAACGCAGACCTTTCTCAGGAGCCAACGCTGCTTTCTCTCCGCTGTTTTGAATGCGAAAAAGCAGTTTATCGCCCTCCTCTCCGTATTTGCCCATCAGCGTGCTCAGATTCTCCATTGCAGGCGTCTCTATTTGTTGGAAGCCATACAATGCAAAAACACCGCGGATGGTGTCAAAGATAAAATTGCGACGCGCCATCTCCAATTGTCCGAAATCACGCGTACCTTTAGGTATACTTGGTTTTTGTGCCATATTCTATTGATTAACTAAAAATCTGTCCGTATATCTTCTCACTGGCGCCGGTCTCGTCTTTGACATATAGAGCCGCCTTGGCGCCTATCTCTTCGCAGCGTTCGAACGCATGATTGAGCGCTGACTCCAGTTGCTCGTAGTTGCTGACGCTATGCGCAGCACCATTGGCTATCAGTCCGATAGCTTCGCGGAAATGGCGATAGTTCGGACCGAATATCACAGGCTTGCCATAGACTGCAGCTTCCACCGTGTTGTGGATACCCGCACCGAACCCTCCGCCCACATAAGCTACGTGACCAAACGGATAAATCGACGAGAGCAAACCCAGTGCGTCAATAACCAAAACGTCCACCGCGGGGTTAGCTAACGGTTGGCTGCAAGCGTTAACAACCGAATAACGAAGCATGCGGCCTTGCAGCAACTGGAAGATATAGTGCAGATGTTTCTCGTCTATCTCATGCGGAACGAGTATCATCTTCGTATTTTGCGTAAACGGACTGCTGATATACTTCACTAGTAGTGCCTCGTCCTCTGGCCATGTACTGCCTGCTACCAGGACACGTTCTGCGCCACGCACGAATTCCTCAATCACTTGACGGCTCTGAGGCGTCAGTTTTTGCCGATTGGCACGCACTTCCTCCATGCGGTCAAAGCGCGTATCGCCCGCCACCGAACAAGCAGTTACGCCGTACTTAACAAGCAGCACACGCGATGCCTCGTCTTGCACAAAAATATGTGTGAAGCATTTTAGCAGCTTCAAGTGCTGCTTGCCCCAAGGCAGGAAAAACAGTTGTCCCGGACGGAAAATAGCCGAGATACTATAGGTCGGGATGGCACGTTTCTTCAGCTCATGCAGATAAGCCGGCCAGAACTCATACTTGACAAATCCGGCTATCTTCGGCTGCACGGCATCCAAAAACGCGCTGACGCGCCTGCGCGTAGCAAAAGGCAGATACGTCACNNAACTCATACTTGACAAAGATGGCCATTGATGGCTGCAATGCATCCAGAAAACGGCGCGCCTTGCGACGAGTGGCAAACGGCAAATAGAGCACGCGGTCGGCTGTCTCGTAACCCTTGCGCATCTCATAACCCGATGGGGAAAAGAACGTGACTACAATCTTACGTTTCGGCTGCTCGCGACGCAAGCGCTCGATGATAGGACNNTCACCCACCGATGCCGCATGAAACCATACCGCACCGCGATAAGCCTCCAGACTGACCGATTTCTGTGCTTTCTGTCCCTTGACCAACGCGCGGGCTTTCTTATGCCCAAACAACGCAGCAAGTCGTATCAAAAAAAAGTATATAAACATTGTTTGTTATGTATTTTCTATTTTGTTTCCGTTCCTAAAACGGTATATATCTTCTCTCCTCGACGGATATACAAATGTCCGTCACGGAGTATCTTTCTGCTCCCCACTTTCGATTTTCCACTCTCCACATCCTCTATTCCTTCAGTCTTGTCTCTCTCCAGATAAGTCGCGGTATAGATAGCGTCGTCCGTGGCAATAACTACTTTCGGCGTCCAGCCGCAAAAAACGTACTTATACTGTTCGTCCGTTTCCCGTTGCGGCATCGCTCCATTATAGCTTGGTAACGTCTCTCGGTCCACCATCGACGATTGCAATAGTTCGCCATCCCAGTTGACAAAATCGATAACGTATTGCTCACACCGGACATACCCGATGCGCTCGGCATAATCCGGCAGAGCCGACTGATAATATGCTTTCTTGCCGCACGGCACATAGATGGTGTCAATCACATTCGCGTACGCATGCCACGGCTCTTCGCCCACAGCATATTCCGCCAATTCACCATCTCCGCTGAGGGTCAGTACGCCGTCACAAACATTCAATTCCCAATTCACTCCTTCGCCACACGTACCGGAAACGGCAAAAGGAATATCTTCTACGATGGTATAGTTATTCCACCCATCCGCGTATCGATAGATTTCTGCCAAACCGCATGGTATATGAAGGTTGATTCCTGACTTATTAGTGAAATTATTCGGCCAAACAGGAATATCGCCTTCCCAACGCACAAATATATCTGCTAAATCTTCACAAGATTCAAAAAGACGCGAACCTATGTTGGTTAGCGAAACCGGCAACGAAGCAGATTGCAAAGACGCACACCCTCCAAAAGAGAAATTGCCTGTGGATGTTACTCCCTCAGGAATCGTCACAGATGACAAACCACTGCAATGAGCGAAAGCACAGTTTCCGATAGATGTCACTTCTCCAAAGGAAGATATAGAGTTTATGCTCGTACAGCCATAAAACGCGTACGGCTTTATTTCGCTGATTCCCTGCGGGATAGATAGTTCTGTCAGCAATGTGCCCTTGAGATAAATATTTCCGTCCCCTTTGTTTGCCGCATTTCCATTCTTGTAGAATGGATAGCTATAAGAATCACCATAACTTATTCCGCACCAAGCCGCTAGGTCGGCGATGTGCACCGATTCCATTTTACGGCATGCATAAAAAGCGTTTGTACCGATGGATGTAACACCCTTGCCTATTGTGACGGAAGTCAATTTTGTGCATTGACTAAATGCACTATTCCCTATATTTGTTATTCCATTGCCAATAATAGCTGTTTTAATCGCGCCGCGGACGGCACTCCACGCCTGTTTATTTGTCATGGCACCCGTGCCGCTCACAGTCAGCACACTGTCGCAACTGAGCGTCCATGTTACATTCGCTTCTTGACCTTCGGCTCCACATTCACCATAAATAACTTCAGAAATCCCGCAATTTTTCCAGCCGTTTGCCGAATGGTAAATATCGTACGTGCCACATGGCACATGCAGATAACAAGGAGAGGCAGATACCAAATTATTCCAATTGGGGATCTGAGACGCGGAAGTCCATGCTACAGTTAGGTGATGTAGATTGTCACACAAGTTCCACACTCCTGGTCCCAAACTACTTACGCTCGAAGGAATGGAAACGGACCGCAAACTACCGCAATTCATAAATGCCATTTGACCAATGGTCTGCAGTCCTGAGCCCAAAATCAGATATTGTAAACTGGGACATTTGTAGAAGGCTAATTCCACGATCTCGGTAACCCCGTTGGGAATGACTACCGAATCCAACTTAGCACAATCGTAGAAGGCTTGCTTCTTAATCGTCTTAACACCGTTACCGATAGTGACAGATGTCAAATTTTCGCACTGAGCGAAGGCTATTTTGCCTAGTGTTGTCACGTTCGGACCCATGGTCACCTTTTTTATCGAAGACCGATAGTCGTTCCATGGAATATCTTCGTATCTACTCCAATCAGCCATCGCACCGGTACCGTAAACACTTAGGACTCCATCGCAGTCAAAGACCCATTTCACATCATCTCCACTGGCTCCGCAAGTACCGCTACGCACTCCGTCACCCGCTACGATCAACTGCGTTCCCCAGCCCTTGGCTCTGTACGCATCCGAGGTGCCACAAGGCACATGAATCTTCGCATTGGTAGTACCGGCTACTAAAGTATTATAATCGTCCCATTGGGGAATAGAAGTAGTCCATTGCACATAGAGATCCGTCAAACTGACACAATCCTCAAACACCTCTCTTCCCCAACTTTTAACGGTGCTGGGAATAGTCATTGTCGTAAACGAACAGCCAAGAAATGCTTCTTGATTAAGTCTGGTTATATGGGTTGGAATAGTAAAATCCGTCATCGGACACCTAACGAAACATCCCACAGGAATAATGGTAATACCGGTTCCAAACGTGGCATTTTTTAAGTTAGAACAATCCTGAAATATATAAGACCCCAGATTGACTGCATTACTGGGTATAGAAATGGATGTCAAACTTGTGCACTCTCGAAAAGCATAATTCCCGATATTAGTAACGCTACTGGGGATGGTGATGCTGGATAGAGACGAACATTTCGCAAAGCCATAGAACGAAATGAGCGTAAGGGTATTGGGCAAAGACACCGAAGTCAGGTTGTAGAGGTTATAGAACGCAAAATTGCCTAATTCCGTCACACCGCTATTGACTACAAGCGTTTTGATATACGACCTATGGATATCCCAGGGAGAAGGAGAGAGTGAACTAGTGAAATAACTATAATCTTCCATCGCGCCTGTTCCATTAATCGTCAGCACACCGGTACTGGTATTTAGAGTATAGGTAACATTATCTCCATTCTCTCCGCAGTTTCCGGTATAAGTAGCAGCATTGACCGTACCGCCAAGCGCATACACGCCTAGCACCAACACGTATAATACTCTATATAAATACTTGCCGTTAACAGTCATAATGCTCTATTTCATTTCCGTCCCAAGAACGGTATATATTTTCTCTCCTCGACGGATATACAGCACACCTTCGCGAAGAATCTTCTGACTCTTGACTCTTGACTCTCCGCTCTCAACATCTTCTATCGCCTCAAACTTGTCTCTCTGAAGATAAGTAGCCGTATAAGTAGCATCGTCTGTAGCCAATTCTACTTTCGGTGTCCAACCGATGAAAGTATATTTGTATAGTTCGTCGGTTTCTTTTTCCGGCATCGCACCATTGTAGCTGGGCAGCGTTTCTCTGTCCACCAGCGACGATTGCAATAGTTCGCCATCCCAATTGACAAAGTCAATGATATATTGCTCGCACCAGTCATACCCGATACGCTCTGCATAGTCCGGCAGAGCCGACTGATAATACGCCTTCTTGCCGCAGGGTACAATGATGGTGTCAATCAGGTCTGCATGTTCATGCCAAGGTTCTTCGCCCGACGCATATTCCGCCAATTCTCCTTCTCCGCTGATGGTCAGCGTACTATCGCAGAGAATGTAGGTAAGGTTGTTGCCATTCGCGCCACAATTTCCGCTTGACATATATACAGGTTGAAGAGTGTAATGCTTCCAGCCAAAAGTTTTTTCGTATAAATCTATTGCATTACACGGCACATGTAGGGTAATGTCGGTTTGAGGATTTTTGTTGGTAATATCTGCCCAATTGGGTATATTCTCCGTCCATGAAACAAATATATCTGTCAAGGCATTGCAACCATAGAAGGCAGCCCAACCTACATCCGTTACCTTTTTCGGTATAGTTATTGAGGCCAAACTGCTACATTTTTGGAATGTACAAGATTTAATCTCGGAGAGGTTGTTGCTCAGCGTTACCGAGGTTAACATACTACACCCATAAAAAGCATATGCAGCGAGGTTTGTAACGCTAGGTATTGCCATCGATGTTAATTTTGAGCACGCTCGGAACGATGCACTTCCAATTTGGGTAACCGAATTCGGTATTGAGCAAGAACTCATATTAGAACAACCGTAGAAAGCACGGTTGCCAATAGACGTTACTTGGTCCCCGACTGCAACAGATGTGATAGATTCGCGATAACTATACCAGGGTACATCTTCCTTATTCTCCCAATCCGCCATTGCACCACTACCACTAATAGTCAATCTGCCTGTCGCGTCGTTAAGTGTCCAAGTCAAATTATTTCCATCTGCACCGCAGTTTCCGGTATAGGTAGCCGCGCTAACCGTACCGCCAAGCGCACACACGCCCAGTAGCAACACGCACATTAACCTATATAAATACCCGTTTCTAGCGGCCATACTGCACCAAATTTATAATTTGGGTGCAAAGGTACAACTTTTTTTTGATATACGCAAGAGTTTCTTTGAAAAAATCGTTTCTTTTTCATAAACTCGAGACTTTATTGCGGAGAAGCCAATTGACTTTTGGCTTCGAAAAGATGGAGAATGTCCAGTGAACATTCGAATAGAGTGGCAGGCGGGGAGCCTAAGCCGACCGAGAGTATATCGTGACAATCACGTATCCTACCTATACCTATAATATATAAAATATATTATCCAGTGATTTTGAATTTTTCATTTGCACAATTCAAAAAAAAGCAGTAATTTTGCGCTCGATTTTGGAAAAGAAAGTAGTCATATTAGCTATCGAATCCAGTTGCGATGACACGTCCGCAGCTGTCATCATTGACGGCATTTTGCGTAGTAATGTAATCGCTTCGCAGAAGGTGCACGAAGAGTATGGAGGCGTAGTTCCCGAACTCGCCAGTCGTGCTCATCAGCAGAATATCGTCCCCGTAGTAGATACTGCCCTCAAACGTGCGGGCGTTGCGGCACAAGACCTCTCCGCTATCGCTTTCACACGCGGTCCCGGATTACTTGGCTCGTTGCTCGTTGGCACTTCGTTCGCCAAAGGCATGGCTCTCTCGCTCCGCATTCCGCTGATTGATGTCAACCATCTGCAAGGACACGTACTCGCACATTTCGTAGAAGACGGAACAGGACTCAACCATCCGTCCCTGCCTTTCTTGTGTTTGCTTGTTTCCGGAGGAAACAGCCAGATAGTTTTAGTCAAGGCGTACAATGATATGCAAATCATCGGTCAGACCATCGACGATGCGGCGGGCGAGGCGTTCGACAAGTGTGCCAAAGTGCTTGGATTGCCTTATCCCGGTGGCCCGTGGATTGACAAACTAGCCAAACTCGGCGACGCCGGCAAATATCCGTTCGCTAAACCTCAAATTGCGGGTTACGACTACTCGTTCTCCGGACTCAAGACATCGTTCCTCTACACCTTGCGTGATATGCTTCGCGAACGCAATCTCGAGACCATCGACCAACTGGCTGAACAAGTCCCAAATTTGCGAGAAGACATGTGCGCGTCGCTGCAAGCGACGATTATCGATATTCTGATGCGCAAGCTGAAGAAAGCTGCGCAGGATTTGGGTATTCGTCAAGTGGCGGTCGCAGGTGGAGTAAGTGCCAATAGCGCCTTGCGACAAGCTTTCGTCGATTATGGCAAACGCTACCACTGGAATGTGTTTATTCCGCCCTTCTCTTTCACCACAGACAATGCTGCTATGGTCTGCCAGGCGGGCTATTTCAAGTATCTGGATGGTGATTTCTGCGCAATTGATGAAGTGCCGTATGCCAAAACAACCATCTGATTTATGCAAAAAGGAGAACTGCGACATATACTGGCACCATACGCAGATGTTATCATTTTCATGATAACACTCCTGATTGTCAACTATGTATGGAAATACACGGTTATCGGCGATGAATTTGGCGACCAAGTCACCTGGTTTGACTTAGACATAACCGCACCGTTCGAATGGATGTCTTGCCACGTAGCGGCCGTTGTTTACTGGCTCTTATCTCTTTGCCGCGACACAGTCCATTTGGTAGGAGAACACTCCATCCGATTCGATTCCGGTACTGGCACAACCATCATCTGGGGTTGTTCCGGACTCAAACAGATGTTTATCTGGCTGTGCCTTATGCTGACCGTTCGCAGCGGGGCCAAAGGATACAAAACATGGCTGCACAAACTCTGGTTTATTCCTTTCGGATGGTTGTGCTGCCATGCATTTAATATACTCCGTATATTCTTGATTGCCTTAGCCATAGAGCACCATCCGGATTGGTTCCATGTGCTCCACGACTACATTTTCAAGTATCTTTTCTATGGAATGATGTTCGCCCTCTGGGTTTGGTTTGTCGAATCCATTAGGGGCGTTGCTGAATCTTCTCCAGCAAGCGAAGAATCCAACGTTTAGTTGCGCTCACCATACTCCATGTCATGCTAGCAGGAGTCTGGTCTGTATGTAGAATGTCTGCCTTTGGCAGACCTGCTTCTTGTTCCGGCAGAACGAGCAGATAACTATGGTCGTTAAAAAATCGACCAAGCATGTCCGGTGTCTGTTCGAACAGCGGGTTATAACTCGGCGTTGACGGACGTGCACCAATCATCACAATCAGATCATCGGATTTCATCTGTTTGGCTATCATCAGTACGTCTTCCCAATCTTCCATTCGGCGATACGAAGCACGCAAGAATTTACCTTTGCGCCGGCAGAAAGCCTGCAAAGCCAATTGTGTGTCTGCATTAGCAAAGAATATCACTTTCGCGCCAATCTGGCTGCTCAGACGACGAATCAAGCCGAAACAGGAGATAAAATCATGCTCTTTCTCAGCATAACGCGGCACGGCCACCAGTATTCGCGAAATCGTATTGATAGGCTGAGCTGCATGATAGACTATTGAGGCTTGGCCTGTACTGTCAAGCAATTGTTTGGCTTCCTGCCAGTCGGCTTCGCACGAAAATGACGGCTCATGCAGTTCGCTCAGGTTGCTCAATTCCTCTAGGTCGCTCAACCTATTCTCATTCACACTCATAACGCGCCAACTGTCATCACGCTTGTCAGCCTCCAGACGCGATTCTTCTTGCAGCGCCAAGCGTTTGGCTGCATATTCAGTCACAAACGAAGCAGTCGTACAGAGTATCAGAATCATGATGACAGAGGCATTCAGAATGGCGTCATCAAAGATGCCTGTCTGGTAACCTATTGTGACGATTGCCAGTGTTCCCGCTGCAGTAGCGTGCGTCAAGCCGAACATCAGTTGCCGTTCCAGACCTTGCAAGTGGAAACTGACTTGTGCCAACCAAGCGGCAATCCATTTGCCCGCCAGTTTGGTGCCAATCATCACCAGAGCCAGGACTATCGTCATCCAACCGGTCCATACCACGCGAATATCAATCATCATTCCCACACCCAATAGGAAAAGCGGAACGAAGATATTGTTTCCAACAAAACTGATGCGTTGCATCAGAGGGCTGCGATTCGGCACCAGTCTATTGAGCGCAACGCCACAAAGGAAGGCTCCTAAAATACCTTCTAGCCCCGCCCAATCGGCTAGAAAAGCCGACAGACTCATCAAAAGCATCACTACCACAAATCCGCTCGTCGGATCGGTCCAACGCTTGAAAAAACGTTTCGCCAACCAAGGGAAGCACAGCGTAATAGCAATTATCGTCAGCACAGCACGGCCTAAAATACCGAGCATGCTAATTTCCGTTTCTTGTATCAGATTGCTTCTGAGTGCCGCCAAAACCAACAGGGCCAAAGTGATGGTTAGCATCGTTCCGCCTACGGCGATATTCGCTGCAGCATTCTTCTGCACCCCGTAGCGACTGATGATAGGATAGGTCATCAGCGTATGGCTGCCGTACATTGCGCCCAGCAACGCACAAGTGGTCCAATCGTATCCTAACAGCCAACTGGTCAGCAAACCCAGGCCGAATGGCACAATAAACGCATACAATCCATAGATAACCGCACTACGACGATGCTGACTAAAATCGTTGATATCGATTTCGATACCCGCTTGCAGCATGATATATAGCATTCCCATCTTGCCCAGCGTCTGAATAGTCACACTCTGATCAATCAGGTGCAGTCCGTGCGGACCTATCAAAACGCCCACAAGAATAAAGCCCACAATGCTTGGGATACGCACTTTGCGGCTCACCATTGGCACTAAAAGAATGATGGCAAGCGCTAGGGCGATGATGGCAATAGAATCGGTTATCATATATATTGTCCGGTTATGCTATTTTTGTTTTTACGTAGGTCTGCTACTGTTCCTTCGGCTACAATCTTGCCGCCGCCGCGACCGCCTTCCGGCCCAAGATCGATGATCCAGTCACAAGCACGGATTACATCCGTGTTATGCTCAATTATCACTACGGTATTTCCCTTCTCCACCAGTCGCTTCAAAACGCCTAGTAGCACTCTAATATCTTCGAAATGCAGACCCGTAGTGGGTTCATCCAGTATGTACAATGTCTTTCCTGTCGATGGACGCGATAGTTCGGTGGCTAGTTTGATTCGCTGACTCTCTCCTCCGGAGAGACTGGTCGAAGACTGACCTAGTTTGATATACCCCAGACCGACATCCTGAATTGTCTTGATCTTACGCAGAATAGTAGGTTGCGACTCAAAGAACTCAACCGCCTGATTGACAGTCATATCCAGCACTTCGCCGATGGTTTTTCCCTTGAATCGCACTTCTAGTGTTTCGCGGTTATATCGTTGGCCACCGCACGCCTCGCACGGCACGTACACATCGGGCATAAAATGCATCTGAATGGTCTTAAATCCATTGCCCAGACACTCCTCGCATCGCCCGCCATGCATATTGAATGAGAATCGTCCGGATTTCCATCCGCGAATCTTTGATTCTGGTAGTTGCGCAAATAACTCACGTATGTCGGTAAAAACGGTCGTATAAGTGGCAGGATTGCTTCGCGGCATACGCCCGATAGGCGATTGGTCGACATTAATCACTTTGTCGATAAATTCCACGCCCTCAATATCTTTGTATGCTAGCGGAGCCTGTTTGCTGCGATAGAATCGCTGGCTGAGCAGCGGATAAAGTGTCTGGTTGATCAGACTGGATTTGCCCGAACCGCTCACACCGGTCACGCAGACCATTTTGCCGAGCGGAATCTTGACCGTCACGTTCTTCAGGTTATTGCCCGTACAACCGCTCAGAGTCAGCCATTTATCGGCCGTGAAGGCCTCAGCCGCAGCATTCTCGGTCACCACTTTTTCGCCCTTTAGATACTGAGCCGTCAGCGTATCTGTCTTGAGCAAATCGTCAGGTGTGCCGCTGAACAGCACTTTTCCACCCAATCGACCGGCTTTCGGACCAATATCTACTAGCCAATCGGCCTGTCGCATGATGGCCTCGTCGTGTTCTACCACAATAACCGAATTACCCAAATCGCGCAACTCCTTCAGACTGTTGATAAGTCGCTGATTATCACGCTGATGGAGGCCAATAGAAGGCTCATCCAGAATATACAGTACATTCACCAAACGCGAACCTATTTGCGTCGCCAAACGAATACGTTGGCTCTCTCCTCCGGAGAGACTCTCGCTGCTACGGTTTAGACTCAGATAACTCAAACCCACCGACTGCATAAAGCGCAAACGAGCGCAAATTTCCTTCATTATCGGCTCGGCTATCGCAGCCTGTTTGGTCGACAGTTTGCCGCCCAACGACTCGAGTGTAGCAAGCAAAACGTCTATGTCCATAGACGCCAAGTCGGAAATATTGTATTGGTCGATGCGATAACTCAGTGCCTCTTTGCTCAACCGTTTGCCGTGACATTCGGGGCATTCCACCCACTCTTCTTTCTCATCTTCCTCATCGGTCTCGGCCATCTGTTGCAACTGAGTGAACCAGTCATCCGCTTGCATCGCTTCATCAAACTCCTCGCCTCTAGCCTCTAACCCTTCGCCTTTCACCTTTCCCAATCCTTTGCAGCACGGGCACCAACCGGATGGACTGTTAAAAGAGAACGTATGCGGTGCAGGCTCAGCATAGCTGAGACCCGTGACAGGGCACATCAGATTGCGACTTAAGAAACGTATCTTATCGCCTTCGGCGACCATCATAATGCCGTTTCCCTGAGTCATCGCTTTGTCCACCGATTGACGCAATCGACGCAAATCTTCCTCTAGCCCTTCGCCCCTAACCTTTAATCTGTCTACCACCACTTCGATAGTGTGCGTTTTGTAGCGGTCCACTTTCATGCCCGCCACCACTTCTTGCACTTCGCCATCCACACGCACATACATAAATCCTTTTTTACGTATGGTCTCAAACAGCTCTTTGTAGTGACCTTTTCGGCCGCTTACCATCGGTGCCAACAGCAGAATTTTCTTGCCCGCATAGTCGCGAACCAACAAATCTATGATTTGATCGTCGGTATAATGCACCATTTTCTCGCCACTCAGGTACGAATAAGCCTCGCCCGCTCTGGCAAACAGCAAACGGAGAAAATCGTACACTTCGGTCACCGTACCTACTGTCGAACGTGGATTGCGACTGGTGGTCTTCTGGTCAATGGAGATAACCGGACTCAGACCGCTGATTTTATCTACATCTGGCCGTTGCATCTGGCCGATAAAGCCACGCGCATACGACGAGAACGTATCCATATAGCGTCTCTGTCCTTCGGCAAAAATCGTATCAAAGGCTAGCGAGGACTTGCCACTGCCGCTCAAACCGGTTATCACCACCAGTTTCTTGCGAGGCATACTCACGCTGATATTCTTCAGGTTATGCACCCGAGCACCCAAAATCTCTATTTTCCCGTTATCTTTTGCCATCTGTTGTCCATCGGACCAATTTTGCGGTGCAAAATTACAACTTTTTTTTGACATATGCAAATCTGGCACTACTTTTTTTCACTTTTCTACCCATCTCTCTAGTATTATATACTATGTATATAATACGTTCAAGCGAGCACCCAAAATTTAGTGCGTTATAAGTGCGT
>DBVU01000026.1:18546-19229 GCA_002308195.1 Bacteroidales bacterium UBA1256
GTGCGATATAATCGAGACAATCACCTGCCAATCTGCACATCCTCGCCTCCTCGTTTCGCACATAAATTCCACCATTTTGACAAAAAATATAAAAAAAACGCATGCGCATTTGCGTATGTGAATTTTTTGTTGTACCTTTGCAGCCGCTTTGACACACGCAAACAAAAAATAACCTTAAATAATTTTCTTATGGCAAAAGTTTTTCAAGCAAATGAGATCAAGAACGTCGCCATGCTAGGCGGTTCGGGATCTGGCAAGACGACTCTCATGGAGTCTATGTTGTTCGAAAGCGGGGTGATTAAACGCCGCGGCTCGATTGAAGCGCAATCAACCGTGTGCGACTATTTCCCTGTAGAAAAAGAGTACGGCTATTCCGTTTTCTCCACGGTCTGCAACATCGAATTTGAGAACAAGAAACTCAACATCATCGATTGTGCGGGTTCTGACGACTTCTGCGGAGGTACCGTTGCTGCACTACAGATGTGCGGTTCGGCTCTCGTTGTCCTCAGCGCTAATGGCGGCGTAGAAGTAGGTACTCAGAACAATTTCCGTCTCGTAGAGAACGCTAAAAAGCCATTGGCTTTCGTGATCAACAAATGCGACCACGAGGGTGCCGATTTCGAGCGCACTTTCAACCAACTCAAGGAAAACTTCGGTAACAAATGTACGCTCATCCAGTTCCC
>DBVU01000026.1:19301-20158 GCA_002308195.1 Bacteroidales bacterium UBA1256
ACTCCAGAACTCAAAGATATCCCTGCTGAATATGCTGACCGCGTAGAGGAAATGCGCGCTGCTTTGGCTGAAGAAGCTGCCGAGGCTGACGAGACTCTGCTCGACAAATTCTTGGGCGAAGGTCTGACCGACGAAGAGATCATGCAAGGACTCAAGGGCGTTTACGCCGATGGCTCCATGTACCCCGTTCTCTGTTGCTCCGGTCTCAAGGACATGGGCATTCGTCGTCTCATGGACTTCCTCAACAATATGGCTCCATCGCCCGCTCAGTTCAGCTATCCAACCGTTGATGGCAAGAAGGTAAGCCCCGATGCAAAAGCGCCGACCAGCCTCTATGTCTTCAAGACTTCGGTTGAGCCGCACATCGGTGAGGTCAACTATTTCCGCGTAATGCAAGGTACCGTTCACAATGGCGACGACCTGGAGAATATGGAGCGTGGCTCGAAAGAGCGTATCTCGCAACTCTATAGCGTAGCAGGTTCTATTCGCGTACCGGTTGACGAACTGGCCGCAGGGGATATCGGTGCTACCGTTAAACTGAAAGACACCCGTACGGGCAACACCTTGAATACCAAGGGCTGTGACCTGCAATACGCACCCATCCAGTATCCGCAACCTCGCTATCGCCGCGCTATCAAGCCTGTTACCGAAAGCGATGCCGAGAAACTGGCTGCACTGCTTACCCGTATGCACGAGGAAGATCCGACTTGGATCGTTGAGCAATCCAAAGAACTTCGCCAGATGATCGTCAGCGGACAAGGTGAGTTCCACCTCCGCACGCTCAAATGGCGCCTCGAGAACAACGATAAGATGATGGTCGAGTTCCTCGAACCGAAGATTCCTTATCGTGAGACCAT
>DBVU01000019.1:0-2744 GCA_002308195.1 Bacteroidales bacterium UBA1256
TGGCTGCATCGTTTCTGACGAGTCATCCTATTACGGGCCAGTCGAATATGTCGGTACTGATAGTGGATGCCAAAACCGGAAAAACGATAGACAGCTACCGTCCGGATCATGTGGTGCCGCCCGCCAGCGTGATGAAACTGCTGACGACGGCTGCGGCGCTGGAGATACTGGGGGCGGATTTTCGTTTCCCGACCACGCTGGAATACAGTTGTCCGCTGGAGAACGGCGTGCTGCAAGGCGATTTGTATATACACGGCAATTGTGATCCATCGCTGGGATGGAAAGGCAAGACGGGTTTTCTGGATGCCTGGGTGCGTGCCATTCGTGCCGCCGGCATCAAACGTATCGAAGGTGCCGTAGTGGCTGACATGACGACGCTGGATGGCGATGCGCAGAATCCGGGTTGGCTCTGCGAGGATGCCGGCAATTACTATGCGCCGGGCATCTTCGGCATCAACTATTACGGCAACACGATGAATATCGTGCTGAAGAGTGGCGAAGTGGGATCGGCTGCAACGGTCATCAGTACGGAGCCGAAAGTGGAAGGACTATACTTCATCAACCGCATACGTTGCACCAAGATCACGCACGATGGTGCCTTTGTCAGCGGAATGCCCTATAGCCGCGAGCGTTATCTCAGTGGTTCGGTTCCTAGCAATCTAGGTACGTTTGGCGTGAAGGGCGACCTGCCTAATCCCGGTCTGCTACTGGCGCAACACCTGACGCAACGTCTGCGTGACGCCGGCGTGGCGGTGGGTCGCGATGCTACATACGAAGCGGATTATAATCCGCTGACTCCGCCGCGCACCGTGATCTATACGCATCGGTCGGAACCTCTGCGCGAACTGGTCAAAGAAACCAATATCAACAGCAATAACCTGTATGCGGAGGCTATCTTTCGCTATATGGGAACTCGCTACGGTTTGCCCGGCACGATTCGCGCGAGTCAGGATTTCCTGCGCGATTTCTGGCGTCGCAGAGGCATCGACATAGGTTCGGCCATTATCAAAGACGGTTGCGGATTGGCGCCGCAGGATGCGGTTAGCGCGAAGACTTTTGTCCAGTTGCTGACCTATATGTTGCGCAGCAAAAATGCGGATGCATTTGTAGCCTCGTTGCCGGTTAGCGGCGTGAACGGTACGCTCAAGAATCTCGGGCCGGGAACTGTATTGGAAGGTAAGATACATGCAAAGAGCGGCACCATATCCGGAACCAAGAATTTTGCCGGTTATATCGATCTACCCAACGGCAATCAGTGGATATTTGCCATCTTGGTCAATAGTGCGCCGGGCAAAGCAAAGAGTATACAGAACGTGATACAAGAATATCTACTCGATGTATATCCGGCAAACCCATAGTACGAATACCTTGCTCCGCGAGATGTTGACGCGAGGCGAATGGCCGCAGGATGAATTTATGCTTCGCGCAGGTTATCAAACGGCCGGAAGAGGCCAAGCCGGAAACGGATGGGAAAGCGAACCGGACCGAAATCTGCTGTTCTCCGTACTGCTGCGCGAGACGGGAGTAAAACCGGAAAACCAATTCGATATTTCTGTTGCGATAAGTGTGGCACTTTATCGAGTTGTGCACGAGATACTACCGAGACAATATCGAGAACATCTCACCATCAAATGGCCGAACGACCTGTACTACGGCGATCGGAAACTGGCAGGTATTCTGGTGGAAAATGCGATAGAGGGGAATCGGCTGGTATGGTCTATCGGAGGAATAGGACTGAATGTGAATCAAACGGAGTGGCAAAGCGATGCTCCGAATCCGATTTCGCTGAAGCAGATAACGGGTGTCGAATATGATCCGGAAGAACTAGCCAACGCCTATACGCGCGCGTTAATAAATAATGTATTGCGCGAGCCACGCGAACAGATATGGGCGGAGTACAAGCAGCATCTGTATCGTCGTACGGGATTTTGGCCGTTTGTAGAACGCACAGTCAGCACAACGCCCACTATGAATGCTGATCAAAATGCGGAAGGCCAGTTTATGGCACGCATAGCCGATATAACGCCGCAAGGAGAAATAGTGCTGGCCGACGAAGCCAACTGCCAACGAACTTATCACTTCAAACAAGTGAGGTACGTACTATAAACAGAATACTAACAAATCATATATATGAAATCTATCATCATCACCGGCGGAGCCGGATTTATTGGAAGCCACGTTGTGCGCCTGTTTGTCAACAAGTATCCGGATTATCGGATCATCAACGTGGACAAACTGACTTATGCCGGCAATCTGGCTAACCTGAAAGACATTGAGAACAAACCCAATTATCGCTTTGTTCGTGCAGACATCTGCGATTTTGATACCATATTTGCCTTGATGCAAGAGGAGAAGGTAACGGGCGTAATTCACCTGGCAGCAGAGAGTCACGTAGATCGCAGTATCAAAGATCCGTTCACTTTTGCTCGCACCAACGTGATGGGCACACTCTCGATGCTGCAAGCCGCAAAACTCTACTGGGAAAGTCTACCCGAGAAATTTGAGGGCAAGCGATTCTATCATATTTCGACTGACGAAGTATACGGTGCGCTGGAAATGACCAAACCGGAAGGCGTAGAACCGCCCTTCACTACCAAAGCGTCGAGCGGTGAGCACCATCTGGCTTACGGCGAAGATTTCTTCTACGAGACAACGAAATACAATCCTCATTCGCCCTACTCGGCCAGCAAGGCTTCGTCTGACCATTTTGTTCGCGCTTTTCATGACACCTACGGCATGCCGAC
>DBVU01000019.1:2760-3002 GCA_002308195.1 Bacteroidales bacterium UBA1256
GAGAAACTGATTCCGCTGTTTATCAACAATATACGTCATCGCAAACCGCTGCCTGTGTATGGTAAAGGCGAGAATGTACGCGACTGGCTTTTCGTGGAAGACCATGCACGTGCGATAGACCTGATTTTCCACAAAGGCAAAGTGGCGGAGACTTACAATATAGGCGGTTTCAACGAGTGGAAGAATATAGATATTATCCGCACTGTGATTAAGACCGTCGATCGTATTCTCGGCCGTCCGGA
>DBVU01000001.1:0-1569 GCA_002308195.1 Bacteroidales bacterium UBA1256
AATGCTATATATCGCGTGCTGAGGCTGTTCCATACATGCGGGAACGGAAGAACACCCCACCATAACCATCCGAGCATTGCAAGAGTCAGAACGATGAGCAGAGTTATAAAAACCTTTGTCCATAGTTCTCCCCAGACGACAGGCATAGAGTGACATTCCAGTTCGCGATCACCCATTTGGTCTTGCAGATCTTTTACAATCTCTCTAATCCAAGTCAGCATAAAGGCAAATGCCCCGAAACCGCCCAACCATGCGTATAAATCATGCTCCAATCGGGTATAAGGCAGAATATCTGCATAGAGCAACTGTAGTTGTGCAACATTAGCCATCGCAACGATCAGCGGAGTCAGTCCGGCAAGCAAGGCAATGATGAGATTGCCAATCATAAACAGCCGTTTGTAACTACTGGAGTAGAACCACAACAGTCCGGGGATAATCACAAAGAGCGTTCCGAATGTGATGCTTCTCAAAAACCATGCTGCGGCTAATCCGCAGACGGCACCTGTGCCGCTCAGCGCAATACTCATACGCATGGCAGTCGGTTTGCTGATGCTGCGAGTCACAATCACCTGGTCCGGACGATTGATGCGATCAATCTTGATATCAAAGTAGTCGTTGATCACATAACCTCCCGCAGCAATCAAGATGGTAGCCAGTGCAATAAGCATAGTGATATACCATGCTAACTGTTCGCCAAAAGCCATTTGGTTTAAAATAGGTACGGCTACCCATTTCTCCATCACATACACCAGTACTCCCAAAAAGAGGAGGTTGTTCCAACGAACTAGTCTAAGAATATCTTTGCAATAATCCCACATTGCTATGTCTTATTTGATGCGTAGTATCATTCCCCTCCACGCATTCAGAGTGAGTGTAATCGGCTTGTCTGCTACGAATTGCACGGATTGCTTGCTTCCGCGCAGCAGATCGGTAGCCGTGGCTTTGGATTTCTCTTCCATATCGAGATAGACAAACGCGTCATTAGGAATGCGAA
Source organism: Bacteroidales bacterium UBA1256 (assembly GCA_002308195.1). Next base: position 995 of record DBVU01000001.1, read on the forward strand.
CGGGTATCTGTTGCTCACGGTCGCGGAAATTGACCACAATCAGTAATGTTTCGTGCCCTATGTGCCGTAAAAACGCAAACTGCTCATGTTTGTCAAATCCTTCTCCTTGCGCATAAGTGATGTCGTACATCTGCCCTTTCTGAATGGCCTTGTTGTCGCGAGCTATCGTCAGTAGTTTCTGATAAAAAGCGCGCAGTTCTCGTTGATCTTCGTTCAGATGTGCGCCATCGTATTTGCCTTTGTTCGACCATGCCTGGAGGCTCTTCACTCCCCAGTAGTCAAAAATACTGGTGCGACCGTCCATACCGGAGAAACCTTCCAGATCCATGCCCTTCTCTCCTAACTCTTGACCTGAATAAATCATCACCGGACATTGATTGAGAGTGGCGGCCACGATCATCGCGGGCTCGGCACACGCACCATTTCCGCAGAAGAAGCCACTGGCTATTCGCTGTTCGTCATGATTCTCCAAGAAATAGAGCATATGATTCAGCCTACCGTTGCTATGCTGCATCCATTGTTGCGTGATTCCTTCTGCCGGCCAACCTTTACTGGTCACACCGCGTAGATAATCG
>DBVU01000001.1:1591-2612 GCA_002308195.1 Bacteroidales bacterium UBA1256
CGCAGATATTCATCGTAGCGAGAGGGGTCGTAGCATTCGCCGATAAAGAGAACTTTCGGATATTTTTTTCTAACTCGTGCAATGGCCCATTGGAAGAATTCCACGGGTACCATCTCTGCCATATCTACCCGTACTCCATCGATATTCTTCCCTACCCAAAATAGTAGGATATCCAACATCTTCTTCCACGTGTCAGGAATGGGGTCGAATTGTTTTTCTCCGCCACCCTGGTAGAATACTCCGTAATTCAGTTTGACTGTTTCGTACCAGTCATTCTCGTTCGGATGACTTCTGAAACAATCATTTCCGGTTACTTTGGCTGGATATTCTTCGTAGCCTAACAGATCTCGGTCCATAGAGAAGCGCTCTCCGGGAAGATAATAGAAGTTATTGAGCGGCGAGAAAGCCCACTCCGGATGGTCATTTTCGCCTAAGTCAATCACGTCTTTGGGTTTGCACAAACTCTTGTATTCGCGGCTGACATGGTTAGGAACAAAATCTAGAATAACGCCCAGTCCGGCTTTATGTGTCCGTTTGACCAATGCCTCAAATTCCGCCATCCGTTTCTCTTCGTTTTTTGCTAAATCGGGGTGCACATCATAATAATCGGTGATGGCATATGGTGAACCAGCTTGCCCTTTGGTGATAGCGGGGTTATTGCGTTGTGCCGTAGCATGGCGAATAACACCGGTATACCAAACATGAGTGGCACCCAAGTCCACAATAGACTTGAGTGCTCGCTCATTGATATCAGCAAACTTACCGCAACCGTTCTCCTCTATCGTGCCATTACGCTTACGCGTTTCATTGAAATTGGCGAACAGTCGCGGAATCAGTTGATAAATGATGGGTTTCGTCATGATTGCTTGTGTGTGTTTTTCGGTGGTAAAAAGAGGAGAAGTTATACAAGCGCTTGCGTATCGCTGGCAATCATCAGTTCTTCATCGGTTGGGATGACGCAAACGGTCACTTTCGAGTCTTTGGTAGAAATCACGCGCTCCTCGCCGCGAACGTTATTGGC
>DBVU01000061.1 GCA_002308195.1 Bacteroidales bacterium UBA1256
TTTTTTCTCTTTTGCCATTGTTGTTATTGTCTTTTTTGTATAGTGTTGTTTGTTCTGTAGTCCGGATTAATAGAGGAATCCCAGCAGCCACAACGGTATCAGGTTACCGCGTCCGGTTTCCAGCTCGCCTACCGCTGTCGGACGAATAGTATCGCGTTGCGGAGCACGCTCACGAACATCGAAATAGTACTTGTTGTCTATGACGAACATCGCATTGCGCTCGGTAGCGTTCACCTTGTGTGAACCGTGAATCGAAGCATAGAAGCAGGTCTCATACAGGTCCATAGGATTTTGCTCACGCATGAAATTCATATAGGCCAAGTTGGTATTGTGCATATATACCTTCGACGGCTTCATCGGGAAATTCTTATGCTCTAGATACAACAGGTTGATCAGACGCGAATCCTTCAGATACTTGATATAGTTCATCGTAGTAGCACGACTCAGTCCGATATCCTCCGAGATACTGCTGACATTCAGCGCACACGGCGTCTCGCACATCAGTATATAGAGCAGTTTGCGCAGTTTGTGCAGGCATGCCACATCTATCTGCTTGTTCATCAGCACGTCCACCTCCAGCTGCGTATTCATCGTCTTCAGCAACTCTACATCAAAATCGTTGCTCTCCAGATAACTGGGATAATAGCCGTGACGCAGATAACTCTGGAAATAATCCAACGGACGCACACGCTCGCAAATCTCACGCGAGATGGAAGCGTGGTGCTGCAGGATCTCCTCCAATGTATAGGAATGGAAATGCAAGCCGGTCTGGATATTCAGATACTCGCGGAACGAGAATCCACGCAAGTTGTACGTCTTCACTATGTCGCCAATATCACGGTTCTCTTCCTCAATAGCCAATACCGGTGTAGCGCAGAAAATGATGTGTAGCGATTTAAACTTGCTATAGCATCTGCGCAATTCGTGAGCCCAGTCCGGATACTTGAATATCTGGTCAATAAACAGATACTCACCACCGTTGCTCACAAACTCTGCCGCCAATTCTATTAGCGAATGCTGGGTAAAGAAGAAGTCATTTAGATTGACATACAGACACGGACGGGCATTTGGGTTCTGACGCCTACGTCTGCGACCGTCGGGTACGTACTCTTCCTGTTGGTTCTTCTTTTTCTCCTCAATCTCTTTGGCACTCGTCAGCAGAAAATCAGTCTTTCCTACTCCACGCCCGCCTTTGATAGCTATCAGACGGTCGTCCCAGTTGATCTCGTCCAGCAGTTTGCGACGGATAGGCATCGACGAGTGGGATACCAAGTAATCATGGATCCTGATAAATGCGTCTAACATGGAGACTTCTTTCTCATTAGCTTCTTCGTCTTTTTTCATCGGTTCGTAGGTTAATGTTTGGTAATGATGGCTGCAACCGAAAAGCGAGGGACTACGCGCGGTAGTCCCTCTTAGGTCGCCTCAAGCGCCTATCAGAGACTGATAGCGCCACTCGGACATACATCTGCACATGTGCCGCACTCTGCACAGAGTTCAGGATCAATCGAGTAGTGTTCACCCTCCTTGATTGCGCCTAGCGGACACTCGTCAATACACGTACCACATGCGATACAATCGGTTGAAATTTTGTAAGCCATAATATATTTTTTATAAAAAGTGTTGAACGATCGTTGCCGAACATTTCATTTTTTCGGGTGCAAAAATACAAAAAAAAAATCGAACAAGCAAGAAGTTGGGAGATTTTTTACAAAAAAAATCTATTTTTACCCTTCCATTCACCTGACAGATACGAGACAATCACGTATCCCACACCACCATATAATATACTTTGTATATTATCGCGTGATTTTGAATTACTTCTTTTTCTTGACAGATTGCAGGGCGGCCAGAAGTTGTGCATTCGGACCTGTCAGATTCTTGTCGGTCAAACCTTTACGCTGTGCGTAAGTTTTCCAGTCCTTTGCGCCGCCTGACGATACGGGCAAACCCAGTTGCAAGAAGTGGCAATAAGCTATGGCCAACGCATCGGTGGCATCCAGTTTCTTGGGCATCTGCTCGTCAGGTATATGCAAAAAACGCTGCAGCATGGCTGCCACTTGTTGCTTCGTGCTGTGACCATTGCCGGTAATAGCCATTTTGATCTTCATCGGAGAATATTCGTAGACTGGCACATCCTTGCTCAGCGCAGCCGCGATAGCCACTCCCTGAGCATGCACAATCTTGATCATCGTTTGCGGGTTTTTGTCCACAAACTGCGTCTCAATACTCAAGCAAGAAGGATGGTATTTTTCTATCAGATTTTGCAGAAAAAAGAACTCTTGCTGCAAACGCGGATACTGGCCTTCCAGTTTATGCACATCCTGAACGCCAAACTCCAGAATTTCAACCTGTTGGCCTATCGTTTTCAGCACGGCGTAACCCATAAAAAGAGTGCCCGGGTCAACGCCTAAAATAATATGTTCAGTCCTCAGTTTGTCCTGCATCCTCAGGCTTCGTTTCGTCGGTCGGTTTGGGAGCCTCGTGCGTACGGACAAAACCACGGGCTATCACTACGACAGCACCGGCTACCAGCACATAATCGGCATACGGCTCTATCTTGCAGATACTCATTACTGCACCTGTCGCCAAAATCACCAGTCCGACAATCAGTATAATAGTAGATTTTCTCATTGTTTCTCCTCCACCAGATAGATATCTTCGTCTTTCTCGTGCATAAAGTATTGTTCGCGCGCAAAGCGCTCCAGGCTATCCGGATCATTCAGCATCTCTATCTCTGCCTGCGTAGCTTCTATGCCCGCACGGTACATATCGCGCTGCTGCTCCAGATGACGAATCTCGCGACCACGACGGACGAAATGGATCATACTCTGGTCGCCGATAAACAGATAGACAACCAGAAATACGAGCAAAGTAATCACGTACTTTCCCCACGAGCGCAACTTGATTTTGTCCAAAAATTCCGAAAAAGTCATGGTCGGTTAATACTATTTTTTCAAAATCGAGTGCAAAGTTACACTTTTTTTTGCACATATGCAAATTTTTTCGTACCTTTGCCGCACATTTGTAACACAAATCGGTCATGAACAAACGCCTTTTGCTCGTTTTATGCCTATTCTGCGCTTGCGTAAGCTGGGCTGACGTACATATCACTATCGCCAATCCAAAAACCTGGTCCACCCAGGAACTGAGCGACTATGTAGGTCAAACGGTCATTTTCGACTCGCCGCTGTATATCTGCGTCAATACCAGTGGCACGCTGGTCGTAGCGCCGTGGCGCCACTTCCAGCCGAACAACCAGGGCGTGGCGGGTTCGGCCGAATACAATCAGGCCATTCGTGCCAATGGCTGCTCTATCAGCCTGAGCGGTGTTCCTTCTCGCTCGTACGACAATCCTTACCGGTGCGGAGAGAAAGTGTACAACCTGAAGGCCAAAGTGAATGACATCAACAATCTGACATGGATTAGCGGCGAATGGCGCGGCAACAAACGTGCGGACCTGGAAGCAGGTATTCCCGACCTAGGGGATTACCGATTGCTGGTTTGCGGATTCAACCTGGAGAACTACTTCATGACGCTGAATTCGATGGGCGCCAGAACCAATTCCGAACGCCAGGCACAGCGAGCCAAAATCAGCAAAGCGCTCAAGCGAATCAATGCCGATATCTATGGACTTGTCGAACTGGAACAGGGCGACGAAGCGATAGGCGAGATCGTGAGCGACCTAAACTCCAATCTGCCTGGCCGCAACTATAAATATTTCCATGATGCCAGTTCCGGCAGCAGTCAGAAATCCGATTTCGTATACGATGCCAACAAGGTGGAACCAATAGGTACACCGTGCGAGATTAGCACCGAGCTACCCAACCGAAAGAAGATGATTTGTTTCCGCGAGATTGAAACCGGAGAGAAATTCATCTATTCGATCAACCACTTCAAATCGATGAATACGGGCGATGAATACCGCCGTGTGAACGAAGCACGTGCCGTGTTGGATTTCTACAAGAGTTCCTACCGCCAAAATCCGGAAATCAAAGATAACGATGTGCTCTTTATGGGCGATTTGAACTGCTACGCCAAGACTGAACCTATCTTCGTCTTCACCGACCGAGGTATGATTGATCTGCACCGCGCCTTCCACGCTGACAGTAGTTACAGTTATATGTACAGCCGCTTGGCCAGTTATATCGACCATGCTATTTGCAACGAGACGCTCTATCCGCAGGTAACGGGCATGGCGGCTTTCCATATCAATTCGGACGAGGACGATCGTTATACCTACGATAAATCCGACGACGAGACGATGTTCCGCTGCTCGGACCACGATCCCGTCCTGGTGGGCCTGAAACTGGACGGTTCTATCGTCTATGATCCCACGCCGCAACTCAATTCGTCAGATATCATCAGCGGGGAAAGCAATCGACTGATTATCAAGAATGCGCACAAAGACGGAGAGAACAGCTATTACGCCATCTATACCGTCAGTGGCCTGCTACTGGAGCGCAAAGAGATTCTGTCTGTCTTCTACGAGACCGAATTGCCGCAAAATGCGGGAGTATACGTAGTATATGTCTACTTTGACGGCCAAGTCTACCAACGAAAAATGATAGTTCCATAGGATGGATCTTTTCAGCGAAATAGAAAGCCCTGAGCGCGAAGAACTGCGTGCGTTGCGCAAAGAGTTGGAAGAGCAAAACTACAAGTACTACGTGCTCAACCAACCTACGATGTCCGACCAAGAGTTTGACATCAAAATGCATCGCCTGCAAGAACTGGAAGCGCTCTACCCCGATATGTTCGACCCAAAATCGCCTACACAACACGTGGGTTCCGATTTGGGCAAAAAAGGCTTTGAACAAGTCAAACACCGGTATCCGATGCTCTCGCTGGCCAACAGTTATTCACGAGAGGAAATCGAGGATTGGGTACGCAAACTGCCTGCAGGCGTAGAGATCGTTTGCGAACTGAAATACGACGGCCTAAGCATCAGTCTTTGGTACGAAAACGGACAACTGGTCAAAGCGCTAACGCGCGGAGACGGACAGCAGGGAGATAACGTACTGGACAATATCAAAACCATCAAATCGATTCCGTGGAAGGTAGAAGGTGCGCCTGCACAATTTGAGATGCGAGGCGAAGTACTGCTGCCGTGGGAACGATTCGAAGCGCTGAACAAAGAGCGCGAGGAGCAAGAAGAACCGCTGTTTGCCAATCCGCGCAATGCGGCCAGTGGCACACTGAAACTGCAAGACCCGCGTGAAGTAGCGCGCCGAGGATTGGATGCGTATTTGTACTATATGTTGGGCGAAGATCTGCCTGCTGATACGCACTACGAAAGGCTGATGGCTGCCAAGCGATGGGGATTCCAAATCAGCGATGCCATACGGATTTGCAAGAACGTGGACGAAGTGATGGCGTACATCGCCTATTGGGACACAGAGCGTAAGAATCTGCCCGTCGCCACCGATGGCATTGTACTGAAAGTGAATAATCTGGCGCAACAGGCTGAATTGGGATTCACCGCCAAAACACCACGATGGGCTATTGCCTACAAATTCCCTGCAGAAAAACAACTGACGCTGCTACGAGAAATAACTTATCAAGTTGGCAGAACAGGTGTAGTAACGCCTGTGGCCAATCTGGAGCCTGTACAACTGAGTGGTACTATCGTTCAACGCGCTACGCTGCACAACGAAGATTTCATACGTCAACTGGATATTCGTCCGGGAGACCAAGTATGGGTAGAAAAAGGCGGAGAGATCATCCCGAAGATCACGGGACGCGCAGAGCGCGAATCCAGTGCCGATGGCTTGGAATTCAGTGGTTTCCCAACCCGTTGTCCGGAATGTGGAGCAGAACTGGTGCGCGTCGAAGGCGAAGCGGCTTGGCGCTGTCCGAACGAGACAGGTTGTCCACCGCAGCAGAAAGGAAAAATCGAGCACTTCGTCAGTCGTAAGGCCATGAATATCGATGGTCTGGGCGAAGAAACGATTGACCTACTCTATCGTCAAGGATTGCTACACAATATCGCTGATATCTATGATCTCAAAGCCGAAGATATCGCTTCTCAAGAACGGCTCGGAGAAAAGTCTGCACAGAACATGTTAGCGGGTATTGAGGCATCGAAAAGCGTAGCATGGCCGCGTGTGCTGTTTGCCTTGGGCATTCGTATGGTGGGAGAAACAACAGCAAAGAAAATAGCCAAACGCTTCACTAGCATCGACAGCCTGCAATGGGCAACACACGAACAGTTGTGCGACATAGAAGATGTTGGACCGCAGATTGCGGACAATATTATTGCCTACTTCAACGACATTCGCAATCTGGAGATATTGGAACGCCTGCGTGAAGCGGGGCTACAGATGCAGTTGAGCGAAGAAGAACTGCATCTCAGCGCACCTGTATCCAGTCTGCTGGAAGGCAAATCCATTGTCATTTCCGGCACGTTTGCTCAGCACAGTCGCGATGAATACAAAGCGATGATTGAATCGCACGGAGGCAAGAACAGCGGTTCTGTCAGCAAGAAAACCAGTTTCATCTTGGCAGGAGACAATATGGGTCCGGAGAAACGAAAAAAAGCTGAAGAACTGGGCGTTGCATTGGTGAGCGAAGAGGAGTTTCTGCGGATGATAGAAAGCGAAGCATAAATAGGATTAGAAATGAGTCTGAAAGAACGAATATTTAACCGCTGCGTGCGGAAACAACCGGTGCGTGAACCGCGTTTCCCGCATTTTGAGCGCCCACTGAAAGTGTTGGTGCTATACCGCAGCGATGTACTGGAACGTAACGATGCCGTCAAGGCCATTCGCCAAGATCTGCTCCGCCGTCAAATGGACACAACGCTTTGGGGCTTTGTGCCGAAAAAAGAGATCACTTCGCTCATCCTGCCGCAGAGCCGTATTCTGGGACTGAATGATTACACCATTTGGGGCAAACCGCAGCAATCTGTCCTAGACGATTTATGCAAAGAGCAATACGATGTTTTGCTTGACCTGACTACGCAACCTTGCTTGTCGCTGCGCTATTTGGCACTGTATGCCAAAGCCAATTGCAAAGTGGGGCTGAACTTAGGCGAAGGCATACACGACCTACTGATCTCCCCTCCCGATTTGGATGCCACGCAAGCGGCACCGGAAACAGGTTGGCTCTACACACAATTTATCAACTATCTAACAGCCATCAAAAGCAATGATTAAAGGATTAGGCACCGCGCTTATTACGCCCTTCAAGGCTGACCAATCGGTTGATTACGAGTCGCTTGACCGTCTACTGGACACCCAGTTGACCGGTCATGTAGATTATATTGTTGTACTAGGCACAACCGGCGAAGCGGCCACTATGAGCAGTGAAGAAAAGCAACAGGTGCGCAGATATATTGTTGATTATGTCCACGGCCGTTTGCCTTTGGTACTAGGCGTCGGAGGCAACAACACCAAAGTTGTCTGTGCAGAATTGCAAGCTATGCGCGATGAACTGAAACGCGATTATGCCGCCATACTGAGCGTCTGTCCATACTACAACAAGCCAAACCAAGAAGGACTATTCCAACATTTCTGTGCGATAGCCGAGGCAAGTCCGATTCCGGTCGTATTATATAATGTTCCCGGGCGCACGGGCGTGAACCTATTGCCGGAAACAGTCATCCGTATCTACGAAGCGCAGCCCGAGAAGATCTGCGGAATCAAAGAAGCCAGTGGCAACCTCGAGCAAATCAAACATTTGATTGATTTGGCAAAAGGCAAATTGTTGGTCATTTCAGGAGACGACGGTATCGCCTGCGAAGTAATGCAAGCCGGAGGAGCCGGACTGATTTCTGTAGCCTCAAATGCTTTCCCGGAAGATTTCTACGATATCGTTCATAGAAAGGACCAAGCTAAGCAAGCGAAGTATGCAGAAATGATTCGCCTACTCTTTGCCGAAGGAAATCCGGTGGGTATTAAAGCTGTTCTGGCGCAAAAAGGTATTATTCAGAATTATCTGCGCTTGCCGCTTGTTCCCGCTAGCAAACAACTAATAGAACAGATACAAAAAGAGCTCGCTTAATAGCGGGCTCTTTAAGTTTTGTAAGAATCTAAACCGAGCGATTTATTTCGCTTTCTTTGCTTTCTCGACGATTGCTTTGAACGCAGCAGGCTGGTTCATAGCGAGGTCGGCAAGCACTTTGCGGTTGATAACGATTCCTGCTTTCTTGAGTTGACCCATGAATTGGCTGTAGCTCATGCCTTCGAGGCGAGCAGCAGCGTTCACACGCTGAATCCAGAGAGCACGGAAAGTGCGTTTTTTGTTCTTACGATCGCGGTAAGC
>DBVU01000048.1:0-7173 GCA_002308195.1 Bacteroidales bacterium UBA1256
AAAAGTCAATTGGCTTCTCCACGATATTGTCTCGAGAACGTCTCGGTAATAAATCGACCAAAAACCTCTTCTGAGCGCAGGAAATAAAAGGCCTGCGCTCAGTTTTTTGTATGTGCATTTTTAAACAAGCAGAAAAAAACATGCCAAAAATTTGCATATATGCAATTTTTGTTGTAATTTTGCAGCGCAAAATATGTGTGCATAACAAAGGTATATGAAAAAATTCAACGAATACAAACAACTCAATCTCCCTCAACTGAGCCGTGAAGTGCTAGCGCAATGGGAGCAAGAAAACCTATTTGAAAAGAGTGTGAGCACCCGTGAGGGCCATCCGCAATTCCTGTTTTTTGAAGGTCCTCCTTCGGCCAATGGCATGCCAGGTATTCACCACGTAATGGCACGAACGATAAAGGATACGTTCTGCCGATTTAAGACGATGCAAGGGTATCAGGTACGTCGTAAGGCCGGATGGGATACGCATGGACTGCCCGTAGAACTGGGCGTAGAGAAAATGCTCGGCATCACCAAAGAAGATATCGGCAAGAAAATCAGTGTGGACGAATACAATGCCGCTTGCCGCCGCGAGGTGATGAAATATACCAAAGAATGGACCAACCTAACCAAACAAATGGGTTACTGGGTGGACCTGGACAATCCGTATATCACCTACGATAACAAGTACATTGAGACTCTCTGGTACTTGCTCAAAGAGTTGTACAAAAAAGGTTATCTCTACAAGGGTTACACTATTCAGCCCTATTCTCCCGCAGCGGGAACAGGTTTGAGTTCGCACGAGTTGAATCAACCCGGTTGCTATCGCGATGTGAAAGATCTGACTTGTACCGCCCGTTTCCGCCTGAAAGACGGTCGCTATATCATAGCTTGGACAACGACTCCTTGGACTTTGCCTAGCAATACCGCGCTTTGTGTAGGTCCAAAAATTGACTATGTCGAAGTAGAGACTCCTGCGGGCGACCATATTATTCTCGCCGAGGCACGTCTGAACGCATACCAGAAAGAGTTGTGCGGCACCGATGCAGAAGGCAATCTGTTGACACCGAAAATCATTTGGCGTGGCAAAGGCACGGACCTGGTAGGTTTGGAATACGAGCCACTGTTCCCGTGGGTTAATCCTGGCGAAGGCGCTTTCCGCGTGATTCCTGGCGACTACGTAACCACTGAAGACGGAACAGGTATCGTACATATTGCGCCCACATTTGGTGCGGACGATAAGAAAGTAGGTGATGCGGCGGGCGTTCCGGGTTTATATATGCAAACCAAGAATTTCGGTCCGCGTCCGATGGTGGATTTCACCGGAAAATACTGGAAGAAAGAAGATCTGGATGAGGCCTGGTACGCCGCTAACGTGAATGACGAACTATACAGCCGTTATGCAGGACGGTTTGTAAAGAACGCGTTCGACCCAAATCTGACAGAGAAAGACGAGACACTCGATTTGCACTTGTGCCTTGAGATGAAAGCCGACGGACGACTGGTAAAGAGCGAGAAACATGTGCACACTTATCCTCACTGCTGGCGAACCGACAAACCCGTTATCTACTATCCGTTGGACAGTTGGTTTATCCGTTCGACTCAAGCGCGCGATGAGATGATTGCCCTGAATCAGACCATCAACTGGCAACCCGAATCAACCGGAACAGGACGTTTCGGCAAGTGGCTGGAGAACCTGAATGACTGGAACCTAAGTCGTAGCCGTTATTGGGGCACACCGCTTCCTATCTGGCGCACCGAAGATGGACAGGAAGAAATCTGTATCGGTTCTATAGCCGAACTGTTTGCAGAAATCGACAAGTCGGTCAAGGCGGGCTTCATGAAAGCCAACCCATGGCCGAAACATAAAGTGGGCGATTACAGCAAAGCCAACTACGATCCTTCGGTGATTGATCTGCATCGTCCGTACGTAGACAATATCATTCTCGTTTCGCCTAGCGGCAAGCCGATGAAACGCGAACTCGACCTGATTGATGTTTGGTTCGACAGCGGTGCGATGCCATATGCACAGAATCACTATCCGTTTGAGAACGCCGATCTGCCACGCACGGCTGATTTCATCAGCGAAGGAGTGGACCAGACTCGCGGATGGTTCTTCACACTACACGCTATTCACACGATGATAGAAGGAACGGTGGCGTACAAGAATGTTATTTCGAATGGTCTGGTGCTCGACAAAAACGGCAACAAGATGTCCAAACGTCTGGGCAATGCCGTTGATCCGTTTGGTGCACTCGACACCTATGGAGCAGATGCCGTTCGTTGGTATATGCTGACGAATAGCAGCCCTTGGGAGAACCTGAAATTCGATCAAGATGGTGTTGACGAAGTACGTCGTAAATTCTTCGGAACACTATACAATACCTACGGATTCTTCGCGCTTTATGCGAACGTGGACGGTTGGTCTCCGGAGAAAACCGGCAAAGCAGCATTCTCGGAAATCGACCGTTGGGTGCTCTCTAAACTGAATTCTCTCGTCAAAGAGGTGACTGAGGCTTACGAGACATACGAACCCACCAAAGCCGGACGAGCCATCAGCGATTTTGTACAGGATGACCTGAGCAACTGGTATGTGCGTCTGAACCGCAAACGTTTCTGGGGCGGCGAGATGGATGCCGACAAACAGGCCGCCTACGAGACACTCTATGCTTGTCTGAAGACCGTGGCTCAACTGATGGCTCCTAACGCGCCGTTCTATGCCGACCGTCTCTATCGCGACTTGACCGGAGAGACAGTCCATCTGAGCGAATGGCCCAAAGCGGACGAGAAACTTATCAACAAGGAATTGGAACGCCAAATGTTCCTGGCGCAGCAAGCCACCAGTATGATTCTCAGTTTGCGCAAACGCGCCGAGAAGAACGTTCGCCAACCGCTACAGAAAGCCGTTATTCCGACTCCCGACAGAGAGACCACAGAGGCGCTGCTTCACGTGGCAGACCTGATCAAGAGTGAAGTGAATGTGAAGGAACTGGTAATCGTTCCCGCTGAGCAAAGCGAGATTCGCTTGGTGAAGAAGATTAAACCGCAATTCAAAGTGCTAGGCAAGAAAGTCGGAGCGCAGATGAAGGCCGTGGCAGCAGAGATTGCCTCGATGAACCAAGACCAAATCGCACAAATGGAAGCCGAAGGACAGTATCCATTGTCGACGGTTGACTACACGCTGATTCCGGAGGATGTGGAAATCGTAACGGAAGATATGCCAGGATGGCTGGTTAGCAACAATGGCATTCTGACGATTGCACTAGACATCGAACTGAACGACGCCTTGATAGAAGAAGGTGTGGCGCGCGAATTGATCAATCGTATTCAAAACCTGCGCAAATCGAGCGGACTGGAGATAACCGACCGCATTGCTATTGTATTGGAAGACCGCGACGAGATTCGCAACGCAGTCTTGCATTGCGGCGATTATATCGCAGGACAAGTGCTCGCCACCTCGCTTTCGCTCGCCAAAGATGTACAGGGTGAAGAACTGGAGATGGATGGCTACAACGTGAAAATCAATATACAAAAAGCATAACTTATGAAAAACGCTATTAGAGTAGCGCTGATACTGGTGGTGGCCGGTATAGCGCTGAATGGTTGTAAACCGAAGGAGGATCCAACGTACAGAATGAGCGATCTGCTTGGTTTGTGGCTCGAGGACAAAGCTAACGTCGAGCATTATGTCCGTTTCACAGACGAAGTCAGCGACGAAACTGCGTACTGGTACGGTCGCGAGTGGAACGAAGATGAGGATATCTACGAAGAGGATCTGTTCAAACTGTGGAACGTGGATTCGGTCTATGTAGTGGATACACTCACCATGGACTCGACACTGGTTTTGGATTCCACACTCGTACACGGAAACGGTTGGTTCAAGTACAAACTGGAAGTCAAAGGCGATTTGGAGGAAATCCACTTGATGGATAATGGCGGAGCGGAAATACCTAAAGAGTACATCGTTTCCATACTGACCAACGACCGCTTGGAGTATTACGAGAAAGACAACCAAAATAGACGTTTCTGTTTTGACAAAGTAGTGAAACAATGAAAGCACTCAAAATTATAGGTTGGACGCTATTAGGCATTGTGTTGGCAGTGGTCATCGTGGCTTCTGTTGCTTGCTACGTTGTTTTCACGCCCGAACGTCTGACCCCGGTTGCCCGCCAGATTGCGGACAAATTCATCAGCGCTGAGCACGAGATAGGTCAAGTCAACCTAACCTTCTTCTCTACTTTCCCGCGTTTTGGCCTGCAGGCAGACGGATTGCTGATTATCAATCCGAAGGCAGGCAGTCAGAACGATACCGTAGTAGCTGCAAAGCGTGTCGTTGCGACCGTCGATGTGATGGAGTTTCTGCGCAACAAGAATCTGCACGTGGGCGAAGCTACGCTTGACGATGCGTGCGTCAATTTCTATATCGCGCAAGATGGCACCACCAACCTGACAGATGTCTTTATTACTTCACCTGACACCACCGAGGAAGATACCACCGCATTCTCTCTTCCATTCGATGAATTGCGTGTAGATGGTCTGCGTATAGAGGCCCGTAACATCAGTTTTGTGGACGACAAAGATACCATCACCGCATCGCTGGGCGAAACCGAACTGAGTGCGTTAGCCGAGAGCTGGGACGATATGTTGCTTACGTTGGATGCGAAGAATGTGTGTGCTGCGCTCAAGGGCGATACGTATGCCGACAGTCTGCACCTGGAACTGATTGCACCCATGGCAGCCAACTTGGACTCGATGCATTTCACGTTCGACAATGCACGATTGGCTATCAATGATTTCAACTTGTGCCTAAACGGCGATGTAACACTAGGCGATAGTATTGATGTGAATGCCAAGGTCGAGACCGATAAATGGCAGATCAAACCACTATTGGCTCTTGTGCCCGAGAAATTCACAAGCAGTCTGAAAGATCTGGACGTAGATGGCAAAGTGCAACTGAGCGCTGATGTTCGCGGCACGTACAGCGAAACACAAATGCCGCTAATCACGGCTCACCTGGAACTGACCGATGGCGAAGGCAAATACAAACCGCTGCCTTACACACTGCGCGAGATGGAACTGAATGCTGATGCGGACCTCAATCTAAACGAAACCAAACTTTCGAACGTAGTGGTCAATCACCTGGCTGCAAAGACGAAAAAGAGCGCTGTATCAGCAGATGGCAAAATCGAGGAATTGCTAGATAATATGCTTCTCGATTTGCGCATTAAGTTGGATGCCAACTTGCCTGATTTCGATTATTTCCTGCCTGAGAAAATGACACTGAACGGTCAGACCAAAGGCGATGCTAAAGTTCGCATCCGCTTGGACGACCTGACCAACATGCGTTTGGAGAAAGGCAAAATCAATGCTGACCTGGTGCTGAACGATATTCATTATGAGATGGATTCGATGATAGCTGAACTGCCGCAAACGCATGCGCACATTCAGATTCCGAATGCCAAACCATCTAAACCGAAAGTCAACTGGGCACGAATCGATTTGAGTACCGAGCAAGTGGAGTTTGAGATGATTGATCAACTGACTGCCGCACTTCAGCAATCGGAAATTCAACTCGAAGCAGGCAACGTACTGAGCAAAGATCCTGTCATCTATGCCGCGGTAGGCTTGCAGAGCGAACAACCGCTAGTCGTTCGAATGGATACCATTTTTGCGAATGTGACTGCGCCGCAATTGTTTGCATATGCCGAGTATAACACAGAGCAGCAAACGACACCACAACTGCAAGCAGAACTGATAGCAGCGAAACTGAAAGCTCAGATGGGCGAAGCGCTCAAAGCCCAGACAGGCGAAATCGACCTAGCTGCCAGTGCACGTTATGACAAGGATGGCACGAATGCCTTGCTCAAATGGAATCCGGTATTCAAAATCAAACTGAAGAACGGTGTTCTCAATATGCCGGAGATGTTGCCTGAGGCAGTTAATATCCCTCGTATTGATTTCAATTACTCGAATCGCGAAATGAATATCGCCGATTCGCGAGTTGAACTTGGACGCTCGGATTTGAACCTCAAAGGTAAAGTGCGCAACATCGACAAATGGTTCCGCAAAGAAGGTATTCTGGAGGGCCAACTGGACATCGTTAGCGACCACTGCGATGCCAATCAGTTGATTCTCTGGTTCACCGCCGATGAAGGATCAGAAGAACAAACGACCAACACGGCTGCTACAGAGGCGCCAAAAACCACAGAGCCGACCACTGAAGAAGAGAGTGGCCCGTTCCTCGTTCCAACCGATGTAAACCTGGCATTAACGACTCATATGCGTGAGGTGGAGATCTTCAATCAGGTAGCCAAAGACCTGAAGGGAGGTTTGTACGTCAACGACGGAACATTGATTTTGGACGAAATGGGTTTTGTATGTCGTGCTGCTAAATTGCAACTGACAGCCATGTACCGTTCGCCACGTCGCAACCACCTCTACTTAGGCATGGATTATCATATGTTGGATGTAGATATTGACGAACTGCTCACGATGATTCCTAATCTGGAACAAATGGTTCCTATGTTGAGTTCATTCAAAGGTGCTGCCGAATTCCACTTGGCAGCAGAAACCTACCTGAACAGCAAATACGAGCCAAAGATGAGTACGCTGCGTGGCGCAGCTTCGCTGACCGGTAAAGATCTGGTAGTGTTGGATAGCGAGACCTTCTCTACTATCAGCAAATTGCTCATGTTCAATAAGAAAACCGAGAACAAGATTGATTCCATCAATGCGGAAATGACTATCTATAAAAATGAGATTGATGTCTATCCGCTCTGCGTGCAAATGGATAATTACATGGTCGCTCTTGGCGGACGCCACAATACTGACATGACCTTCGATTATGATATCAACGTGCTGAGCCCGATTTATCTGGGCGTCAATGTGAGCGGAAATATCGACGACTTGAAAATCAAGTTGGCCAAGTGCAAATTCGCGCAAGATTTCAAGCCGCATTGGTATCAGAAAGTGGACAACCAGTCACGCGAACTGCGCGAACGCATCAAGCAATCGATGGAGAAAAATGTGCGTATCAACAAATAATAAATATCAAAAATGACTAATCACAAACTATTCCTTCTAGGAGCAATTGCAATGACACTACTTGCTTGCAACCAAACCAACCCATTGTTAGAAGAGCCGAAAAACGAATATGGAATTCCGGCTTTTGACAAAGTCAAA
>DBVU01000048.1:7191-7718 GCA_002308195.1 Bacteroidales bacterium UBA1256
CCTGCTTTTGAGGCTGCTATCGCAGAACAAAAACAGGAGATTGAGGCTATCGTGAATAACGAAGCCGAACCTACTTTCGACAATACGATTGTTGCGCTCGATCGCTCGGGTTTGTTGCTTGAACGCGTAGAAGGCGTGTTCTTCAATGTGTTGGAAGCCGATGGCAATGACGAAATGAATGAGATTGCCGAGAAAGTTTCTCCTATGTTGAGCGAACTCAGCGATGGCATCATTCTCAACGACAAACTCTTCCAACGCGTTAAGTTTGTCTATGACATGCGCGACCAACTGGGTCTCAATCCGGAACAAATGCGTTTGGTCACTGAGACCTACAAAGCTTTTGCAGACAATGGTGCCAATCTGCCTGAAGACAAAAAAGAGCGACTCAAAGAGATTAACCAAGAACTCGGTTTGCTCTCTCTGCAATTTGGCAATAATGTTGTCGCTGAGACCAATGCTTATCAGTATTTCGTCAAGGACGAAGCACAACTCAAAGGTCTCCCGGAGAGCGCCAAAGCTGCGGCTGC
>DBVU01000048.1:7731-13925 GCA_002308195.1 Bacteroidales bacterium UBA1256
GGTCATCCGGGCGAGTGGCTCTTCACTCCCAAGCGCACCAGTTTCACTCCTGTTCTCCAATATTGCGAGAATCGTGATCTCCGCAAGGAATTGTTGATGGCTTATACCACTCGCGCTAACCATGACAACGAGAATGACAACAAGTCCGTTATCATTCGTGAGATGGAATTGCGCATCGAGAAAGCCAAACTCTTCGGTTACGACAATCCCGCTGATTATATCCTAGCCGACTGTATGGCGAAGAACCATCAGACCGTAGATGCTTTTCTTGCTTCCGTTTGGGCTCCTTCGCTCGAGGCTGCTAAGCGTGAAGCCGCCGCGCTGCAAGAGATGATGGATGCTGATAAAACGGATGAGAATCCTCACACCGACGAGCAAATCAAACTGCAACCGTGGGACTGGTGGTTCTACGCAGAAAAACTACGCAAAGCTAAATATGCGTTGGACGAAGAAGAATTGAAACCTTATTTTGAGTTGAGCAATGTTCGCAAAGGTGCATTTGGCGTTGCTACAAAACTCTATGGCCTACAATTTGAAAAACTGGAGAACATGCCTGTCTACAATCCTGATGTGGAAGTTTTCAAGGTAACCGAAGCCGATGGCACATTCGTAGGAATCCTGATGACCGACTATTTCCCGCGTAGTGGCAAGCGTCCCGGAGCATGGATGAACAATATCGTTCCTCAGTTTGTCGATGCCAACGGCGTTGACCATCGCCCGGTTATCATCAATGTCGGCAACTTCAACAAACCTACAGCCGGTAATCCTTCCTTGCTCTCGATGGACGATGTAGAGACGCTCTTCCATGAGTTCGGCCATGCTTTGCATGGACTGCTGAGCAAGGCGCACTATAAGAGCCTGAGCGGAACCAATACTCCGCGCGATTTTGTCGAGCTGCCTAGCCAGTTCATGGAGAACTATTGCTACGAGCCGGAAATTCTGAAGACCTACGCCTTCCATTACCAAACAGGCGAAGTGATTCCTGAAGAACTGATTGAGAAGATCAACAAAGCCGGTAAGTTCAACCAGGGTTTTGTTACTACCGAACTTCTCTCGGCTTCTATCCTTGACATGGATTTCCACGAACTCAATAGCGCCGAAGGACTGGATGTCAATGCTTTCGAACAGCAGAGTATGGAGCAGATTGGTATGATTCCGGAAATCATCGTCCGTTATCGCCCGACTTTTTACAACCATATTTTCACCACAGGCTACGAGGCCGGCTATTACAGCTACACTTGGGCTGCCGTTTTGGATGCAGACGCGTTTGCCGCATTCAAGGAGACCGGCAATCTGTTTGATGCAGAGACAGCTCGTCGTTTCCGCCACTTGTTAGAGCAAGGCGGCACGCGCGATGCACACGATCTGTATCTCGAGTTCCGCGGAAAAGAGGCTGATCCGCAATATCTGCTTCGCCGCAAAGGATTTACAGAATAATGAAAAGGCGCGAAAGTCAAATATTATCCCGCGTACTGCCAATTGTCTTCTGGACACTGGCAGTCGCGGGTAGTTGCGCTTTTCCGTTCATTTTGTCGACTTTTGAACTCCAACCGGCCAACTTTAGCACAAACTACTGGTGGGGGTTCGTAGTTACGGGAGTAGTTTTGTCAATTATTGTTATCTTACAACGATTGGATCGTTTTGAAATAGCCATCTCTAAGTCATTCGCGATTGCTTTTCTTCTAGGACTAGCCTCTTATTGGCTACCCACAGCTCTTTTTCTTGCTGTCCCGGTTATCATTTTCCTAGTAGCGCGCAACCATTTTAACATGCGCTCCTTCACCGCTATGATGCTAGGATACGCCACCATAGCTGTTTGGGCTACGGTGTTTATCTTTCTGGGGTGGATTAATAATTCCTGGGCGCTTTTCTTTGCACCGGAGATGCTATGGGGATGGGTTCCTCTTGGCAGTGTCTTGCTAGCTTGGGTGGCTTCTACCATTGCACGACAAATCCTGCGTGTACGTTAATTCCCGCTTGAGGAAAATACCATACGTAGGTACCGTCTGTTCCACCATTGTTGACGTATTTGCTGTCAAACAGGTTGTTTACCTGGCATCGAAGTGTGATGTCAGGTATATTTTTTGCATTGGCCAGTTTGTGGAATGGCAGCTTGTAACTCAACATAAGGTTAGTGACCGTGTAGGCCTTCAATGCGGCGTTAGGATCTTCGTTGTTTCCTAGGTATTGACTGCTAACCACCAGTGTTTGGATTTCGCCATTGAAGCCGGCATGATGGAAGGAGATGGTATTTCCGGCTGTCCAATCGGGAGAGAAAGAGATGGTGCGCCATTGCGCAACATCTTTCCAGCGGTTGCGACTCCAGGTTAGGTTGCCTTTCCATGTAAACCATTTTGTCCATTCGACGCCAAACTGGAATTCGGCACCACAGCGGTATGAATCTTTGACATTTGTGGTGATGAGGTAACCAACGCTACTGATGTCGCCGGTGGCAATCAATTGATTGTCATAGTCCATAAAGTAGAGGTTTAGACCTATTGTCCATGGTATAGCGAAACCATTCTGGAGTTCACCCGGCGAAGAGAAGCTATAGCCCAATTCATAGTCGTATAGTGCTTCCGGTCTTGGATCATCGGCCCCTACACTAATAACAAAATTGTTTCGCGTTGGTTCACGATGTGCGAGCGCGAATGTGGCAGAAAGACGATGGCCCTTGTTCTCGTACGTCAGTCCGGCTTTCGGGTTGAAGAAGTGCCATGTATTATGTTTAGTAATAGCATCTGTGGCGCCTAGTGCACTCGTCTCCTCATTATCGCCCCATATACGATAATCCACCAGTCGGTATTGCAAATCGCCGTATAGACTCAGTTTCTCTCTGCCTCGGTGCAACACACGCCAATTAGCCTTGGCATATATATTACCGTCGGTTTTCACTCCATGGCCCTCGTAATAAGGAATAAACGCATCGCCTACACAGGTTGTGTCTATATTTCCGTATTGCAAACCGCGATACTGGTTTAGTGCCAAACCCATTTGCACATCCACTTTCTCATGCACATATTTGCTAGTCAGGATACCACCGTAATAATGATTTCTCAAACCTTTCTGCGTGATATTGTCCGCCTCATAGGTTACCCAGTCGGCCATGAGCATCTCGTAATAACCGGTTCCGTAGGTATAATGTGCCGTGGCAGAGAGTGTCCAATTAGGATTGAAACGATGGCCAACATGCAGATGCACATGATGTTGTTGATAGTTATCGGTCTGGTTGTCGTAATAGGCGGTATTCCCATCTTTGTCGATGTATTCACCTGCGGGGTTATATCTTCTGTTGGCTCCCGGCTCATACGCGGTAGTATAATCCACGCCATACCATGCCATGTATGTCTTTTCTTTTCCGCCGAATGCCGTAAGCGTCACCGCCGTTTTGGTATTCTGCCAACCTACTTCACCTTGATAACTGAGCAAATCTGACCACGCACGCTCGATATAACCATCCGAGTTCACTTTTGAGAACCGAGCGCCTATATGCCATGCGCCTTCTTTTTCCAATCGGTCACCCAGATAAACATCGGCTTTGACCATCTCGCGAAATGTGTTGTACATGCCGCCGTTAAAGGACAATTCGGCGCGAACCGGGCCCGGATGTTCACTTTCCGGAACTGCCGCATCCAGTGTCCGCAGATTGACACTGGCACCAAAACTACTACCACCGTTGGCGCTCGTTCCTATGCCGCGTTGCACCTGAAGACTGCTCACGCCGCTTGCCATATCGGTTAGGTTGACCCAGAATACGGCCTGACTTTCCGCGTCATTCAGCGGTACTTCGTTGATAGTCATGTTAATACGTGTCTGGTCGGTACCACGGATGTGGAAATAAGTGTAACCTACGCCCAGACCATCGTCGCTTGTCACTACCATGGATGGAGTGTTGCTAAGCAGATAAGGCAAATTCTGCCCAGTGTTGTCTTGGTTCAGTTCAGCGTGCCTGATTTCCTGCTTACTGTTGGTAGTCTGCACAACGGGCGCACTAACCACAATATCGGCTATCTGGCGGCCAATAATGGTCAGGGTGTCTTCTTCGTAAGACGCGGAGGAGTTAATCACTTGCGCACATGTGTACGCGTTTACTAGAAGTACGCATGCACACAAGCATGACGTACGAACGATTGTTCTGTTCATTTTCTTTAGCAGCATTATCTGCTCAAGTTCAACGGGTTTGAATTCTCAGCCTTACAGCTCCCCGAATGTGTTAATATTTTTGTTGTTATAATCTGTAGCTGAAACTCACGTACCAACCCCATTCCCACATGTGGCGTTCGTTGGTGCGATAGTTCAGCATCAGGTTGTTCAGTCCAAAATCATACCCGCCCTGCACGCGATAGCGTTGCCATTCCAGACCGGTTCCGATGCCCATCTGGAAGTTCAACCAGAACACATCATACTTCAGTCGGTCGTATGTCTCGGTGGGTACATTTTGCGTTTTCAGCCATTCTAATGTCTTGTCGTTCAAGTGGTTCTGCACAAAATCTGTCTCATTCGGGCAGAACTGGAATTGCGGACCCGCATAAAACAACAGGTTCAGGTCGCGCCATACAGGAATCGTGTAGTAGCAGCGAATGGGAACAGTAAAATTGTGTTCCAGTACACGATGTTTCTGATATTCCGTTTGCACCGAAGGTGCATCCATGCTGCGCCAGTGCTGCTCATTCGCTCCGTAAGTCAGCGTGTATAGCAAACCCGTTTGCATCGAGAAATGTAGCGGCAGGAGGAAGGTAAAAGTAGCGCCCAGACGCACGCCGTGAAGATACATATCGGGCGCTGTCAGGTTCTTCGTACGCTGCTGATGTTGCGTAAAACCTGCCTCGATACGATATTCCACGCCAAACTGATACGGCTCTTCCACTTTCTGCTTGCGAGTCGGATCGAAGAATGTATTGTCCGCAATCTGACTGTCCGGCTTACGTACATCATCCGCCATAGCACATAGTGCTATCCCGAACAACAAACATCCTATGAATAGTAGTTTTCGCATTTTGCGGTGCAAAATTACTGTTTTTTTTCGACATGTGCAAATTTTCGGAGAAGAATTTTGAGGTATATATACTGAGTATATATAGTATTGGGCAAAAAAATGCAGATTTCTGGGCCTGATTTTATGCTTGTCCTATGGGCGAGTTATGAAAATACCCAGAAAGTAGTAGATGATTAGTAGGTTATTAGTAGGTTATTTTTGAGAGAGAGAGAGGAAGAAATTATTCCGTCTATTTTTCCACAAATGCTAAACAAATATTACATTTTTTAATAAAAAAATGACAAATATTTGCGTATATCATTTTTTTGTATTACTTTTGCGGTCGCAAAAGTTCGGAAACAAAAATAAACAATAAAAAATACGAAATTATGAGTAAAGTAACTGTAGTAGGCGCAGGAAACGTAGGTGCAACTTGCGCAAATGTATTAGCAGTAAACGAAGTAGCTAACCAGGTTTGTCTGATTGACATCAAGGAAGGTTTTGCTGAGGGCAAGGCCATGGATATCATGCAGACCGCTCAACTCATGGGCTTTGACACTGTAGTGGAAGGTGTTACCAACGATTACAGCAAGACTGCCGGTTCGGATGTAGTTATCATCACTTCGGGTCTGCCACGTAAACCGGGTATGACACGTGAGGAGCTCATCGGTGTCAATGCAGGTATCGTTAAGAGCGTTGCTCAGCAGGTTTTGACCTATAGCCCAAATGCTATCCTCGTTGTTGTCAGCAACCCTATGGATACCATGGCTTACCTGACTCTCCATGCACTCGGCCTGCCGCGTAACCGCGTGATCGGTATGGGTGGCGCGCTCGATAGCGCACGTCTGAAATACTTCCTCAGCCAGGCTCTCAAATGCAATGCCAACGATGTGGACGGTTTCGTTATCGGCGGTCACGGCGATACCACGATGATTCCTCTGACCAGTTACACCACTTACAAAGGTATCAACGTAAGCGAGTTCCTCAGCGACGAGGAAATCGAAGATGTGGTTAAGAGCACAATGGTTGGTGGTGCTACCCTGACTGGCCTTCTTGGAACAAGTGCTTGGATGGCTCCGGGCGCTGCCGCTGCTAGCGTGGCTGAAGCTATCATCAAGGACCAGAAAAAGATGATTCCTTGCTCCGCGGCTCTCGAGGGTGAGTATGGAATGAAAGATATCACAATTGGTGTACCTTGTATCATCGGCAAGAACGGTAT
>DBVU01000106.1 GCA_002308195.1 Bacteroidales bacterium UBA1256
TTCACGCCGCGCCGCAGGCCGCAGGAAATGGTGAACTCTCTAAACTCTAAACTCTCATCTCTAAACTGTTCAGGAGTTTTATAAACTCCTTGAACAAGTGCCATCTCTTCGCCGTGCGTGATGTTGAGGCTGTCCTGCTAGGTGAAAGCGGACTTGGTGAAGGAGAGGAGATAGATGGCGTCGAGGACGTTCGTTTTTCCCTGCCCGTTAAGACCCACAAAACAGTTGAGTTTGGGTGCAAACTCCAAACTCGCCTCGCGGATATTGCGATAATTCAGTATGTTGAGGGATTTAAGGGTCATCTGGTCTACTGGTCAACTGGTTTACTAGGCGTAGAGCTCTACGTCTTCGGCTGTGATTGTTGAACCTGCAAGGATGATGAGGCGCTCAACGACATTGCGGAGTTGACGAATGTTTCCGGTCCAGTCTTTTGATTGGAGGGCTTTGATGGCATCTTCGTCAAAGGATTTGGCGGCAATACCCTGCTCAGCGCAGATCTGTTCCGTGAAATAGTTGACCAACAGCGGTATATCTTCCAACCGTTCATTGAGCGCCGGCACATGAATAGGAATGACGTTCAAACGGTGGAAGAGGTCCTCGCGGAAGTTGCCCTTCTCGATTTCTTTTGCCAGATTCTTGTTGGTTGCAGCCAGCACGCGCACATTCACTTTGATCGCTTTGTCGGAACCGACACGTGTGATCTCGCTTTCCTGCAATGCCCGCAGTACCTTGGTCTGTGCAGCCAGACTCATGTCGCCTATCTCGTCCAGGAAGAGTGTACCTCCGTCGGCTTGCTCGAACTTACCGGCACGGTCTTTTACGGCGCCGGTGAACGAACCTTTCATATGTCCGAACAGCTCGCTCTCTATCAGTTCCGAAGGAATAGCCGCACAGTTCACTTCCACCATAGGACCGTTTGCACGGGCGGACTGCTCATGAATGAGGTGCGCCACCACTTCCTTACCTGTTCCGTTCGGACCGGTGATGAGCACGCGTGCTTCTGTAGGCGCCACCTTATCTATTATCTCGCGTACACGCGTGATAGCGGCACTCTCGCCCACCATTTGCGGACCCTTGGAGGCAACTTTTTTGCGCAGTTGCTTGGTCTCTTGCTTGAGGTTCTTGCTCTCCAGCGCATTCTTTGTGGTGATCAAGATACGGTTCAAGTCCAGCGGTTTGAGCAGGAAGTCATATGCGCCGAGTTTGAGCGCTTGTACAGCGGTCTCTACATCACCGTGACCGGTGATCATCACGATCGGTGTCTCGGCTGTATCTTCTCCGGATTTGAGGATGGAAAGCAGTTCCAATCCGTCCATTTCGGGCATCTTGATGTCGCTGAAAATCAGGTCATAAGCTTTTGCTTGTGCCATTTCGAGACCGGCTTTGCCGTTTTCGGCTACATCCACTTCGTGACTTTCGTCCGACAGGATTTCCTTCAGCGTGTTGCGGATACCGCGTTCATCGTCTATGATCAGTAGTTTTGCCATAAAACAGAGTCTTTTATCGTTTGTCTTTCAACTTTTGTCTGAAATAGGGTGCAAAGTTACGACTTTTTTTTGAATTATGCAAGAGAAGAAAGATTTTTGTAAAAAAAAGCAAATAAATTTGGCTATGTCAAAATAATTTTGTACCTTTGCAGCGAAAATGTGTATGAAGTAACATATTATGTTATAAAACATATTTACAAACCAATTTTTTATTTAATTTTTAAATTCATTTAACATGAAGAAATTCTTTACATTCATTGCTGCTGCGCTGTTTGCAGGTAGCATGATGGCTGACCCGATCGTCATTAACGCTTCTGACGTTACGACTATTGCTTCAGGTGCAACCTCTGGTTTGGATGTAACGCTCCAGGGCATTAACATCGTTTGGCAGGGTGCTTATTACAATTCTGATGGAGGTGATGGAGGAAGTGCTAGTGTTGATTTTCGCGTGTATGCGAACAAATCCATGACACTCACTGCCGAAAGCAACATTTCCAAAGTTGAGATCGCTGGTTACTGCAAGGCTGGTTTGACTGTCACCGCGAACGCAGGTACAATCACCACAGGTGCTTCTTATGCAAGTGAGACCACCAAGTCGGACATCGAAGATCCGCTGATCGTGGTTGATGGAATCAACGCAGCTTCCGTTACGCTGACTTGCACCAAGCAAATGCGTGCTTACACCATCCGTATCACTCTTGGTGAGGGTGGCGAGCCGGTTGTAGTTGACACCTACACTGTAGCAGGTAACGATGCTGCTATCTTCGGTACTAGTTGGGATGTGACCAATACGGCTAACGACATGGTTAAGGCTGCCGGTATCTACAAATGGGAGAAAGCAGAATTGAACCTGACCGCAGGAACTATCATTGCGTTTAAGGTGGCTAAGAACCACAGTTGGGATGTTGCTTATCCGGCTCAGAACGATACAGTTACTATCGCTGAGGAAGGTGAGTACACCCTTACCATCACCTTCGATCCGACTACCGAGGCTGTAGCTGCTGAGGCTGTTAAGAAAGTAGCTCTTGCTGATCCGACTAACTGCGCTGAGGCTGCTGCGGCTGCTCTCACCGTTTCGGCTAACAACGTGCTCTACAATGACGGCGCTGTTTATACGATCAACGGTTTCGTAACCGAGATTGCTTATGCATACGACCAAGCCAAAGGAAACATGAGTTTCTGGATGGCAGATGCTGCTGATGGTGGCAAAGTACTGGAGGCGTATAAGTGCGCTATCGCTGCTGCAACTGATGCTCCTGCTGTAGGAGACAAAGTGGCTGTTACCGGTTCGCTGACCAAATATAACACCACTCCGGAATTCGCTGCAGGTTGTACGGTAACTATCATCGAGCGCGCTGGTGGTGAGGAGCCGCCGGTTCAGGAATTGGATACTGTTACGGTGGCTGAGGCAATTGAGGCTTGTATGGCGCTTGACTCTGCAGCTGTTTCTGAGGTTGAGTACATCATCGAAGGTTACGTAGTAAACGCACAGGATTTTAACATTGCTTACAACAACCAGATTTTCTTCTTGGCGGATGACGCTGCTAATAGTGCAAACCAGGAGTTTGAAGTTTATGGCGGAGTAGCTATTGAGAATAATCAGTTTGTCCCGGTTTTGAATGGTGACAAAGTTCAGGTAACTGCTAAACTGAAAAAGTATTGGGACAGAAACAATAGCAAGTTCATTGCTGAAACTGTTAATGGTACTGTTGTTTTTGTAACAAAAGTAGATGGTGACCGTACAATTGCCACTTCTACCGAAATCACGGTTGCTGAGGCTTTGACAATCGGTGGTGCTTTAGAAGCAAATGGTAAAACAACTGATACTTATGACATCGTTGGTTATGTAACCCAAATTGATGACAATAGTTTCAACACGTCTTATAACAACATGACTTTCTGGATTGCTGACGCTCCTGGTACTGCTGCAACTAACGCAGATGGTGCTTTTGAGGTATATCGTGGCAAACCTGATCAAGAATTAGAAGTAGGTGACAAAGTTCGCGTTCGTACGCAAATCCAGAACTACAAAGGAAACACTATCGAGTCTGTAAGTGGCGCTTCCGTTACGTTTATTGAGAAGGGCGACGTTACTCCGGTAGAGGACGCTGACGTAGTATTTGATAAGGATGACTTTGCGGGGCAAGGTCAGGCTGCTACGCAGACAACTCCTGGTGGCGCTGTTTCTGCAACCAAGAGCGGTGTGACCTTCACATGCGACAATGCATATGGCGATGGCCAATATGGAGTACGTTGCTATCAGGGCGGTAATATAACCATTTCTTCTACTGAGCAACAGATTGGTAAGATCGTCTTTGAGTTTGCTACCGTTAGCGGTAAATATTACAATGGTGGTCTGGATGAGGAAATCGTTGTAAACGGTATGGAGTGGAGTGCAACTGGTCTGGCTTCTCAAGCTCGTATGAACAAGATCAAGATNNAGATCTACTTCGGCGAGTATGAGCAGGAGGAGGTTGACACGCTGAGCGCAGCTGAGGCACTGGCAGTGGCTCAGGCACTGGAGGTTGGTGCGACCCAGAAGGTAGTTTGCAAGGCTTATGTTGCTAAGGTTAAGACTCCGTATAGCGCGGAGTACGGAAACATCTCTGTTTACCTGACCGACGATCCTACTTCTACCTATGGCGATATCCAAGCATACCAAGCTAAATGTTCTGCTGAGGACGGTGCAGCAATTGCTGAGCACGACCTCGTACTGGTAGAGGGTAACGTAACCCACACGCAGAACTCTGAGGGCACCAAGGACTACTACGAGATTGCTAAAGGTGCTCAACTCAAGCTGCTGCAGAAGGCAGAGGGCATCGAGAATATCACGCTGACCGAGAAGGCTCAGAAGGTAGTTGTTGACGGCGTAATGTACATCATTCGCGACAACAAGCTCTTCACCATTCAGGGTACTGAGGTACGTTAATTCGTAGCCGATTGATAAAAAATCCCACGTATCGTTTGGATATGTGGGATTTTTTTCGTACCTTTGCACCCGATTTGGATTTAGACAGATGATAGAGATCAAGGATTATATAGAGCATGCCGTGCTGGTGGGACTCATCACGCCCCGTCAGTCGGAGGAACGTACCAAGGAATATCTGGACGAGTTGGCCTTTCTGGCCGACACCAATCATATCGTACCCGTCAAGCGTTTTACCCAACGTCTGGACCAGCCCAACACCTCCACCTACCTGGGTGAAGGTAAACTGCAGGAGATAAAAGAATATATCCAGCAGCGAAGCGATCTATCAGCCAAAGGCGGTCTATCAGCGGAGCGGTCTGACAGCGAAGCGGTCGCTCCTATCGACATGGTGATCTTCGACGATGAACTCTCGCCGCGTCAGTTGCGCAACGTAGAGAAAGCGCTGGGCGTACGCATCATGGACCGTACGATACTCATCCTGGAGATCTTCCTCCAGCGTGCCCAGACCAGTTATGCCAAGACGCAAGTGGAGATGGCGCACCTGCAGTATATGTTGCCGCGACTGACCCGTATGTGGAGCCACCTGGACCGTCAGCGAGGCGGTGGTGGTACGAATCGTGGTATGGGTGAGACCCAGATAGA
>DBVU01000103.1 GCA_002308195.1 Bacteroidales bacterium UBA1256
AGCTGCGTTCGGCATAGCGTAGATAGTGATCTCCTTGCCGTCAACGATAATCGAACCCGGTACGAGAACGGTCTTGCCATCCTCTGCGAGCTGAGCGTCTTTGTAAGCAACAGTGTGCTTGCCCTCACCGAACTTACCTGCGAAACCACCCTGAGCGGTGTCGTACTTCAAGAGGTGAGCCAACATCTTCGGGCTAGTCAAGTCGTTGATTGCAACTACCTCGTAACCCTCAGCTTCAAACATCTGACGGAANNAAACCGTTAATTGCTACTTTTGTCATAATGATAAAAAATTAGATTGTTATTGTGTATTTTTTGATTTTGATTGCAAATCTGTGTTTGGAACTTTTGCGGCGCAAAAGTAATATTTTTTTTTGGAATACGAAAATAAATCGTCCAAAAATCTTCAATCTGTCATTTGCGGTTAGCAACTGAACAGGTTAGTGCTGTGTTGGTTATTTTCGCCCGAAATCGGCAGGAATCTCTCCCCACTGTTTGGTGTCCCATTTATAGATTGGCGTAGTCCACGTGTTGTCGTGGAGCCACTGTTCCGCTTTGCGGAGCATGAAAAAGAGGTCTTGGTTGCGGCTGTTCCACTCCAGTTTGGTGTCCGCGTGTCCTTTTTTGAGCCACGCGAGCGCGGTGCGACTATCTGAATAGAGTGCCCATGGCAAATTATTTTGTTTCAGATAAGCCAGTCCAAGCACGATAGCCAAAAACTCACCAATATTGTTGGTGCCGCATTCAAATGGTCCGCGGTGGAAAACTTCCGTACCCGTATCAGCTATCACACCACGAAATTCCATCACACCCGGATTGCCACTGCAAGCGGCATCGACCGCCAAGGCAGGCAAAATAGGCTCTGTTTGCGGTTTAGCGCCTTTCGCCTCTCGCCCTTCGCCGTTCGCCTTTCTTTTGATATAAGTTTCGGGCCCGTCGGCCAATGCTTTTTCGGCTTCCTCGCGCGTTGCAAAGCCCTTGTAGCACGCTCCTTCCGCCCCTTTTACGAGGGGCTCACATTCATCCCAAGAGGCGAAAATGCCGGTTTGTTTGCCTCTCCAAACGACATAAAAAGCGGCTTTCTTTTTGCTCATAAGTGCTAGGACGACTTAGATTATTCGGTTTTTGTGATCCGCCCGAGAATCGAACTCGGATTTGAGCTTTAGGAGAGCCCCGTTCTATCCATTGAACTAGCAGATCTAAGGTTAGTGGTTAGGGGTTAGCGGGCTAACAATGACTAGGGAATTCGCCGTATTCCTCGAAGGTGTAGTTGAGGAAATCGTTCATCGGTTTGCCTGCTTGGGCTATTTCTACCACGTGATCCATAAAATCGGGCGAACACACTTGCTCGTCGGAGATGGGAGTGGAGAAAGTAAACGCTTTGCGTTTGAGCCAATCTATATGTTTGAAATCCGGGTCGAATCCCGAAGGTGCTTTCTTGAGCATCCAATCAGTATCGAAATCGCCGAAATAGCGTTGCCAACCCGGCGTGGCCATGATAGCTTCCACTTCCTCGTAGTTGGCCTCAATCTCTTTGCGTAAGGCGTCTAAGAGTTCTTTGCCCGGATTCCAGATTCCACCGGCAAACATGCAATGGCCAGGCTGAATATGGACGTAATAGCCGCCGCGCATGGAGTGTTTTCCCCAAGTTTTGGGTTTGCCCGGCACTCCGGTAGCAGGGAACACGCCGAACCACTCTTTGTACGGCCGTTTGTCGCCCGAGAAACGTACATCGCGATAGATGCGCCAGATGCAGTCTTTCGGTTGTACACCTTCCAAAGTTGGGTCTATTTCAGTTAGCCGACGAATCAGTTCAGCCGAAAAGTCCACAAAGCGAGCATGGCACGCTTGGTAGCGGCTTTTGTTCTCGGCAAACCACTCGCGATTGTTGTTGGCCGCTAATTCGCTCAGAAATCTAAGAGTTTCACGCATCGTTTTAATCCGTCTAGCCAGTAAGGAATTTCTACATTGAACGTTTTCTTGAATTTGGATTTATCGAGCACACTATAGTGTGGGCGCGGCGTTTTGTATTGATAATCAGCCGACAAGATAGGTTTGACCTGGCAACTATTGATTCCTGTGAGGCTGTGGATGGCGATTGTGAAATCGTACCAAGAGCAAACACCCTCGTTGGTGAAATGGTAGATGCCCGGTCGCCAAACAGGCGCGTCGATGACCACAAAAATAGCCCAAGCCAGGTCCGCCGCGTAAGTCGGTGTGCCAATTTGGTCAAAGACCACACCTAACGATTCTTTCTCATGACCGAGGCGAATCATCGTCTTAACGAAATTATTTCCAAACGAGGAATAGAGCCATGCGGTGCGCAGAATAACGGCTTCGGGACAAACCGCCAAGAGCGCTTTTTCTCCCTCGTATTTGGTTCGTCCGTATGCGGTGCGCGGGGCCACAGGATCCGTTTCGCGGCAAGGAATATGCTCGTCGCCCGAGAATACATAGTCGGTGGAAATATGAATGACACGTACGCCTTGACTGCCCAGAATACGTACGGCATCCGAGTTGATTTTCAGCGCATTAGGTTCGTCCTCTTCGGCTCGGTCCACATTGGTATAGGCTGCGCAATTGACAATCAGCTCAATCGCATTGTCGGCCACAAACGCAGTCACCGCTTGCTGGTCGGTGATATCCAGTTCAGCAACATCGGTAAAGAAATAGCGATGCTGCGGATGCTGCGCCGAGAGAACGCGCATCTCATTGCCCAACTGGCCGTTACAACCTGTTATGAGTATATTCATTGAATGTCGGATGTTTAGTGTCTTTTTCGCTGATGATTCGTTTGTCCTCAGGAATCTGCCAATCGATAGCTAAGTCCTTGTCGCTCAGCAGAATACCTCCTTCTGCTTCCGGATGGTAGAGGTTGTCGCACTTGTAGGCAAAAACGGCCCGTTCACTCAGGACGGAGAAACCGTGCGCGAAGCCGCGTGGGATGAAGAACTGGCGATGGTTGTCTTCGCTCAGTTCGACTGCAAACCACCGGCCGTAGGTCTTGCTGTTCGGTCGCAGATCAACTGCCACGTCTAGAACTCGGCCGAGCGTGCAAGTAACCAGTTTGGCTTGGCTGTACGGCGCTTTCTGGAAATGCAAACCGCGCACTACGCCATAGGACGAACACGACTGATTGTCCTGGACAAAAACTGTGTCGATGCCCGCTTCGCGATAGCGCTGTTCGTTGTATGTTTCGATGAAATAGCCGCGTGCGTCACAGAACACTTTTGGCTCGATGATGAGGAGTCCTTCGATGGGAGTTTTTATGATATTCATACTTCAAATTCAAAATGCGGGTGCAAAAGTAGTAAAAAAAAATGACATACGCAAGAGCGTATGCCAATTTTCGTGATTTTTAGTTGATTTTAGTAGTTTGTGTGTAGGTGATTGGCAGCAGATTGTCTCGATAATATCGCACTTATATCGCACTTATATCGCACTTATAACGCACTTATAACGCACTAAATTCGGCTTTCTTTTTTGTTAGTATTATATACATAGTATATAATACAGAGAAGAAAGGTTATTTTGTGGCTTTCTTAATCTCGTCGAAGGTGAAACCGCGTTGGAGGAGAAAGCGGAGACGTTTGTCTTCGGAGTCGGCGCGTCGCTGCTGAATCAGTCGTTTGAGATTGGCCATGTATTGCTTCGAGTCAATCTCCAGGAGCGATTTCTGGATGAGTTTTTCCGGTAATTGCAGTGCTCGCAAGTTGGTCTGGATTTTGATTCGTCCCCACGACTGATACGCCACTTTGTCGTGGACATAAGCGCTACAAAACCGCTCGTCGTTGAGAAAATTGTTCTCGTAGAGAGTGGTGATGATTGGCTCGGAGAAATTCTCCGGAGTGCCCCATTCATAAAGCTTGCGGCGGACATCCGCGGCACAATGTTCGCATCGGGCGCAATAGGCCTCGGCCTTGTCAATCCATTCGCGCAGAGACAAATCGTTGTTTGCCATAACTATCGTTGAAAATTTGTATGTCTTGGTAGTTCATTTCGCTCAGCATTTGGCGCATCTCTTCGCCCAGTGTTTCGTTGATTTCGAAGAAGAGAAATTTCGGGTTATTGGTTAGCGGATTAGCGGTTAGTGGGGCGTATGAGAATAGCTTTGCTATTCTACGATAAAACTTTAAAGGGTCGGAATCGGGTACAAAAAGTGCTGTTTCGGGTTCGAAATTCAGCACGTTTTGGGTCATGGTTTTTCGCTCACTTTCGCGGATGTAAGGAGGATTGGAAACGACTATGTCGAATTTACCATTTTGCCATTTACCATTTACCATTTTTTCGTCGAAAATATCGGCAACTTGGAAGTCAACTTGCAGATGGTTTCGCCGGGCATTTTCTTTGGCTACTTGAATGGCTTCGGCGGAGATATCGATTCCGGTGACCGACCAGTCCGGATGCGCACGTTTTATCGCTAAAGCGATACATCCGCTTCCGGTGCCAATATCGAGGCATTTGGCATTTGGATATTTACCATTTACCATTTGGTTGATTTTTTCGACGAGTTCGGCGGTTTCGGGGCGAGGAATCAGTGTGGCGGGTGTCAGTTTGAGGTCCAAATCACACCATAAGGTGTGTCCAAAAATATATTGAATAGGCTCAAAACGCTGCAAACGTGCAATAATAGGCTCAAAAATTTGCGTATTTCGAAATTTTGTAGTACTTTTGCAGTCGGTTAGCAATTGTGAGCGAGACAATCCCGAGACTTCTTCGAGAATCCACCACGCCAAAGAGCGGGCTTCATCCTCCGGATAAAAGTCGCGAAGTTGGTCGGTAATATGTCGCACGATTGAAATCACGGCACAAAATTACTGCTTTTTTTTGACATACGCAAATAGTCGCATGAATTACGAGAAATATATTGCCCGTTGTATCGAAATAGCTCGTCGTGGGGAGTATTTCGTGGCGCCGAATCCGATGGTTGGCGCGGTGTTGGTTCGTAATAGTGACGAGCAGATTTTGGCCGAAGGATGGCATGAGAAATATGGCGATGGTCATGCGGAAGTGAATTGCTTTAAAAAGGCTGAAGGGCTAGAGGCGAGAGGCGAGAGCCTGAAGGATTGCACACTGTTTGTGAGTCTGGAGCCATGTTCGCATTATGGCAAAACGCCTCCTTGCGCAAAATTGATTATCGAAAAAGGTGTCGGGCGCGTAGTGGTTGGCATGCTAGATCCGAATCCGTTGGTGGCGGGAAAAGGTGTGCAGATGTTGCGCGAAGCGGGAATAGAGGTGATTGTCGGTGTTTTGGAGGCCGAGTGCCGCGAATTGAATAAGCGTTTTCTGTGTCTGCATGAGAAAAAACGTCCGTATGTGGTGCTGAAATGGGCGCAAACGGCGGATGGGTACGTTGACAGAAAACGAGCCTACCCCCAACAATGTTCTACGACCGTCCACTGGACGCTCGATCGAGCAGAGCTCTTCACCCGTGAAGGGAAGGGAGAGCACTTGAATGGCGCGTTAGCTATTTCCACGCCTGAGACGAAAAAACTGGTGCATAAGATGCGTGCGGAAAATATGGCTATTATGGTTGGCACGCGAACGGTTTTGCTCGATAATCCGCGTCTGCTGAACACGCATTGGGAAGGCAGAAATCCGATTAGAGTGACCGTGGATAGGCACGGCGTTATTCCGCCCGATGCGCGGATTCTGAGCGACGAAGCGCCAACGATTGTTTATCGCGAAAAAACGGACTGGCCATTCATATTGAGCGACTTGGCTCAACGAAATATTCATTCTGTCTTGGTGGAAGGCGGGCCAACGCTTCTGCAGCATATTCTTGACTCGGGTCTTTGGGATGAGATTCACGTGGAAGTGGCTCCGGAATTGAGCATTGGTGAAGGTGTTTCGGCGCCGAAAATTGCTCTGCCGGATTCTTACGAAACAGTCGATGGTCATCGACTTTACACGATTCGGTAATTAGCCAAAACATACAAAAATGTCACAAAAATTTGCATAATTGCAATTTTTGTAGTATCTTTGCACCCGAAATTAAATTTCGCGTATTGTGCGCGTGTGGCAATTTCGGAACGGATTATTATGAAGCAAAAGAGAAAAATTAGTGTCATAGTTTGCGTTTTGGCAGGCTTTTTGTTGAGTAGTTGTCATGTGTTCGAGCGCAAGCAACAAGCGGGCGCGGCCGTAGAGGTGTGCGGGCAATATTTGTACCAGTCGACTCTGGATTCGTTGGCGTTGGGTTTGACCGGAGAAGACAGTATTCGCGTGGTGCAACAGTATATCGGCCAGTGGGCGAAAGACATATTGATGTACGACAATGCGACGAAGCGAACCAACCAAGAGATTGAGGCACTAGTGGAAGATTACCGCCGTTCGCTGTACGTGCATGCGTATGAGCAACATCTGGTGGACAAGAATATGCCGAAAGCCATTGCAGATAGCGCTATTCAGCAGATTTACGATGCGCAACCGGACAGATTCAAACTAAAGGAAAGTATTGTTCAGGGAATGCTGATAGTTGTTCCAAACGGGACACCGGACATTCAGAAAATTCGTCAGCGACTGGATGCGGCAGGCAAAAGCGGCGATATCAGTCCGAAAGAGATGGATGAGATCGAGAAATATGCCTATCAATATGCTAGCGGTTATGAACTATTTGTGGATCGTTGGGAAACCACATCTGAGTTGCTGACCTATATTCCGCTAGAAAGAAATGAATTGGAAAATATGCTTCGTCAGCAGAAACAGATTGAGTATAGCGACTCGACGAAAACGTATCTGCTGCAAGTAACCAAGAAATACATGCGTGGCGAGGCGATGCCGATAGGTTACGCTCAGCCGGAAATAGAAAAAATCATCCTGAGTCGTCGCCAAGTGGAGTTTCTGCAACGCGAACGTGAGAGAATCTACCAAGACGCAATAAGAGAGAAAAAAGTGATATTCTTTTAATAGATAATAGATGAATATGAAAATGAAACGAAATATATGGGTGTTGGCCTTGATCGCCGCTCTGAGCGCAAATGCGCAGAGCAATGGCGTGATAGATGAGGTAGTGTGGATAGTAGGCGATGAGGCTATTCTACGAAGCGAAGTGGAGGAAGAGCGTCTGCGCGCGCAATATGAGGGAACGCAGATTCCCGGTGATCCGTATTGTGTCATTCCTGAGCAATTGGCTGTGCAAAAACTATTTCTTCACCAGGCAGAATTGGACTCGATAGAAGCCAATGAATCGAGCGTGAGTCACCAAGTAGATATGCGACTCAACTATTACATTAATCAGATAGGTTCGAAAGAGAAAATGGAGGAATATTTCCGCAAGACGACTACGGAGATTCGCGAAGAGATGATGACCACGGTGCGCAACCAGATGATCATCCAACAGATGCAATCGAAACTGACGCAGAATATCAAGCCGACGCCTGCAGAAATACGTCGCTACTATAATTCGTTGCCGATGGATTCGATTCCGATGATGCCCGCGCAAGTGGAAGTGCAGATTCTGAGTTTCGAGCCAGCCGTGCCGGTGGAGGAAGTGGAGCGAATCAAACAACGTCTGCGCGAGTTTACCGACCGTGTGCAGAGCGGAAATGCGGATTTCAGCATGTTGGCGCGACTGTATTCGGAAGATACGGAGAGCGCGAAACGTGGTGGCGAACTGGGTTTTGTCGGTCGCGGACAACTAGTGACCGAATTTGCGGATGTGGCATTTAATCTGAATGATCCGAAGCGTGTGTCGCGTATTGTGCAGACGGAATATGGATATCATATTATTCAGTTGATTGAGAAAAAAGGCGAGCGAATCAATTGTCGTCACATCTTGCTTCGTCCGCGCATTAGCGCCGACGATAAGGTTCGTGCGATAGAGCGACTGGACAGTATTGCCAATGAGATTAAAGCGGGGAATATTCTGTTTGAACAGGCAGTGATGAAATACTCGCAGGACAAGAATACGGCGATGAATGCGGGTCTGATGATTAATCCCCAGACCGGTAGCAGCCGATTTGAATATCAGGATTTGGCGCCGGAAATAGCCAAGCAAATTTACTCGATGAACGAAGGTGATATATCGCAACCGTTTGTGATGATGGACCAACAGAAAAACCGCGAGGTGTGTGCCATTGTACGACTGACAAAAAAGACCGATGTACATCGTGCGAATTTGACCGATGATTTCCAGACGATCAAAGCGATGTTGGAACAAAAACTCAGCCAAGAACTGATACATGACTGGATTCTGAAAAAGCAGAAAACGACGTATATTCAGATTGATCCGGAATGGCAA
This sequence comes from Bacteroidales bacterium UBA1256, assembly GCA_002308195.1. Next base: position 8,242 of record DBVU01000103.1, read on the forward strand.
AACTGCGAATTTGAATTCCCGAATTGGATACACTAAAACACATATTGTCCCTGTTGCTTCTTGCCCTTAGTCCGTTGACTTTTGGGCAGAAAATGGTGTACCTGGAACATTCCAAAACTCTTAGTTTTGACCAAGAGCGGATAGCGGATGCCCAAATACTGAAAGGCGATGTGATTTTCCGCCACGAGGAAGCGCTGATGTATTGTGATTCGGCGTATTTCTACGAGCAGACTAATTCGCTCGATGCGTTTGGACACGTGCGGTTTGAGCAAGGTGATACCCTAAAAGGGTATGGTGACAAGCTTTTCTACGATGGAAATACGAAGATAGCTCGGTTGCGTGAGAATGTGAAACTGGTTCACGGAAAGGAAAAAGGTCCGCGTGGCAGAAAAGCCAATCCGACCATATTGACGACCGACAGTCTGAATTATGACCGCACCGAAAACGTGGCCTATTATTTCACCGGCGGCATGATTAAGGACTCGCTGAATACACTGACTTCTATTCGCGGCCAATACGCGCCGGATATGAAGCAGGCTACATTCAGCCAGGATGTGCATCTGAATAATCCGAAGTTTACACTGGTTAGCGATACGCTGATTTACAACACAGAGACGAAAGTGGCAGATATAGTCAGTCCGACGACGATAGTGTATGAGCAAGAAACCAATATTTACACTTCTCGCGGATGGTACAATACTGATAATGAGCGCTCTATGTTGCTCGATCGCTCGGTGGTGGAACATACGGACGGCAAACGGATGACCGGTGATACCATATTCTATGACAAGTTTGTCGGATTTGGCCAAGTTCAGGGAAATATGGAGATGAGCGATACCGTTCAGCAGGCAACGCTCTACGGCCATTATGGTGAGATGTGGGAAGATGACAGTCGCGGTTATGCGACCGACAGCGCGTTGATGGTCGACTGGTCGGATCCGGAACACAAAGCGTATATTCACGCCGACACACTATTTACCGAGGAATTGCACTATACGGATAGCGCGATGATGGACAGTACTTATCGGCGAGTTCGGGCGTATCATGGCGTACGTGTTTTCCGCGATGATATGCAAATGGTTTGTGATTCGATGGTTTATCTGGGCAATGATTCGACGATTCATCTCTATACACATCCAATCTGTTGGAGCGACAGTCAGCAGATTTCGGCGGATAGCATCGTCATTTACATCGTAAACGAGACGGTGGATCATGCAGTAGGAACCGGAAACGCGTTGTGCGTGATGGCTGATACGTTAGACCTATTCAACCAGATGAGTGGTAAGGAACTGACCGCATACATGAAAGACGGGGAAGTGAATCTGGTGGATGTGAGCGGAAATGCGCTGACGATCTATTATCCGAAAGAGGATGACGGAGATGTGGTCGGTGTCAATACGACGGAAAGTAGTTATATCCGAGTCTATGTGGAGAATCAGCAGGTAGAACGAATTCGGTTTACCAAGGAGACTACGGGCGTACTATATCCGATGGATCAAGTGCCGGAAGGAGCAGATCGATTGCCGCAGTTCTTTTGGGCTTCGTACATCCGACCTATAGATGCCAACGATGTGTTCCGAAAAGTTAAATTTGAGAACTAGAAAATGTACTCTCGTTAAGATTTTGTTCTATTTTTCCAAACACGAGACTTTATCGAGACAATCACGAGACGATCACGAGGTAATCACGAGACAAAAAAGTATACGATTATTAAGATTTTGACAAACATAACAAATATGAAAAAAGGAATTTTTACCTTGCTTCTTGCGATCGTCGCAACGAGTGTGATGGCAGTAGATCTGCCGAAACAGGGTTTCGGTTTTCACATCGGCTATGCTCAGCCAACGCTGCGACTCAATAGTAATCTGACATCCTATCCGAAGGATTCGTTGGTCAATACAACGATGCTGCACGGTTTCAAAGTGGGTGTTGTTTACGATGGCAGTTTTGTGGCCGGTTTCGGTTGCTCGATGGGAATCAACTACACCTTTGGTGCCAACAAGACCGATTGGACGAAAACCGGACTATACGACTATCCGCGTCATCGCTCCAAAACATTCTATCACGAGATGGAATTGTTTGTGGACTGGCAGTATAAATTTGAAGTGGCGAAAGAGACCTATCTGATGATTTATACGGGTCCGAACATTCAATGTGGATTGGCTCTGAACAAAAATGTGGAACGTCAAGCGGTGATGAATGGTGAAGTGAGTAAGGACGATCCAATCAAACGTTACGCGACAGACGATACGAACGAAGCCATCAAGCGACTGAATGTCACTTGGGGAGTAGGTGCGGGATTCCAATATCAGCGTTATTTTCTGCGTGGCGGATATGATTTCGGCTTGATGAATCCGTACAAAGCGGAGCAATTTGATGGGATAGATCGTAATACCCGTGGTCGTTTTGACCAGTGGTCAGTGAAAATAGGTATGTATATTTGGTACAAATGATACCTCGCGAAACCATAGAACGAATATATTCCACCGCAAAGATAGAAGAGGTGGTGAGCGATTACGTCACGCTGAAAAAACGTGGCGCGAACTTGATTGGTCTCTGTCCGTTCCACAACGAAAAGACAGGTTCTTTCACCGTAAGTCCATCGAAAGGAATCTACAAATGTTTCGGTTGCGGTGCGCATGGGCATGCCGTCAATTTTGTGATGGAGATAGAGCAGTGCTCGTTTGCTGAGGCCATCAAACAACTGGGAAAGAAATATCATATCGAGGTGGAAGATCGTCAGTTGACGGCAGAGGAACAACAACGTCAGGATGATCGGGAATCGATGTTCGTTGTGAACGATTTTTGCAACGATTGGTTCCAGAAACAATTGTGGGAAACGGAAGAAGGTAAAGCCATCGGTTTGAGTTATTTCCGTGAGCGTGGATTGCGCGATGATATCATTCGCAAGTTCCAATTGGGTTATTCGCCGGAAAAAGGCAATCAGCTAGCTAAGGCGTTGATAGCAAAGGGATTTAAGGAAGAGTACATTATAAATAATGTAGATACGAAAATAGGTTGCGGTGTTTGCGGAAAGAGCGAACAGGACAACAGGCTCTTTGACCGTTTCCGCGACCGAGTAATCTTCCCGATATTGACCGTTAGTGGCAAGACCGTTGCTTTTGCCGGGCGCATCCTGAAGAAGAAAGACAACGTGGGCAAATATGTCAATTCGCCCGACTCGCTCATCTATAGCAAAACCAATCAACTATACGGTATCTATCAGGCCAAAACAGCCATCAAGCGCGAAGATATGTGCTATCTGGTAGAAGGTCAGATGGATGTGATCTCGATGCATCAATCGGGCATTGAGAATGTAGTGGCCAGTGGTGGAACCGCATTGACACTGCCGCAGATTAGGCTCATCAAGCGATTTACGAGTAACATCACCGTTCTATATGATGGTGATGCGGCGGGAATTCACGCGGCGCTACGAGGAATAGATATGTTTTTGGAAGAAGATTTCAATGTGAACGTACTACTTCTTCCGGATGGCGAAGATCCCGATAGCTTTGCTCAAAGTCATGATGCGGCGGAGTTTATCAATTATATCCGCGAGCATCAGACGGATTTCATTCAGTTCAAATCAGCCCTGCTGAGCAAAGAGGCCGGATCTAATCCGCAGAAACGCGCTGCGCTGATCAAGGATGTGGTTTCTTCCATCGCGCTCATACCCGATATGATTCGCCGACAAGTGTACATTCGCGACTGTTCGGAGCGATTCCGTATGAGCGAGCAAGTTATCACTCGCGAAGTGATAGCTATGCGCCACAAGATGAAGGAAGAGCGCGACAAAGAACGGCAGAATGCGCAACGACTGGCAGAGAGACAAGGCGCTGAGGATCAGCCTGTTGTGAATGAAACAGAAAAGGAAACGCCAGAAGAAACAGTTCCGGAAAATCCTGTGATGTTGACTCCGAAAATGGGTGGAAAACTAGAGGAAAACTATTATAATCTGCTGCAACTGGTTGTTCGTTTTGGAGAAAGCAAGATCAATGTGGGCGATGTGACCACGACGATAGGCGAAGTGGTGATCTATACGTTGGAAGCGGATGGAATTCAACCTCCGAAACCGGTTTATCAGCGTGTGATAGATGAATTTAAGCGGCATTGCAAAGATGAGAATTTCTGTGCTGAAAGATTCTTCAAATTCCATTCGGATCCGGAGATTAGCGCCCTAGCCATTGAGATGGTCTCGGAGCGTTATGAACTGAGCAGCCATGACGAAGAGCGATTGGGAGAACTTGTGGAACAACTATTGTACGAAATCAAACTGACCAGGCTGAATCAGCAGATAGAAGAACTGAATACTTCTCTGAAAGAAGCGCAGCAAAGCGATGATTGGGAACGCCAGAAAATGCTGCTCGATCTATTGCCGCAGATGATGGATGCCAAACGTGAGTTGTGTCAAAAATTGGGCAACCGAATAATTACCGTTTAGAATGTTGTTCCGCGAAATAGCATATGGACCTATTCACAGTAGGCGTTTGGGCACGAGTCTTGGCATCGAACTGATGCCACTGGAGCATAAACTCTGCACTTTCGATTGTGTGTATTGCGAGTGTGGATGGAATCAGCCGATTGCGCATCCTCAGTTGCCGACGCGCGAGGAGGTGCGGCAAGCGTTAGAGGCCAAACTGCAGAAAATGGATACGCCACTTTCGACCATCACTTTCAGCGGAAACGGTGAGCCGACACTTCATCCGGATTTTCTAGGCATCATAGAAGATACTTGCGCTCTGCGCAACCAATATTGCCCCTCGGCGAAAGTGAGTGTGCTGAGCAATTCCACGCAATTGGGTCGGGCGGATGTGGTGAAAGCACTATGGCTATGCGACAACCGGATTTTGAAACTTGATTCTGCGTTAGACGTTATGATGCGGCGTATTGATCAGCCGGTGAATGCGCAATTGACGGTCAATACGATTATTGGTTGGTTGGAACAGTTTAACGGCGATTTTGTGTTGCAAACATGTTTTCTGCGCGGCGAACATAACGGGCAAACGATAGATAATACCACTCCTGAAGAACTGGCGGCCTGGTATCAGGCCGTTCACCATTTGCGTCCGAAACAAGTGATGATTTATGTGATCGATCGCAAAACACCGGAAGAGCATTTGGAGAAAATTTCTCGTGCAGAGATGGAGCAAATAGCGGCTCCGCTTTTGGCAGAAGGATTTGATGTAAGTATTTCCGCATGAAAATTCTTGTTGCACCGCTTAATTGGGGACTTGGGCATGCCAGTCGTTGTATTCCGCTCATTCGGCAATGGCTGAGCGAAGGTAATGAAGTGGTGCTGGGCGGAGATGGAGAAAGTCTGTTGCTGCTTCGCAAGCATTTTCCGAAACTGGCATACGTAGAACTTGCGCCACTGGATTTGCATTACAGCAAAGGAAAGAGTCAAGTCTGGGCGATGATGAAAGCATTGCCGAAACTAGTTGGTTTCAGCATACGCGACCACTGGCGTCTGCGTGTTTTGCTTCGTGCTACGCATATAGACCGAGTAGTTTCGGACAATCGATTTGGCCTGTATTCTCGTCAAACAGAATGTATCTACATGACGCATCAGTTGCAAATCCGTTTGCCCAAGCGACTGAGATGGTTGGAACCGGTGGCGGCGCGAATGCACGCACGTGTATGCGCGAAATATAATAAGGTTTGGGTTCCTGATCTGGCTGATGAGGCGCAGAGCCTGAGCGGATGGTTAGGACATCCGACGAATAGCAAGAGATACGGAGAGATAGAGTATATAGGTCCTTTGAGTCGTTTTACAAAAACGGAGGAAAGCTCAAAGGGAGAAGCAATGTTTCCGATAGTGGCTGTGCTGAGCGGATTGGAACCGCAACGTAGTTTGCTGGAAAAAGAGATTGTGGACCGATATAGCGGGCAGAAAAAACAGGTTGTGATTGTGCAAGGACTGATAAACCGTCCAGCGACCTTGGTCAAGCGAGGAAATATCACGCTGATACCGCATATGAGCGATGAGCGTTTGACAGCAATAATCAGTCAGGCCGAACGTGTGATAGTTCGGTCGGGCTATTCGTCCATTATGGATCTGTATGCGCTAGGCGCGTTAGGAAAAGCGGAATTGATACCTACACCCGGTCAACCGGAACAAGAATACTTAGCCGATAGAACCCTCCAAAGAAACTTGCAATAGTTTTTGTGCTTCTACGGCAAATTCCATCGGAAGTTTGTCCATCACTTCTTTTGCGTAACCGTTGACAATCAGTCCAACGGCATCTTCCACACCAATACCACGCTGACGACAATAGAAGAGTTGCTCGTCGGATATTTTGCTTGTTGTGGCTTCGTGCTCGACAATGGCCGTGGGATTGGCAATTTGCATATCCGGGAAAGTGTGTGCTCCGCAACGATCTCCTAGCAAAAGTGAGTCACACTGACTGTAATTGCGCGCGTTGGTGGCATTGTGACCAATCTTAACCAAACCGCGATAGGCGTTTTGGCTCTGGCCGGCAGAAATACCTTTGGAAATAATGCGCGAGCGTGTGTTTCGGCCAATATGAATCATCTTGGTGCCCGTGTCTGCTTGCTGATGATTGTTGGTCACGGCAACAGAATAGAATTCGGCGGAAGAATTATCGCCGCGGAGGATGCATGAAGGATATTTCCAAGTGATGGCAGAGCCCGTTTCTACTTGCGTCCAACTGAGGCGAGCATTCTCGTGAGTGATGCCACGTTTGGTTACGAAATTGTAGATTCCACCTTTGCCATCTTTGTCGCCCGGATACCAGTTTTGTACGGTCGAATACTTGACTTCCGCATCTTTGTGCACCACGATCTCCACAATGGCAGCGTGCAATTGGTTCTCATCACGCATGGGGGCAGTGCAACCTTCCAGATAGGACAGATAAGCTCCTTCGTCGGCAATCAGGAGAGTGCGTTCGAATTGACCAGTTTTTCCTGCGTTGATGCGGAAATAAGTGCTCAGTTCCATCGGGCAACGCACGCCTTTGGGAATATAGACGAACGAGCCATCGGTGAAAACGGCTGAATTGAGTGCTGCGTAGAAATTGTCGGAATAGGGCACCACAGAGCCAAGATACTGTTTGACCAAATCCGGATGTTCGCGCACGGCTTCGCTGATAGAACAGAAGATAATACCTTTCTCAGCCAATGTTTCGCGGAAAGTGGTCTTGACAGAAACCGAATCCATGACCGCGTCGACCGCCATATTTCCCGCTAAAGCCGCGCGTTCTTGCAAAGGGATACCGAGTTTGTCGAAGGTTTTCATAATCTCCGGGTCAATTTCTTCGGCCGAAGTAGGAGTGTTGACTTTCGCCTTTGGCGCTGCGTAGTAGGAGATGGACTGGAAATCGATTTCAGGAATATCCAAGTGCGCCCAAGTAGGTACAGGCATTGTGAGCCATTTGCGATAGGCTTTGAGTCGGAACTCGAGCAACCATTCTGGCTCTTGCTTTTTAGCAGAGATGAGCCGAATGATATCTTCGTTGAGTCCGGCCGGCACAATATCGGTTTCTACGTCTGTAGTGAAGCCGTACTTGTACTCCTGAGAGGTAATATCTTGGATAATATCTTCCATTTGTCTAACAAAAAAGCCGCCCTTTAATGAGGCGGCTCTGTGAGGCCGGTAGCGGAGTCAAACCGCTCTAAACGGTTTTGCAGACCGCTGACTAAGTCGCTCATCCAACCGGCCGACGCGCGAGCTACGGCTCAATACGATTCGCGATTCATAAAATCCATCGCTCATAAGAATTTTCGCCGTGCTCTCGCTTTTCGGTCCGCAAACGCTCCGCTGGTTTACGTCCCGAGGAAACCATGCGGATAACTTCTTTCCGAAAAGCGGGTGCAAAAGTACTGCTTTTTTTTGATATACGCAAATTTTCTTGCAATTATTTTGCAAATATGCGAAAAAAGTATTACTTTTGCAGCCGAAACAGAAAGGTAAAGTATGGAAAAATATATTCTTTTGGCCGAAGAAGGCGAACTTTCGCTCTTAGAGAAAGCGCGCCAGGAATTAGGCGTAGACCTGGAAGGGGAGATTATTTACACAGGCGTGGGCGCAATCAATGTAATACGCGCGTTACAAGGCCTGCCTCGCGATGCGGAACTGGTGAATATAGGTTATGCCGGAAGTGCGAATTTTGATATTGGCACGTGGGTGAAAGTGACAGAAGTGAGGCTGAATCATCCGAATGTAAAGTACGCAGAGCCGAAACTATTGCTAACAGATGAGAATCAAGGCATAGAGTTGCCATTGGAACATGATGTTAAGCAGGCGGTGTGCTATACGAACACTGATTTTGTGCTGCAATCGGACTATATAGATTGCGTATTTGATATGGAACTGGCGTTTATTGCGGCGCTTGGTTTTAAGAATCTGCAGAGCCTGAAGTATGTGAGCGATAATCTCAGTCTGCATGCTTATCACGATTTAACGAATGGCGTAGAATGACCACTATCTACCTGAAACCTCATAAAGAAGAATCATTGCTGCGAAAACATCCCTGGGTGTTTAGTGGCGCGATAGCTCGTGTGGTACTGGATGCTTCGCACAAGACAGATTCTCCGCAAGAAGGCGAATTTGTGCAAGTTCGTTCGGCGGCGGATGAGATACTGGGAGTTGGTCATTGGCAAGTTGGGAGTATCACGGTTCGAATTTTGGCTTTCGGCGTGGAACAACTACCCGCTGATTTTTGGAACGAGCGTATTCGCGCGGCTTATGCGGTTAGGAAAGCGTTGGGCTTGATTCGTCCGGACAATAACACGTATCGACTGGTGCACGGCGAAGGAGATTTTCTACCAGGGCTGATAGTGGATGTGTATGCTGATACGGCGGTTATACAAGCTCATTCGGTTGGCATGCATCAATGCAGGGCATTAGTGGCTGCGGCGATAATCTCGGAAGTGGCAGAGGTGAAGAACATCTACTACAAAAGCGAAGATACGTTGCCATTCAAAGCGAAGATAGAAGGCGAGAAAGTGGGGTATCTGGTACAGGCTAATGGCAAAAAAGCAAGTGGTGCAGAGTTTTGGAGCGTGGAGAACGGTTTGGCATTTCGTATAGACTGGTTGCGCGGACAAAAGACAGGTTTCTTTATCGACCAACGTGAAAATCGTGCGTTGGTGGAGCGTTATGCGAAGGGGAAAGATGTGCTGAATATGTTCTGCTACACCGGTGGTTTTTCGTTGTACGCCCTACGAGGCGGCGCGAAAAGTGTGGATTCGGTGGATGTGAGCCAGAAAGCGATTGACCTGGTGGAAGCCAACGTGGCACGCAACTTTCCGAAGAACACGAACCATCGCGCAGTGACGGATGATGCGTTTGAGTTTCTCAGTTCGATGCGTGAGCAAGGTCGTACGTATGATTTGATTATACTGGATCCTCCGGCATTCGCCAAGCACAGAGATGCGGTAAAGAACGCGCTTCGCGGTTATCAAAGGATTAATGCGAGAGCGATAGAGATGATTCGTCCGGGCGGAATATTGTTTACATTCAGTTGTTCGCAGGCGGTGGATAAAGAACAATTCAGGTTGGCTGTGTTTAGCGCAGCATCGCAAGTTGGGCGCAATGTGCGTATTTTGCACCAACTACATCAACCGCAAGACCATCCCATCAATATCTATCATCCGGAAGGAGAGTACCTGAAAGGATTGGTACTATATGTGGAATGATCAGAATAACAACCAAGTAACAACTAAGTAAGAACTAAGTAACAACTAAGTGTTGGCAGGTAAAAATGAAGATAGTTTGCTTTGATACGGAGACTACGGGTCTGGATGTGCAGAAAGACCATATTATTCAATTGTCGTTGGTGAAACTGGATGTGAGCGAAGATTCCGGTTGGGAGACAGTAGATACGAAAGATTGGTATATACTGCCAGAAACAGATTTTGTGATCCCGGCGGAGGCCGAGGCTGTACATCATATCAGCAAGGAGTTTTTGAAGGAAAACGGAGTGAGTCTGCGCAGTGTGTATGATGAGTTGATTGAGTTTACAGACGGATGTGACATGTTGTCGTACAACGGGAACAACTATGACGCTCAGATACTCTATTACAACCTGAAACGGATAGGTAAGGACTTTCAATTTGAAGGCAGGACCTGGTATGACGCGTTAATATTGGAACGCGCGCACATGGAAGGCAAGATTGATCCGGCGACAGGCGAAAGATATCATTGTAACCTAACAGCGGCCTATACGCGGTATTACGGTCATCCGTTTGAGGGTGCACACAATTCGCTGGACGATGTGAATGCGACGATAGAGGTATTTAAGGCTCAAGTGGCGGAGCATGGTTGGGAATGGGCGCAACGCGAAGAGTTTGGATTTATCAGCTATGACCGTTGGTTGACGAGGAAGGGCGGTTTCTATTATTTGGTTCCGGGAGCGCACAAAGGCGAGAGTATAGAAACGATGCTGCGTATAGACAGGAGTTATCTGGAGTGGATAGTAGATAAATGCCAATGGACTGATCAGCAAACACGCGATATCATTCTGCCGTATCTGGGTGGTAAATCAAAAAAGGACCAAGCTAGTCTATCGAACGAGAATGGCGGTGACGCAGTTCGCTCGAGTAGTCAGAAGTTGAAAAAGAAGGGAAAAGTGAGTACAGAGGATTGGCCTACGCTGTTCGATTAGTTCGAAAAGACTTAGTCGTCCAAAATAGAACATTTTGTAATGCAAAAGTGCGAAAAGATAAAATTTTTGCACTTTTTTTTATTGTTTTTCTTGCATAATTGCAAAAAAAATAGTAATTTTGCGCCGTTTTGTATCTTTTTATGCCAAACAGTTAACATTATTAATAAAAAACAAAGTGTATGAAAAGGATTTTTTCTCTATTTGTTGCCGCACTGGTATGCGTGCTCTCAACGACCGCTTGGGCAGGCACAGTGAGCAAGGAAGATGCTGCTGCACTAGCAGGTAGCTTCCTCTCGGCAAAAGCGCAGACATCTGCGAAGAAAGCGTCGGCAAACACTACACTGACATCGTCAACGACAGAGTTCGCGACACGTGTAGTAGCATTGCCAGAGACACTTGAGATCGACCAATTCTACGTTGTTCAAGAGGACGACGAAGATGGTGGTTGGGTTCTGATCGCTGCAGATGATGCAGTTCAGCCAATTCTTGGTTATGCTGACAAGGGCACATTTGATGCGTCTGCAGACATGCCAGAGAACTTGAAATGGTGGTTGGGAATGTACAACTATCAGATTAAGTGCGCCATCGCCAATGGTCAAGTAGCATCGACTGAAGTAGCTAACCAATGGGCAGAGCTCCGTAGCGGCGCCCGCAAGGCTAAAGCTGCTACAGTAGTTGTTGGACCACTCTTGACAACAAAATGGAATCAAGGTAGTCCATTCAACAACCTTTGCCCGACGTATTCCGGTTATAACCGTTCGGTAACCGGATGTGTAGCCACGGCAATGGCTCAGGTGATGAACTTCTGGGAGTGGCCAGAAAAAGGTCAGGGTAGCCACAGTTACAATTCAAACGGAACTCAATCTGTTAATTTCGCCAATACTACTTATGATTGGGCGAACATGATTAATAGTTACAATGGTTCTTACAACAGCACGCAAGCAAATGCAGTAGCAACGCTGATGTATTCTTGCGGTGTGGCTGTAGAGATGAGTTATGGCGCTTCTTCGGGTGCACAAACTATTCGTTTCCCGGCAAGCAGTACATCTTACGCTTGCGCTCAAAACGCACTTTGGAACTATTTCAAGTACAATGCGGATTCTATCAAGGGTTATTATCGTCCGGGCTATACCCAATATGGCTATTCTTCTTGGACAGATAATAACTGGATTGCGATGTTGAAACAAGAGCTGAACAAGCAACGTCCTATCATGTATGCCGGTAGCGGTAATGGTGGAGGACACAGCTTCGTTTGCGATGGTTATCGTGATGACAACTATTTCCACTTTAATTGGGGATGGGGTGGTTCTTACGATGGATATTTTACCGTTAACAATCTAGCTCCAGAAGGTGGAGGTATTGGTAGTAACAACGACAATACCTTTAATCAGGGGCAAGACGTAATTATCGGTATTGTACCGAATGTCAGTGACAAATATAAAGTAACGTATAGTGTTGCTAATGGTACATGCGGAACCGCATCATGGACTCAATCGACCGTAGGTCAGAGTACTACGCTTCCGAATGTAACTCCTAATAATAAATATTTGTTCCTTGGTTGGTCTGATGTAGAAGGTTCGCGTACTGCGAATGTAGGCCAAGCAGGTGATACTTATACACCGATGCGTAATGTAACCCTCTATGCAGTAGTAGTGCAAGATGGTTACACTCTGCGTTTCCACTCGAGATATCTGCAATATACAAATGGTACGAATGTAGAATGGAACTGGCATGGAGATTGCGATGTAGACTCTCTGATCGAGGAAAGCACAGGTGCGGGTATCGTTCTTCCTTCTGCTTCGAATGATCCGGGTTGGACATTCCAACAATGGCTGTACATAAGCGGAGGTGAACTGTATATTGCCGGTTATCCTGGCGATCGTGTATATCCGGGAAGCAATATGGACTTGTACGGATACTGGACAGAAGATGCTAAGATTTACTTAGAGGCAGAATTGGTCGGTGTTACTGCGACTTCCGGTCCGTGGGACGATCTGACGACGCCTTACGGTTGGATTAAACAGTCAGATGGTTTTACTGCTACATTTGTTGCTGCTAGTGGTTTCAAAGCTTTAACTGCTGCGAATACGACTGTCTCTGTAACAGTGGGAGATGAGACAATTAGTAACTGCTATTCATTTGCAAACAATGTTCTGACGATTACACTGACTCCGGAGCAGATGATAGAAGATGTTCTCATCACTATTGCAGCGACAGAGGATTATACCCCATGTGATGACTATAGTTATGCTTACAGCAATGCATCTCCTACAGGAACAGGTAGCAAGACATTGGGTGCATATACGTGGACAATATCGGCTGCAGGTAGTACTACAACTCAATATACGAACAGTGATATGCGCTATGGCGCCAATAGAACAAAATGTACTTCTGTTACCTACACTACAACAAATGGTCCGCAAAATTGTCTCATTGATAAGATCACAATCAATGCACATGCTGGAACTGCAGGAACCATTCAAGCTTGGATTGGAGATCAGTCGCTGGGTACTAAGACAATGACTACCAGCAACGCGGCTTACACTTTTGACAACCCAAATAAGTATCAAGGTCAAATTAAGTTTACCCTAACAAATACTTCTGGAAATAATGGTACCAATAGATACTACCTATTCGTAAGATCCATCAATGTAAAGATGCGTACGTGCATCGATGTATGTCCTCCAATCCACATTGAGGGCGTAGAGTTCATGCAAGGTTTGTATCGTAACTATTACTACGGAGATGATAGCAAGGAACCGTGGTACTTGTGGTATCCTCTGGGTATTGGTTCTTATAGCAGTGATTATCCTTGGATCAACTTCATTATTGAGGCTCCGAGTGAGACCGCTTTGGCAGGAACTCATGAGACATTGGGTATCGTAGGTGAGATTACTTCCGCTACGGATACAACCGAGGCTTGGAATTATTCCTATGACTTGACTATCACCTACAATGGAACAACTACTTTCCAAGGTGCTAACTTGCCTCAGTATCACGTATATTGTTTGTGGACGGATGATATTACCGGTCAACAATATTATATAGATGATGATGTAGCGGCCTATTTAGTAAATTATGATGGTGGTACAAACAATGGTCAAATAACTCCGACAGGTGATAGCAATCCTCGTTATTACAAAGTTAACTACTATCAGCAAAATATTGATGACGATCAATATACGTTGAAGGAGTCGGTAACCGGAACAGGTTCTAATGGCGCGACTATAGAGGCTCCGAGAAAGAGTTATAGTGGTTTCAAGGCTCCTGCAGCTCAGACTGTAACATTGGCTAACAACAACACGAGTACTAACCCGAAAGTTGTTAACTACTACTATGATCGTCGTACCTATCCGATTAGCTTCGTAGTAAATAACATTACTGTACTTCAGGATACTGTTCGCTACAAAGCTACTCCGGTTTACACAGGTCCGACCCCAGAGCGTGAGGCTACCGAGCAAAATACATATGTATTTGCAGGTTGGGATCCTATCTTGGGACCGGTTACCAGAGCTTTGACTTATACCGCACTATTTGATGTAGTAAGTCAGGTAACTGTAACCTTCGATGCCAACGGACACGGAACCGCTCCTGCAGCTCAGACCGTAATGGCAGGTCAGACGATTACTCGTCCTGCAGATCCGAGCGAGACGGGTTATGCATTTGGCGGTTGGTACAAAGAGCAAGGCTGTGTTAATGCATGGAACTTCAGTGATCCAGTAAACGCAAGCATGACACTCTGGGCTAAGTGGACTGCTAATACTCACACTTTGAGTTGGAACGCTAACGGCGGTACGCTTAGCGGAACATACACTAGCGGAAATGTGGCATTCGGTACTGCCATCGTGGCTCCGACCGCAACTCGCACGGGTTACACCTTCGCAGGTTGGGATCAGACAGTTCCTGCAACGATGCCAGACAATGACTTGGCATTCGTAGCTCAGTGGACACCGAATACCAATACTGCTTATGTAGTTAAACACTACAAACAGAATATCGCTGACAACAACTACACGATAGCTGAGACAGAGAACTTGACCGGAACGACCGGTGCAAGCATAAGTCCTGCAGTGAAAGACTATGAAGGATTTACCGCTCCTGCTCAGCAGACTGTAACTATCTTGGCTGACGGTTCGTTGGTAGTGACCTATAACTACACACGTAACACGTACGCGTTGACATGGAATGCTGACGGTGGTAACATCACCGGTAGCTACACCAGTGGTAACGTGAAGTTCGGTGCAAGCATCACTGCTCCTGCAAATGCAAACGTAACGAAGACAGGTTATAACTTCTTGGGTTGGAATCCGTCAAGTATTCCTTCGACGATGCCAGCACAGGCTCTGACCTTCACCGCTCAATGGCAGATCCGTACTTATGTTTTGAGCTTCACCAGTGAAGATGAGAACAAGGGTACTGTATCGGTTAACCCAGTTAAGGCAGAGTATGAATATGGTGATGTAATTGCTATCCAAGCAACCGCAAAGACCGGTTATTCGTTCAGCAAGTGGAGTGATAACAACACTCAGGCTAGCCGCTCGATTACCGCAAACGATGCTGCACAATCGTTGGTAGCAAGCTTTGCTGCAAACAGCAATACTCCATATATCGTTCACCACTTCCAACAGAATATCACGGATGATGGTTGGACTGAGATTCTGCCTGTTGATAATCTGACCGGTACTACCGGTGCGTTAACCAACGTGGCTCCTGTAATTAAGGACTACACCGGATTTGATGTACAACCTTATGAGAATGTAATCATTGCAGCTGACGGAAGCACCGAAGTAAACATCTACTACATACGTAAGACGTTCACTATCCGCTTCTTGGTTGACGGTGCAGTTAAACAAAGCGATGTATTGCGCTATGGTGCAACTCCTGCATGGAACTCGGCAAACCCGACAAAGGAGGCTGATGCACAATACACTTATGCATTTGCCGGTTGGGATCCTGCAATTGCAATCGTAACTGCAGCACAAGACTACAACGCTAAGTGGGATTTGACATTGAACCGCTACACTGTAAGCTTCAACGCCAACGGTCACGGTACCGCTCCTGCATCGCAGCTAGTAGGTTACGGTCAGTTGGTACCTGAGCCATCGGCTCTGAGCGAGACCGGTTGGACCTTCGGTGGTTGGTATAAAGAGGCATCTTGCGCTAACGCTTGGCGCTTCGCAGAAGATCAAGTAACTGGTACAACTGAGCTGTTCGCTAAGTGGACGGTTAACAAGCATAACCTCGCATGGAATGCTAACGGTGGTACCATTACCAGTGCTGATGGTACTTACACTTCTGGTCTTGTTGCCTTCGGCACGGAAATCGTGGCTCCGCAAGTTGAGCGTACAGGTTGGAACTTCATCGGTTGGAATCCGTCGGTAGCAGCGACGATGCCAGACGAGGATGTAACCTACGTTGCTAACTGGCAAGAGAAGGGTGACATCGTTTACAAAGTTCGTCACGAGAAAGAGAACTTGGCAGGTAATGCTTATGTACTGGATGTAGAGGAGACCTTCACCGGTGCAACAGGTGCTCCTGTAACTCCGTTGGTTAAGACCTACACCGGCTTCACTGCTCCTGCTCAGCAGACCGCTAACATCCTGGCTGACGGTTCGCTCGTAATCACCTACCAATACACACGTAACAGTTACAACCTGACATGGGATGTAAACGGTGGCGATGCACTGGTAGATAACGGTTACACCAGAGGAAGTGTACGCTTCGAGACTCCGATCACTGCTCCTGCAGATCCGACCTGGAGAGGCCATACATTCCACAACTGGGGTAAGACTGTTCCTTCGACGATGCCGGCAGAAGCTCTGAACTTCGTAGCTGCTTGGACTCTGGATAGCTATAGCGGCATCACCTTCAAGAGTGAAGATGAGAACGAAGGTACAGTAACTGTTAACCCGGAGAAGGATAGTTATGACTTTGGTGAGAGCGTTGCCATTAGCGCTGATGCTAATGAGGGTTACCACTTCACCGGTTGGAGCGATGGCAACAACAATGAGGATCGTACAATCGTAGTAGACGAGAATACAGTTTCGTTGATCGCGACCTTCGCACCGAATACGAACACTGCATATAAGGTTAAACACTTCTTGCAGAACCTGAACAACGATGAGTACACCTTGTTTGAGACGGATGAAAGAACCGGTACAACCGGTGCGTTGATTCAAGATGCTCCTCGTACGATAGAAGGATTCATAACTCCGGGTAGCCAAGTTAATCAAGTAGCTATCAAGGGCGACGGTTCGTCTGTAATTGAGTACTACTATGTACGTGGCAAGTATTCGTTGACATGGAATGCTAACGGTGGTGTACTGCTCGACAATGGCCGCACCGAAGGTGAGATTAAGTTTGGGGCAGAGATTAAGGCTGCAGTAGCAGAATGGCAAGGCCATACATTCAAAGGATGGGGTGCTGAAGTTCCGCAATACATGCCAGCACGCGCTCTGAACTTCGTAGCACAATGGGAGGCAGATACCTACACAGGCATCACCTTCGAGAGTGCAGACGAGACGAAGGGTACAGTAACTGTTAATCCGGAGAAGGATGAGTACACCTACGGTGACGAAGTAACTATTACGGCTGAGGCTAATGACGGTTATGAATTCACTGGTTGGAGCGATGGTAGCACCGATGAGACACGTGTTATCACGATCGATGAGAATACTCAATCGATTACCGCTAACTTCACAGCAGTTTCTGTTAAATTCGAGATCCAACGTTTCATCCAGAACATAGATGATGACAACTTCACCTTCTATGATAAGGAAGAAGGTCAAGGCTATACCGGTACGGAGATTAGTCCTGAGCCTGCAGCTATCGTAGGTTTCACAGCTCCGGAGGTACAAACTGTAACCATCAAGGGTGACGGTAGCACCGTAATCGTTTACAACTACATACGTAATAAATATGCGTTGAGTTGGGATGCAAACGGTGGTCAGTTACTTGACAATGGTCGCACCGAAGGTCTGGTTAAGTACCAGGCTCCGATTAAGGCAGCTGAGGCAGAGTGGCAAGGTCATATCTTCCAAGGTTGGGGCGCTGAAGTTCCTCTGACCATGCCTACAGAAGCATTGAGCTTCGTAGCACAATGGAAGAAAGAGAGCTACCCAGGCATTACGTTCGGCAGCAATGATCCTGAGGCCGGAACAGTAACTGCAACTCCGCAAAAGGATGAGTATGAATATGGCGACGAGGTAACTATTACCGCTGAAGCAAACGAGGGTTATGACTTCGTAGGTTGGAGCGATGGTAGCACCGAAGGCACAGAACGTGTAATCGTTGTTGACGAGAACACAGAATCTGTAGTTGCAATCTTCACTCCGAAGACTGACACCAAGTACATCGTTCGTATCTTGCTGCAGAACATTGAGGATGATGAGTTCACATTGTTCAACGAGCAAGAAAAGACTGGTACTACCGGTGTTGAGGTTAGCCCAGTAGTTGACGAGATTGAAGGCTTTACCGCTCCTGAGGCTCAGACAGCTAAGATCAAGGGTGACGGAAGTCTGGAAATCGAGTATAAGTACTTGCGTAACAGCTATGAGTTGATTTGGGATGCAGATGGTGGCGACTTCGGTGAGAGCCTGTATACTCAAGGTCAAGTGAAGTTCGGCGCAGAGATTATTGCTCCTGCAGATCCTGTTAAGGCTCACTTCATCTTCCTGAGTTGGGATGGCGAAGTTCCAGAGACGATGCCGTCTCACGATGTGAAACTGACCGCCCTCTGGCAAGTTGATACCGAAGGCATCGAAATCGTAGTTGACGGTAGAACGATTCTCAGCAACGAAGAGATTCGCATCTATGACTTCAACGGTCGCGATGTAACCGGTTTGAACGGCAACCTTGGAAATGGCATGTACATCGTAGTAGGTGGCGGCCAGACAACTAAGATCGCAATCTTCAAATAAGATGGAATAAGGCGATTCCGAAGAATCGCTCGATAACAGAGAACGGCTTGCGTTTGCGAG
>DBVU01000102.1:0-148 GCA_002308195.1 Bacteroidales bacterium UBA1256
TGGCAAGAGATACACGACAAACTGGAGAACGTGAAGACTCGCCAACTGGAGAACTTTGAACAGTTTGCCGTTCCTATCCGTGAACGCCTACAGTCGATGGGCTATCAGTTCACGCTGAAGGCACGTATCAAGTCGGTCTATTCGATCT
>DBVU01000102.1:215-23450 GCA_002308195.1 Bacteroidales bacterium UBA1256
GAGTCGATGAGCGAGAAAGACCAGTGTTGGATGATCTATTCGGCCATCACAGAGATATACCGTCCGCATCCGGAGCGTATACGCGACTGGATTTCCACGCCCAAAGCAAACGGATATGAGGCGCTACATGTGACAGTAATGGCGACCAACGGCGAATGGGTGGAAGTACAGATTCGTACGGACCGCATGCACGAGATAGCAGAACGAGGTCTGGCTGCGCACTGGAAATACAAGACCGGAGAGTCGGATGACAGCGAACTAGACAAGTGGCTGAGAGAGATCAAGGAGATACTGGAACACCCAGAGAAAGACGCGATGGAGTTCCTAGGCACATTCAAACTGAATCTGTTTGCACAAGAAGTATTTGTGTTCACGCCAAAGGGTGAGATTATGACGATGCCTCTGGGTTCGACCGCACTGGACTTTGCCTTCCTACTCCACTCAGAACTAGGAGAACATTGTATAGGCGCCAAAGTGAACCACTCGCTTGTTCCTCTATCATACAAGCTGAAAGGTGGAGACCAAGTGGAGATACTAACCTCCACAAGTCAGCATCCACAACCAGAGTGGCTGGAATACGCTACAACTGCAAAAGCGCACAACTGTCTGAACCAATATTTCCGCCGCGAGGAGAGGCGCTATATCAAGCACGGCGAGCGACTGGTACACGATGCGATACAGATGGACAAGGACTTGGCTGCCAACCCAGATTTGGCTTTGGCACGATTGTTGAACTACCATCATATATCGAAGCCCAATGAGCTATATGCGCAAGTAGGTCAAGGACTGGTAAGACTGGATAACTTCCACGACATTGTATTCCCCAAACGGTCATGGTGGTCGCATATGTCCTTCTTTGGCAAAAACGATGATGAACCAGTCCAACAACCTGAGGAAACCAAGACCGAGAAGAAAGAAGCACCAAAGGGCGAGAAAAAGAAGAAACCGCATGCGATAGTGCTGACGGACGAAAATCTGGGCAAGGAATACTTCCTGAGCAACTGTTGCCATCCGATTCCGGGAGACGAAGTACTGGGATACATGGATGACGGAGGCAAGATGCGGATACACAAACTGGATTGTCCTGAGGCTCAACTGCTTAAGACCAGTTACGGCAAGAGAATATATTCCGCCGTATGGAATACACACCGCGTGCAATCATTCGTAGAGACAATAGAACTGAAGGGAATAGATAAATTTGGTGTGTTCATACAAGTACTGAAAACCCTGACCACCGAATTCCACATCAATATGCGTTCGATCAACGTATCAAGCGATGACGGAATATTCAAAGGAACTATGGAAATTTACGTCTATGACCGCAAGGAACTGGACGAACTGCTGAAAGCAATAAAGAAAATAGACGATATCAAAGAAGTTCGCCGCGTAACAACGGTGGATAATTGACAAGCATACTAACTAATAAATTCGTATAACAATGAAAAAGATTTTTGCAACACTCTGCATGGCAATGACAGCAATTGCCATGTTTGCACAAGACCCAGTTCTCACTTTTGAGAAAACCGAGCATGATTTTGGTAAGATTAATGAATCAGACGGTCGTGTATCAACCGTATTCACATTCAAAAACGAAGGTATGACTCCGCTCGTACTGAGCAACGTACGTGCCAGTTGCGGTTGTACCACTCCTACATGGACTAAGGAACCGGTAGAACCTGGTCAGACAGGTAGTATCACCGTGACCTATAACCCGAATGGTCGTCCAGGACGTTTCCAAAAGACCATCACGATTACGTCCAACGCAACCGAGCCGACCAAGAAACTGTATATCAAGGGCGAAGTAATACCAAAGCCAGCCAAGCCTTCGACCAAATACAATATACAAGTAGGTGACCTGAGCATGCGTAGCAAAACAATCGATCTGGGCACTATCAAGAAAGGTACTGTATTGTCCGGAGAACTGGAATACGCCAACCTGACTCAAGCCGCTCACAATGTAGAGTTGGCTGTAAATGCTGCAGATGCATTCCTGATCAACCAAGTGACTCTGCCTACCGTCAATGCTAACGAGACCGGCAAGTTCGTGTTTGCTATTGACAGTAAGAAGACCAAACTATATGGTCCGATTGAGGCATATGCTTACGTGGTTATTGATGGCAAGAAAGAAATAAGCGAGACCTACAAACTGACTATCAAGGCCAATATTGCTGAAGATTTCTCCCAGTTGACAGAGGAAGAGCGTCTCCTATCGCCGAAGATGGTAACCGAGAGTGTGGTTGACCTTGGAACCGTTGCCAAAGGCAAGGTAGCGAAAGGCCAGTTGACTCTGTTGAACGTAGGTGTAAATCCTCTGCAGATTCGTCGCGTTTACTCGACCGATAAGAATATTGCCATCAAAGCAGCTAAACCTATCAAATCGGGTAAGAAAGGCGCTATCGCATTCGAAATCAATATTGCTGGCAAAGAGGCAGGTAAATACACCCGTCAGATAGTGGTTATCACCAACGATCCACAACAGCCACAAAAAACCGTGACCGTAAACTGGACTATCCAATAAAATAAGCATTCATCCGAGCATGGAACATCCTGAGAACAGTGCGGAATACAAGGGACTGACGGTAAATGCAGGCGTAGAGAATCTGCCGAGCGTTAATCCGTATGCCACATTTCGTCGCAAGAAATGTGTGTTGAGTCCGGAGGAATATTTTGAGGGTATACGTCGTGGCGACATGACGATACTCAGTCAGGCTGTGACATTGGTTGAAAGCAATCTGTTGGCCGACCAGGCCATTGCACAAAAGGTCATTGAGCTATGTCTACCCTATGCAGGCAAATCGATTCGCGTAGGCATAACAGGTGTTCCAGGTGCGGGTAAATCGACCTTTATCGAAGCATTAGGAACAGAGCTATGCGATGAGGGCAAGCATCTGGCAGTATTAGCCATTGACCCGTCGAGCGAACGTAGCAAAGGATCTATTCTTGGCGACAAGACTCGTATGAATGAGCTATCGGTCAAATCAAATGCCTTCATACGCCCCAGTCCATCTGCGGGTTCTCTAGGCGGCGTAGCGCGCAAGACACGTGAGACAATCGTACTATGTGAAGCCGCAGGATTTGATACGATTCTACTGGAGACAGTAGGCGTCGGACAATCGGAAACAGCCGCTCATTCGATGGTGGATTATTTCCTTTTGCTGCAAGTAACGGGCACCGGAGACGAGCTACAGGGCATCAAGCGCGGCATTATGGAAATGGCCGACGGAATAGCCATAAACAAATGCGACGGGAATAATATAGAACGCGCGCGCGCAGCACGAGTGGGATTTAAGAACGCTTTAGCCCTGTTTCCTCCTACTCCGTCAGGATGGAAACCAGACGCTATATGTTGCTCCTCGATAGACCATAGCGGCATCATGGATGTCTGGAAAAATATAGAAGAATACGTAGAGTTTACCAAGAAGAACGGCTTCTTCGAGCAACATCGCACAGAGCAGGCAAAATATTGGATGTACGAAACCATCAACCAAGCCCTACTGGACGGTTTCTACAAGAACGAACACATGGAGCATCAGATAGAAGTAGCCGAACGACAAGTATTAAACAACGAAATTAGCAGTTTTATTGCAGCGAACAACTTACTAACCGAGTATGGCAGAAACAAACAGAAATAATAAGAAACGAGCACCTCAGACAACGATAATCAAGGTCGGAGCCAATGAGATGGGCAAACTGCCACCTCAAGCTCCGGAACTGGAAGATTCGGTTCTGGGAGCCATTATGCTAGAGAAGGAAGCATACGGAACCGTGGCAGATTTGCTACGTCCGGAGGTATTCTATAAAGACCAAAACCGTTTGGTGTTTGAGGCTATACGTGAACTGGCTTCGAAGGACCTACCTATCGACCTTCTTTCCGTAAGCGAGAAACTAAAGAGCCAAGGTCACCTAGAGGCAGCGGGTGGTTCTGTATATCTAGCAGAACTAACACGTCGTGTGGCATCGTCCGCGCACCTACGTTACCACGCTCAGATAGTAGCACAGAAAGCTACGGCTCGTGACCTGATTGCCTTCGCCGCTCGTATAGAGGAGCACGGATTTGATGAGACGCAAGATGTGGACGAACTGATGCAAGAGGCCGAGGCTGGTATCTTTGAGATATCGCAACGCTCGCAGAAACGTGATGTCACACAGATTGACCCTGTGATAGAGGAAGCGTTCCGACGCATGGACAAAGCAGCCAAGAACGATGGCTCGATTTCCGGTATTCCGTCCGGATTCCACGCATTGGATAAGATTACATCCGGTTGGCAGACGCCAGACTTGATTATTATCGCTGCTCGTCCGGCCATGGGTAAGACTGCGTTTGTGCTCTCGATGGCAAAGAATATCGCCGTTGACCACCAGATCCCTGTAGCCATCTTCTCGCTAGAAATGTCGAATGTACAGTTGGTGAACCGTTTGATCATGAACGTCTGCGAGATAGAAGGCGATAAAATCAAAACCGGCAAACTAACCGAGACAGAACACAAACGACTCAATACGAAGATCAATGCGCTGAAAGGCGCACCGCTATACATGGATGATACTCCATCGTTGTCTATCTTCGAATTGCGTTCGAAAGCGCGTAAATTGGTACGCGAACACGGCATTCGCATGATTATCATCGATTATCTGCAACTAATGAATGCACAAGGTTCGAGTTTCGGCAGCCGTGAACAAGAGGTAAGTATCATCTCACGAAGCCTGAAAGCCTTGGCAAAAGAGTTGGATATTCCGGTAATAGCTCTTTCGCAGTTGAACCGTGGCGTAGAAGCTCGTTCGGGTGTAGAAGGTAAAGTGCCTCAACTAGCCGACCTACGTGAATCGGGTGCCATAGAGCAAGATGCGGATATGGTTTGCTTTATTCACCGCCCTGCTTACTATCGTATCTATAACGACGAGAAAACAGGAAAAGACCTACGCGGCCTAGCGCAAATCATTATAGCGAAACACCGTAATGGTGCCACGGATTCCATCTGGTTGCGTTTCCGCGACAAGTATGCTAAATTCCAGAACGAAGATGACGCTATCGATCAGGATGAACTTCAGCCAATGCCAATGCCAGATAACGGCGTGACTATTTCGTCCAGTATGAATAATCAGATGGGCCCTGTTGCTGACGGTCAGCAGATATATCAAGATGGAGCAAGCCTCAACAGTTTAGGAGAAGTCACAGATCGTCCTTTCTAAAAATAGACAAAGAAAAAAAAGACATAACAGATAATATATGCAAAGAACAGTAATCATAGATGCGCTCAAGCGTACTGATTTCGGAGCAGAAATCAATGTGCGCGGTTGGGTACGTAGCAGACGAGGCAACAAAAGCATCTCGTTTATTGCGCTAAACGATGGTTCTACTATCAAGAATATTCAGATAGTTGTGGACCTGGAAAAATTTGATGAAGAACGTCTGAAACCCGTAACTACAGGTTCATGCATCTCGGCAACAGGAATACTGGTAGAAAGTCAGGGTGCTGGGCAGGCAGTTGAGATTCAATTGACCGATTTGGAAGTGTACGGTACAGCCGATCCGGAGAAATATCCTCTGCAAAAGAAAGGTCTCTCGATGGAATATCTGCGCACCATTGCGCATCTGCGCCCACGTACCAACACGTTTGGGGCGGTATTCCGTATTCGCCACAACATGGCTATGGCTATCCACACCTATTTTCACGAGCATGGCTACTTCTACTTCCATACTCCGTTGATTACCGCAAGCGATTGTGAAGGAGCGGGCCAGATGTTCCAAGTAACCACGAAGAACCTATACAACCTGAAATACGACGAGCAAGGACATATAGACTACTCGGACGATTTCTTTGGCAAACAAGCGTCCTTGACCGTAAGTGGTCAGTTGGAAGGCGAGTTAGCTGCCATGGCGTTGGGTAAGATATACACTTTCGGTCCGACTTTCCGTGCTGAGAATAGCAATACGCCTCGTCACTTAGCTGAATTCTGGATGATAGAACCGGAGGTGGCTTTTATTCAAAAAGACGAGTTGATGGATCTGGAGGAAGACTTCATCAAATATTGCGTACGTTGGGCGTTAGACCATTGTATGGATGACCTGGAGTTCTTGAACCAGTTTGTGGATAAAGGCCTAATTGAACGTCTGCGTTCGGTAATTGACACAGAGTTTGTTCGTCTGCCTTATACTGAAGGTATCAACATCCTACAAGAGGCCATCAAGAACGGCAAAAAATTTGAGTTCCCATGCAATTGGGGCGATGATCTCAGTTCTGAACACGAACGCTACCTGGTAGAAGAGCACTTTGGCAAACCGGTGATTATGACCGATTATCCAAAGGACATCAAAGCCTTCTATATGAAACTGAACGAAGATGGCAAGACGGTACAAGGTACAGATGTGCTATTCCCACAGATAGGCGAAATCATCGGAGGTTCAGTTCGTGAAGAGAACATGGACAAACTCAACGATGAGATTGAACGGAGACATATACCGATGAAAGATATGTGGTGGTATTTGGACACTCGCCGTTTTGGTAGTGCTCCTCATGCCGGATTTGGTTTGGGATTTGAGCGCTTGATGCTCTTTGTCACGGGCATGCAGAACATCCGCGACGTCATCCCATTCCCACGTACCCCCAAAAGTGCAGAATTTTAAGAATATAAACCATAAAAACACTAACAAACAATCCTATGAGAAAAATTCTTTCTTTGATGTTCGTGCTAGCGCTCTCGGTAGTTGCTTTTGCACAAACGTCACTCAAGGGCACTGTCATTGATGAATCCACCCAGGAACCTGTGGTGGGGGCAAAAGTGACACTTGCCAATCAGAACATTTCCACCACGACTAATTCGGCGGGTGAGTTTTCTCTACTCTATCTGGAGGCAATGGATGAGGAAGTGATTGTTGAATCGGATGGCTATATTGCAGCCATTGAGTTGATTCAACTAAACGCAGACCAAGTCAACCAGATGGAGGCTATTCAGTTGCAGCAAAACATCGTCAGTCAAGCACAAGACGAGATCTTGCTGAACCTAACAGAAGAAGAGATGAGTGATGACGAAGGCCGTTCGCAGGCTCAAGCTTCCTCCTCCTCAGCATCGACAGATGTGTTTAATTCCACCATCTCATTTGCCTGGTCTACAGCACGTTACCGCAATCGTGGTTACGCATCGAATGTGGAGACCTACTACATTGAGGGTTTGAATTTCAACTCGCAAGAGCGTGGTAATTTCAACTACTCGGCTATGGGAGGTCTGAATGACGCAAGTCGTTACAAAGAAGTGCTGAATCCAATGGAGGCCACCAATTTCTCGTTTGGTGGTGTAGCACAAGCCACCAACTACCTGATGGGAGCTTCGCGTTATGCACAAGGTTGGAAAGTAGGTGCTGCGGGAACTAATCGTAACTACAAAGCCCGTGTTAATGCAACGTATGCCAGTGGTGTGATGCCAAGTGGCTGGGCAGTGGTAGCTCAGTTGGCATACCGCTTCTCTCCGTACATTGACAACAAAGGAATCATTGGCGAAGGTATCAAGTACTATTCGCTCGGTTATTTTGTTTCGGCAGAGAAGATTTGGGATAATGCCCGCCTGAAACTCATCACATTTGGAGCCCCGACAGAGCGTGGTCAGAATGCAGCAGTGACGCAAGAGGTATACGACTTGACCGGAACAAACAATTATAACCCCTACTGGGGCTATCAGAACGGCAAGGTACGTAACTCGCGTATCGTGAAATCGTATGACCCGACCTTTATTGCATCGTACGAGATCAATCTGGACGAGCAGCAGAAACTGAAAGTAGCAGCGGGATATCACTACTCTATGTACTCTAATTCTGCGCTCAACTTCTACAATGCTCCAGATCCTCGTCCGGACTACTACCGCAATCTGCCTTCATTCTTTTGGGATGGTCAAATTGCGAACAACTATTATGAGCCATCAGGCCAACAATTGTTCAACGAAGATGGTGTACACTATCCTTGGGGACTCTTCATTGGTCAGGATATGAATAGTACTTATCTTGGCTCCGGTTTCTGGGGAGAGGATGGCAATCTGATTGGTCCGTCTATCGACATGGCGCAATATAACAACTTGGTTCATCTGTGGAAGACACGTGACAACAAGACTACACAGATTGACTGGGACAATATCTATGCAGCCAACTTTGCTAACAACTATAACAATCCTGATGGTTCCGCACGTTACATCATTGAGCGTCGTCACAACGATATACAAGAAGGCATGGCTTCGCTCAACTATGTCAACACACAGTTTGACCATCTGAAGATGACATTAGGGGCAGAGGCTAAAGTATCGCAAGGTATCCACTATAAGACGATTGACGACCTACTGGGTGGTAATCAGTGGATTGATGTAGATGCTTTTGCTGACCGTGATATCAAGGAGTTGGCTAGCAACGGTGGATTTACCCAAGCAGATATTGAAAATGTTCGCAAGAATGAGATTGCTGCAGACTATGACACCCGTATCACGGACAACGGACGTCGTTTTGGCTACGACTATCGCATCAACATGGCGAACATGAAGGCATGGTTCCAAAACGAGTGGAGCTTCAACGAAGTAGATCTCTACTACGCCCTGTCGCTCGAGTACAGTATGATGCAACGTTCCACTAACATGCTGAATGGTCGTGCTTGGTATCTGACCAAGATAGCTGAAGAAAAGACCGGTGCAGAGCCATGGAAATACTATGGTAACAACTCGTATCAGATGGTAAAAGATGCAGAGGCCAATGGCACACTGCAAGCAGGGACGACCTACATGGGCGATGCACACCACTTCTTTGACCCAGGTTTCAAAGCGGGAGCGACCTATAAGATTAACGGTCGTAATCGTTTGAAACTGAATGGTTTGTTCGAGATTCGCTCACCGTACGCACGCGATGCTTATCTATCGCAACGTGTGCATGATCGCGTCGTAGACAAGATCTATATCCACGACAATGCTAAGTCGTTGCACGATTTCTATGCAGCTAGCGAGAACGTTGTTTCTACTGACCTGACTTATGAGTTCAACTACCCGATTGTTCGCGGTCGTATCACCGGTTTCTTCACTCAAAGCTGGAACGGAACAGAGCTGAACGGCTACTATGACGACGAGGCTCGTACGTTTGTGAACCAAGCTATGACCGGTATCGACAAACGCTATATGGGTATTGAGGCAGCCGCCGCTGTTAAAATGGGCACATACTTCACCTTGACCGGTGCCATGAGCGTAGGCGACTACCGCTATACGAGCAATCCACAAGTGGTGACATCTGCTGAGAATGGAATGCCTATGACTCAGAATCTGGTAACCAAGGATTTGGTATTTGAGACACTAGACAAAGTGCTGCTGAAAGGTGTAAAACTGAGTACAGGTCCGCAAGTTAATGCAAGCTTGAAACTCTCGTTCTTCCACCCGAAGATGTGGTTTGCTGACATTACTGTGAACTATCACGACTGGAACTATCTGTCGGTTGCTCCTTCGCGCCGTATGCAAGGTTTGTATACGGGTATGCGTATTGACGGAACAGCTGTCAATGGTTGGTTCGGTGATAGTTACGCAAATGCTATTGAAACCACGGATGGTCAGGCATTGCGCGTTGAGATCGACATGAACACCGGTGATCCGGTATATGAGAATGCTGTTCTGGACAAGAATGGTGTACCAGTACTGAAATATCCGTACAATGTGATGACAATGCAAGAGAGCTTGGCTGCCACCAATCCTCTGTATCGCTTCATCTTTGATGCTTCTGTAGGTAAACTGATTTACCTGCCGAATCGTCAGTCTGTATCTATCAACCTGAGTGTGACTAACCTCACCAACAACACACACTTCAAGACCGGTGGTTACCAACAAGCCCGTCTGCCGCGTGCTGTACGTCAGGGAGAGAAAGACTATCAGAACTCTGTGATTACGGCTAACGCATGGAAATATCCATCTAAGTATTACTATGCTTGGGGAGCCAATTTCTTCTTAACTGTAACTTATAAATTCTAAGCATCATGAGAAAGTCTATTTATATGTATGCAATGATTCTGGCGATGCCAGTAGTTGCTCTGATGACCTCTTGCGAACCCCGCGCTCTAACCGAGGATGATGTATTCACTCAAGAACAGTCGATAGACCAAATACTGAGCGAGGAGAATCCACAAGGTTATCGTATCTACACATTGAATGAGTTCCAAGATGCCTTTATGACAGAGAAAGGTAATTTTGCCAGTGACACGTGTCCTTATCGTACACGTTCTACTAATGGCAACGGACTATATCTCTACTCTGTGGATACTATTCCTACCAATGGTCAGGGTATCTATATCCGCGGCCGTGTAGCTACAGACGACTATGCAGGTAATTTCTACAAAGCACTGGTTATTCAGCAAGTTGTAGGAGGCGAACAGCAGAGTCTGCGTGTTTCGGTTGATATGGGTTCGAGCGGTGGTATGTATCAACTCGGTCAGGAAATCCTGATTCGTTGTAATGGTCTGGCTGTAGGTCGCTACGCTAACCAACCACAACTCTGCGTACCATCGTATAACAACAATATCTATGCGATGAACGCATCGCAAAAGGTAGGTTGGTGCCCGGGACGTATTCCGAGTGCCGTATTCCGTCGTAACACACGTATGATTGGTGTTCCTGATCAGACGAAACTGAAATACGACACGCTGACCTTGGCACAACTCTTTGCGCAAATTCCTCTGAAGCCATCTGTAGATGCAAATGGTATGGATCGTATTCGTAAGGCAGATGGTCGACTGATAGTGATTAAGGATGTTCACTTCACAGGCGAGACCGATGATAACGGAACTATCACTCCTTGTATTTATGCTCACCCGGATTCTTCCGGTCTAGCCAATGTGTTTGCTCCATCTACGCAAAACATCGGTTATCCGCAGAGCCGTATTCTACAAGATCCTGCTAGCAACTTCATCTGTTGCTCCAGTTCTGAGTATTGCAAATTTGCTTGCTATTACCTGCCTGGCGCCAATGAGAGTGGTGTAAGTGGCTGTCCTAACTGGGAAGGTACGGTTACAGGTATCCTGGGATGGTATCTGGATAAAGCAGCCAACCTGACAACAAGCAGTCTGAAGGGTTATGAGTGGTCTATCACTCCTCGTGGTATTCCTGGAGTTGGAGTTCCTGATATCCGTATGTTCTATCAAGGCGATTCAGACAAGCCTTGGACTCCTAGGGAATTTGACCCGAAGACATTCAACCAATAATTCCACAAGATGAATTGGCTGGACGTACTATTGCTACTACCGCTATTAGTTGGTCTTGTTAGAGGCCTGATGCGCGGCTTAGTCTCCGAGATAATCGCCATTTTGGTGGTTATTCTCGGAGTACTGGGCGCACGCTTTATGATGCCCGATTTCTCCGCATGGCTTTGGGGCCAGTGGGGATGGCCGGAAGGCGTATGTGATGTAGTGGCATATGTGCTGATTTTCCTGGCGATTGCGATATTGCTTACGCTTCTGGCACGCGGCTTGACCAAATTTATGCGTGCTATCCATCTGGGATGGGCCAATCGTCTATTCGGAGGTATCTTCGGCTTACTGAAATACGGGCTGATCGTTCTCGTAGTGGTATTTGCCATGGATCGCACCAATCAGAGTTTCCATTGGCTAGATGAAGCACAAGTAGTCAAGACTTCGGTGGTGTATCCTAAAATGGTGAGAGTGGTCCACAAGATACTAAAAACAGACTGGCGAGAGACTATCGACAGAGAATCGAGTCGAGACTAAACCGTGATGAAGTACTATCTTTCACTGGGATCCAACATAGGCGATCGAGAACAAACGATACAACAAGCGTTGGGAATGATTGAGCAGCAAATAGGACACGTTCTACGCTGCTCTTCTTATTACTACTCTGCCCCATGGGGATTTGATTCGACGAATAGTTTCTGCAATATATGTTGCAATGTAGAATCGGAAATGTCGCCACTGGAACTACTAGCCGCGACACAAGCGATTGAACGTTCGTTAGGACGCACGCACAAATCGCAAAACGGCCAATATCAGGACCGAACCATTGATATCGATATTATCCTGGCCTTTGAGGGAGAGCGACCATTAGAATGGCAATCGGCAGAACTGCAGATACCCCATCCATTGTGGGCAGAGAGGGACTTTGTGAAGGTGCCTTTGGAAGAAATAATGCAATAGATACTACTTTTTTTGCAAAAATATTTGGTCAATTCAAAAAAAAGCAGTACTTTTGCACTCGCTTTTGAAAAATAAAGCATTTATGGTGGTCATAGCTCAGTTGGCAGAGCATCGGATTGTGGTTCCGAGTGTCGTGGNNGGGTTCGAGCCCCACTCTCCACCCACTTGACATCCTCACGGGATGTCTTTTTTTTGTATAGGGACTTATACCTGGCGGTACTCATTATCGGTTAGCACGTACGTATTAGTAAACAAGTTTCCTAAACGCACGTACTTCCCGCTAATATCCTAACGGATTAGCCCCTATACAAAAAACGCAGTGGAGGTGAGGGCTCTTAAACCCAGGTTCTTATCTCGCTTCGCTCGAACGATCTGCACTTTCAGCGCTGTGCGAGCCCCACTCTATCGATCTGCGTTTTCAGTGCTGTGCGAGCCACGCTATAATGCACGTAAGATTAGGCGGAGAGGACGTTTGTCGTTATCGTCGCCTTGGTACTGGAGCAGAATTGGATCGTCAGGAAGCGACAGTTTAACGCCGACCAGTTCTGTCCAGGGTGACAAATTCTTTCGCACTCTGCGGCTTCGTTGAACCGCTTGTGTGGACCGTTCGCGTTTCTTCTTCGTTATCGCAATCACACCTTTCTGTAGTGCGGAATCTATTTCGGCAATAGTAGCTACGCCCAAAGGCTGTTTGGCCATTCGGCTGCATTCTTCAGCAAACTTCAGACGTTCATCAGACGACATACCAATGGCAATGCCTTGCTCGTTATCCGGTGGTTCAAATCCCTTGACTTTCTTCCATAAAGAAGCAGAAATCTCGTCGGAGATATAATACGGTTGCTCACCAGGCACTAATGAGAAACGAATCTTGCGTCCTTTGATACGAATATTCTTGACTAAAGCCAGTGATTCGGCCTCCTTCTGCATCATCGGGTCATTGGGTAAAGTAAAAGCCACCCGAAAACCCAGATAGCCTGCCGTTGTCTCCGGAGTATACCAACGACGAACAGAAATATGACTATTAGCTTCACATTCGTCGTAACTACCGCCTCGTACTATACGGAAACTGCCTGTATCCGCTCCTTGCGGGTCAGGAACGGTGGAGAGTTGATAGGCTTCATACAGATCCTGACACCACTCAGCCACATTGCCTGTCATATCGTATATTCCCAGTTCATTAGGGCGTTTACGCGCTACAGGATGAGTCCATTGGCCCGCACAGCCATACGTCCAACCGACACTATCTGCGCAGTTATGCCCCGAGAAACGATAGTGCTTGCTTTTTTCACCTCCTCTAGCAGCAAATTCCCACTCGGCCTCTGTGGGAAGGCGAAAAGGAAGGCCGGTAATACTGTCTAAACGACGAACAAACTCCAGGCAATCATTCCAATTGACATAAGAAATAGGGTGACTGGGATAACCAGATGGACTTAGTGTTTCTTTATCCGGCATCACGGCCTTCCACAATCGATTGGTCACTTCTGTAGTGGCTATGTAAAACGGAGAAAGGAAGACTAAGTGTGCGGGCTTGTCGGTATAGATGTCCGGATCATACTGGTCGAACGTTGCCCCCATAAGAAAAGATCCGCCTTCTATGCGCTGCATAGTAAATGGCACGCCATTCACCTCAATGGTAATCGCACACAGAGAATCAGGAATCTGCGTACGTTTTTTAGCCCAAAGAGTTGATGGGAGCAACAACAGAAAGATAATGCCCAAAAGCCAATGTCTATGCATAGTAGTGAACGCATGAAAAACATGCACTCAGTTACTCGGCAAAAACCGTGCCACAGGAACAAAAAAAAGAGTCCTTTCGGGCTCTATTTTTTTTGTATCATATCGGAGAGGAGTTGGTAGATCTGTTTCTCCTCGGGCGAGCGGAGGAGTTGCAGATGATGGGCCATAACTTCTGTATCACCACGTTGGGCGGGGCCAGTCTGTGCCTCACAAGGTGTGAGCGTGTGCACCTTAGTGGCAGTTTGGTCGATGAGAGGCAACAAAGCAGCAAAAGGAATCTGTGTGTCACGGAGAATATCTGCAGCCATGCGATACATCAGATTGGAGAAGTTGTTTGCGAAAACTCCCGCCACATGCAATCGTTCGCGGTCACGTTGCGGACACTCGTATATCCGACTGGTCAGATTTTGTGCCAAGGAATAAATAGCTGCGATGTCATCGATGTTGCGTCCTTCGATGAAAGCGGGAATGCCGCTCCAGTCGTCGATAAGCGAAGTTCGGCTGAAACTTTGGAAGAAATAAAGCACTCCCGCATGCGGTTTATCGGCTCCGAAAACATCTATCGGCATGGTACCTGAAGTATGGAGGTGCAAGGCCTTAGGCGCGTTGACTCGCGCAACTACTTCACGCAACGCATTATCGGCAATCGCGTAGATATAAACGTCCGCAGAAGGGATTGGCGGAGTGGTTTGCGGATTAGCGGTTAGTGGGCGCGCATGCACCAGTTCCGTGTGGATATTTTTCAGTTCAAAAGCGTGATGCAGGTTGGTTCCTACGCTACCTGCTCCTAGAATGACGATTTTCATGAGGGGTTAGTGGTTAGAGGCATAAGCCTTATAAAATTCGGTAACAGCAATGATTCCTTTTTCCCAGACCTCGAGGTCCATTGATTCGTTAGGCGAGTGAATGGCATTTTGCTCGAGTCCGAATCCCATCAGTATGGTTTTGCAGCCAAGAATCTGTTCGAAAGAAGAGATGATAGGAATACTTCCTCCACGTCTTGCCGCTAATGGTCGTTTGCCGAAAGCGAGTGTGAATCCCTTTTCTGCGGCCTTGTAGGCGGGAATATCAATCGGGCAGACGTATCCTTGTCCTCCGTGCATAGGCGTGACTTTTACACGCACGCCCGTGGGTGCGAGCGTCTGCATATAATCAATGAACGCGCGCGAGATACGTTCGTGGTCTTGATTGGCCACCAAACGGCAAGAAACCTTTGCGAAGGCTTTTGATGGAAGAACCGTTTTGCTGCCTTCGCCAGTATAACCGCCCCAGATACCACACACATCGAACGACGGTCGGCAGGAATTGCGTTCTAAGGTGCTATAGCCAGTCTCACCAAAGACATCAGGCACATCGATAGCACGGTTGTAGGCTTCTTGGGAAAAAGGAATCTGCGCAATCATCTTGCGCTCCTCGTCAGGAATTGGTAACACATCGTCGTAGAAATGCGGAATAGTGATTCGCCCATTGCTATCAACCACTTGCGACAACATTTCACAGAGAGCATTTATTGGATTCTTGACCGCTCCGCCAAAATGGCCAGAGTGCAAATCGCGATTAGGTCCATCGACTTCGATTTGCCAATAAGCCAATCCGCGCAAACCGGTTGTGATAGAAGGCGTATCCTTGCCAATCATCGAGGTGTCGGAGACCAAAATAATATCTGATTTGAGCAAATCCTTATGCTCGCTGATAAAAGCCTCGAGCGATGGAGAACCGATTTCTTCTTCTCCCTCGAAGATAAACTTGACATTGCAGCGAAGTTGGCCCGTACGAACCATATACTCAAAGGCTTTCGCTTGAATCATGGCCTGCCCCTTATCGTCATCTGCACCACGTGCGTAGAGTCGCCCGTCGCGGATAGAAGGCTCCCACGGGTCAGAAAGCCATTGGTCAAACGGTTCGACCGGCATGACATCGTAGTGAGCGTAGACAAGCACCGTAGGTATGGAGCCTACCCCTAACAATGTTCTACGACCGTCCACTGGACGCTCGATCGAGCAGAGCTCTTCACCCGTGAAGGGAAGGGAATATTCTGCGTAAACGAATGGATTGCCTGCGGACGGTGCTTCCGAGCACTCCGAATTACTCGATGCCGCTATCACTTCAGCCTTCTGGCAGCCTGCCTCGAGCAAGAGTTCGCGCCAACGATTGGCACAACGTAGCATATCAGTTTTGTGTTCCTCCTGGCAACTGACACTAGGAATACGAATCAGACTACTCCACTCCTCGATGAAGCGGTCACGATTGGCGTCAATATACTGATTGATGGTCATATTGGTATGTTGTATTTTTCTCAGAATCTTAAAAAACGTACACTTTTTTGTCTCGATATGGTCTCGTGATTGTCAGGTGAGTTTCTCGATATTTCTCGTATCGCGGAAAAATAGGACAAAATCTTAACGAGAGTACATTTTGTTGTTCGGTGCAAAATTACAAAAAGATTTGGACATACGCAAGAAAACGATGCGTTTTTTGAGAAATATTTGCATATGTAAAATATTTGTTGTAAATTTGCAGCGCAAATTATGTGAAGCCATGAAAAAAGTATTCTTATTGGTGTGTATTTCCCTTTGTGCTATCGGTTGTCAGCGAAAGAATATCGCTGAGCAAATAGCCCTAGCAGATCCCATCATGCCCGTTCGCATGACGAGTGACACAAGTCATATCGTGCTGACAGATTATGTGCCCGTACTATTCGGCGACACCAGTCTATGGAAAGATATCCACTGGCTAGTGACCGACCAGATAGACTGCATCAACCTAGTGGGTAGTCCAAACATAGTACGCGAAATGGATATAGTGAATCGCAACCGGACTATTCAGAGTCTCGGCTTCTACAATCGCGACTTCAGTTTCTCCATCGTTGTTTTGCCCGCTAAACCCATTCGGCAAAGTCTGATTTCGCTAGCATACGAAGACCAGAAACTACGCGTGGGCTTTGTAGATACGGTACTCAATCCGACTCTGGTGGCGTATGTGCAGAATATACCTGTTCGCTATAGCAGTTGGGAGCGCCAGGAAGACGGCACATGGCTGCTAGACATGGCTGCCGTGAGAGAACAAGTGTGTGATTTCTGCGGAGAACCGATGAGCGGACGTGCATATCTGCGCATTTTTGCTGAGGACGAGAGCAATTTGTACAATGACCTGTTGCTGCCTCTGCAAGATGGCGAGATAGTGACCGAAGCTAGCCAACTGAATCGGCACGACCAACAGGCACAAGTGCTATACTCGCTAATGATTGACCGCTTTGAGAACGGCAACAAGGAGAACGACTGGAAAATGAATTCGCCCGAAGTACTGGATATAGTTGATTATCAGGGAGGTGACATAGCGGGAGTGACCAAGAAAATAAGTGAAGGATATTTTGATCAACTAGGAGTTAACACACTGTGGATCAGCCCAATCACTCAGAACCCATGGGATGCTTGGGGACTTTATCCATTCCCGAACGGCAACAAATATGATAGCACGAAGACCTACACCAAATTCAGCGGCTATCATGGTTACTGGCCAATTTTTGCAACAAAACTAGACGACCGTTTTGCGACCGACAAGGAGATGCGTGCCCTATTGGATACCGCTCATGCGCATGGGATTAATGTGATTTTGGACTATGTGGCCAATCATATGCACATCAATTCGCCTACGTTTCAGGCTCATCCTGACTGGCACACTGATTCGATTCTGCCTGATGGGCGGCGTAACTTCGAGCTTTGGGATGAAGCACGTTTGACAACCTGGTTTGACAAGCATATCCCGACCTTGGACCTGGAACGTGAGGAAGTGTGCGAAGCGATGACAGATAGTGCGCTCTATTGGCTAGCGACCTACGATCTAGACGGATTCCGCCACGACGCATGTAAGCATATACCAGAAGGCTATTGGCGTATGTTGGGGCAGAAAATAGCTTCCCGTTGGCCAGGCAGACCTATATGGATGATTGGCGAGACATATGGCAGTCCTGAACTGATAGGCAGTTACATCAAGACAGGTATGCTGAATGCACAATTTGACTTCAATGTCTATTTCACGGCACGCGAAGCGCTATGCGGGCTGAAAGGCATGGACGAAGTGATGAACAACGAGTTGACATCGCTTCACACCTACGGTTCGCACCACACGATGGGTAACATCAGCGGCAACCACGACCAGATACGCTTTGCCAGCATCGCAGGCGGTGCGATAGATATCTACTGTCACGGCAAAGAAGAAGGTTGGACGCAAGAGATAGGTATCGGTGACACAGCTATAGCTTACGACCGCGCGATGCTACTGGAGGTACTGAACATGACGCTTCCCGGCGTGCCGTGTATTTATCAAGGCGATGAATATGGCGAGGTGGGAGGCAATGACCCGGATAACCGCCACATGATGCGATTCGAGAACCTGAACAACGACGAGAAAGGAATGAGGCAACAAGTAGCGGAACTGATTCACATGCGTCGTAATTCAATGCCCCTACTCTACGGTGAGTTTATTCCATTGGAGAGTACACCGGAAGAAATATCGTTCCAACGTGTCTATCTGGGCAAACGCGTGACCGTAACCATCAATCGCGAAGATATGACCTATCAGATAATTGCGGATTAAAAATTTAACATATAATATCTATGAAAAAGACTCTTCTGTTAATGATGGCAGCCATGATGCTAGTTGGCTGCGCACAAAAAGAAATGCGTCACCCACGTTGGGCTTACGACGCTACTATCTATGAACTGAACACCCGTCAACTGACCGAGGAAGGCACATTCAAGGCCGCAGAAGCCCTGCTGCCAGAATTGCGCGAGAACGGCATTGACATCATCTGGGTGATGCCATGTCAGCCGATTGGCCAGATTACCCGCAAAGGAACACTGGGTAGCTACTACTCGATTATCGACTACTGTCAGATAAACCCCGAATTTGGCACACGCGAGGATTTCGAGCATTTCTTGAGCGAAGCGCATCGTCTGGGATTTAAGGTGATACTGGACTGGGTAGCTAACCACACAGCCCCAGATAGTGAATGGACGAAAAACGAAGGTTGGCACTATCGCGATAGTTTAGGCAACCTGATGGTACAATACGACTGGACCGATATCAGTAAACTGAACTACGACAATCAGGATATGCGTGCAGAGATGTTAAAAGCCATGCACTGGTGGATGGACAGTATCGGTATAGATGGTTTCCGCTGCGATGTGGCAGGCGAAGTACCGACCGATTTCTGGAACTGGGCCATGGGCGACCTGCGTCTCACGCATCCGGATATGTTCACGTTGGCCGAGGACGAGGATAAAGCACAAGAACTGACCGAGAGCGCATTCGACATGTACTACGGTTGGACGCTACACCACATCATGAACGATGTAGCACAAGGCAAAAAGGGCGTGGAAGACCTATGGGCTTATTTCGCCAAAGCAGACAGCACTATTCGTCCGGAGGCTATCCGTATGAACTTCATCAGCAATCACGATGAGAACAGTTGGAATGGTACAGAGCAAGAACGCATGGGCGATGCCGTCAATCTGTTTGCAGCCTTCTGCTACGTTGTACCCGGTATGCCGATGATCTACACCGGTCAACTAAGCGGCAACCATCATCGTCTAGAGTTCTTTGAGAAAGACCTGATAGACCGCGATGAGACTTATGCGCAAGCAGATCTGTATAAACAACTTAACAGCCTGCGCGAGAAGAACAAAGCGATCTTTAGCCCCGAAGTAGGTGCGCCTATGGTCCGTATCCCTGCCGACAACGAGCATATATTCGCTTGTGCACGTCAGAAAGAAGGGCGTTGGTACACCAACACGTTGCTAGCCGTGATGAATATGAGCAACGAGGAACAAACGGTTACACTCGACCTAACCGGATATGAAGGTAAATACACCTGTATTTGTGGCAAGGAGAAAGAATTGGCAGCTAGCCAAACATTCACCTTGAAACCATGGGAATACAAGATACTAACCAAATAAGAAGGTAATCTACCAAAAGAAAATCCCCCGCAGCAATGCGAGGGATTTTTTTGTTTTAGGCCATAGCTCCGTTAACTTGAATCACCTGACCTGAGACATACGAACTGAGGTCGCTAGCCAAGAAGAGAGCCACCTTGGCCACCTCTTCCGGATCGCCTCCACGACGCATAGGAATCAGTTGGACAAACTGGTTAAGCGTTTCTTCGCTGAGCGCCTTAGTCATATCTGTCAAGATAAATCCAGGGGCGATGGCATTAGCGCGGATACCACGACTGCCAAGTTCCTTAGCTACCGATTTGGTCAAAGCGATGATTCCCGCCTTACTGGCCGCATAATTGGCCTGTCCCGCATTGCCGTTGATACCCACTACCGAACTCAGCGAGATAATAGATCCGCTACGTTGGCGCATCATGACAGGTGTCACAGCATGCGTGAAATTGAAGGCAGATTTCAGGTTAACCTGAATCACCAGATCCCACATCTGTTCGGTCATACGCATCAGGAGCGTGTCGCGTGTGATGCCTGCGTTATTGACCAGAATATCGAGTTGGCCAAAATCTTTCACCACCGATTCCACAACCTGATGCGCTGCCTCAAAATCAGCTGCATTGCTAGCATAGAACTGCACCTTAACCCCAAACGCTGCTATCTCGTCGCGCGTTGCTTTGGCTTGGTCGTTGAGTTCCAAATCGGTAAAAGCAATATTGCAACCTTCTGCGGCATACGTCAACGCAATCTGCTTGCCTATACCGCGCGCTGCTCCTGTGATAAGCGCTGTTTTTCCTTGTAGTAACATTTCTTTATTTATTATTCGTCTCGGATCGGGAATACACCTGTCGGATTGAGAATGGTGTACTTGCTCATCTCCTCATTCGATTCGAACCCTACTCCTTCAATAATACTGGTTTCTCGCGTAATATGGATAGCCGAATCAGACCACACGCGATGTTCGGTTTGATTCCATATCAGTTCAGGCGTATCAAACTGCTCGCCTTTCAGATTGAGCGCATGCACGTTACCGCGCAAAATCCATATCTGCATCGTCTCGTTGTAGTAAGCATAATCGGCCTGCAACGAAGCCTGTACGTTCAGGTTCTGGTCGAACTGCTCCAGATAGATTCCCTTTGGGAACTCCTGGAATGGCGGTTCTGTCTTATCGTAGATAAGCCATTCTGCCGCCTCGATACGATAGCGCGTGATACCAGAATCGGAAATCAACGTACTGACCGTATCCGTAGCCAAAACAGGCATTAGTTGCCTTTCAACGGAATAAGGAGACTGTTCTGCCTCTTCCTTATGACAAGCAGAAAAAGCCAAAGCGAGCAACACGAGGCCACTCGCTATGACAAAGGATTTACTATGTAAAGTGTGCGTATACAAGATTTAACGAATTGTGGTTGTCTCGCCAATCCATCCGCCTACGTAGAAGGTCGAACCTGCGAACTCACCCGGTAAGTCGAAACGCTCCTCTTTGGTCGGATAGTAACGACTGTAGGAAGATATATATTCGTTAGCCGTGCTCTCTACAGACGGATCTACTTGTTTTGCCTTGACGAACTTATCAACAGCTACCCAATATACAGTCTTGTTCAGAATTGCACCCTTTGCATCGTTTGCGTATGGACGGCTAGCCGCATAAGCCATACCAATGATGATGTAGCAACGTCCTTGACCCTTGCTGATACCAAGGTCTTGCAGCGTAGCGATGGAAGCCAACGCGTATTGGCGAGCGGCAGGGTAACGCTTCAGGTTAGCGAAGCAATATACAGCCGCATTGTACTGATAATCAGCCACATCCTCCATCTCATTCTCAATCTGAGCCAAGTTGATAGCCTGATCATAGTAGCGGATAGCACCTTCGTAATCACCCTTCTTGGCGCTCATCGAAGCACAGCCTGCAGCAGACTCCTGAGTAGGTTGCAGCTTATGCGCAGCCTCGCAAGCAGCGAAGTAAACATCGCTCTCGGTACAACGAACACGACGATAGAGTTTAGCTATCTTCTGCAGCATATCCAGGTTGCCGAGGTTGTCGTTAACCACTTGAGCGTAGATCTCGTCCAATTTCGAGCACTCAGCAGCACCAGAGATTGCGAAGATGTTGTCTACATAATCTTTCTGCTTGCCGGCCGATTCAGCATTCTTGTTGTTTGGATCGGCTGATTGAGCAGCCAGAAGCGAACTAGCCAACTCATAATCGGCGATGAACTGCTCTGCACGTCCGTTAGGATCCTTCTTGTAGAGGGCATACGAAACGTCCACCAGTTTTACCAACACTTGTTGCTTGCTCTGTGCACCAAAACCGGAAACCGATTTCTGCAGACATTCGCGTGCTTCTTCCAACTTCTCTTCGCCAAAGAAGGTCAGATAAGCCAGACCCTTTTCGCCCAAGATATAATCAGTAGGATACTTAGGATCGTTGCCGAAGTAGCGGATACGCTTGTCTTGCATCTCAATGGCCAGATTTGCCAGACGCTCTTTCTCCTTCTCGTCGCTAGCAGCCTTGTAGAGTGCCTCTACAATCTTAACACCATCGGTATAGATGGCCTTGTTAGCGTTCGGACAGGTAGAATAAACTTCCCACCAAGGCTCGTAAGCATCTGCATACTGTTTGTTCTTCACCGACTCGTGGAAGAGCGACACATTGATCACACATTCCTCGGTGATAACCGGTTCTGCCTCAGGTTCTTGAACTGTTTTCTTTGCCTCAGGCTCGGCGTCTACTTTCTTTGGTTTCTTAGCGCATGCCAGTGCCGGAACGGCAGCTGCGAGTGCCAATACAACTAGAGTTCTAAATTTCATAATAGTATAATTTTTAAGTGATTAATATTCGTTGTCAAATTAGGTATTTCAATAACCGTGCCAAAGTGTTACAGTTTGCGTTTGAAGAACCAGTTCTCGCCTATCGAAGCACCGATGGTCAAACGTAGCGAATTGTCCTCCAGACCGGTCACAGAGCCACGGTGAGTGTACTCAACCGTCGTATTGATGACCGTTCCTATGGTATAGAGCGGGAAGCCGAAACCGATAGATGCGGTTATCTTTTTTGCACCGATGGATGCCAGGTATTCATCTTGCACACTCAGGCCCGCACGCCAAATCATACGCTCCACATATTTGCGTCCTTGCGCATTATGACGATACTCTGCACCGAAGGCATAACGATTGCGATCTTGTAAGCCGCTCCAACTACCCGGAAAACCATTATACAACGCAGAAGCCATACATTGACGCTCAAAATCAAAGCCGAGAGTCAAACGGTTTGCCCAAGTATAACTAGCACCTACGCCATAAACCATCGGTAGTTGCCAACCATCTCGATAGATAGGAATCGAATCCTCTGTCTGCGTCTCTATAATAATGAGGTCGCTATTCAGTTTCATCTTCTGCTCGAAGAT
>DBVU01000020.1:0-4855 GCA_002308195.1 Bacteroidales bacterium UBA1256
ACCCTCACGCATGGTAAATACAGCGGAGTCATCTATGGTTCAGGTTCTTGTACCAATTGCGTCTGGGGAGCCTTCGGAACAACCGATGTCTATCCGTCCTCTTCCCCCTACGCCGGCAAGATTTGGGAAATTTATGCCGGTTGCACCAACTTCACTTTCCAAACCAACCAAGGTAGCAGTTGTTCCACTGTCTGCGGAACAACTAGTGGTTGCGGTTACAACCGTGAACACTCTCTGCCTAAATCTTGGTTCGGCATCGCTAGTTCCAATCTAACCAGTTCTTACAAAGGTCCCGGAACAGATGTACATCATATCTACCCAACCGACGTAAATGTCAATTCCAAACGCGGAAACATTCCTTTTGGTGTGGTCGGCACTGCCACTTACACCTCGCCAAATGGCAGCAAGAAAGGTACTTGTTCTTGGCCTTCCGGTTATTCAGGCACTGTTTTCGAACCGGCCGATGAATTCAAAGGCGATCTCGCGCGTTCCTATTTATATATGCTCGTTACGTGGAATGCATTCAACACCTCCACTTATAGTTTTACGCAAGATTCAGATGGTGCGGGTGCCGTTATCTTCAACAACACCATCACCTCTGCTGGCAATTTCGGACTGACAGCATATGGTTTGGAACTTCTGCTAACCTGGCATCGCAACGACCCGGTCTCGCAAAAAGAGATTGACCGCAACAATGCTGTCGAAGCCGTTCAGGGCAACCGCAATCCATTTATTGATTATCCTTGTCTGGCAGAATATATCTGGGGAACCAAAGCCGGCAATACCTTCAAGTGCAGCGATGTACTCGGTTCCTTCGAATCAGGCTTCGTAGTTGGTACTAGCGATGGCTGCGACTGCGGCACTGATCCCGCTATTACTTCTCCCAAAGGCACAATCGATTTAGGCAACACTACTGTTTCTACCGCTGTTTCTCAGACCGTCACTGTCCAGGGTGCTAATCTTACCAGCGGAAACCTGACGCTGAGCGTTACAGGAACCAATGCTGCGTATTTCTCGCTCTCGCGAACTACTATCACCCGGGCGCAAGCCGAAGCAGGATACAACATCACAATCACTTATACTCCTACCGCCGTTGGCAGTCATACGGCTACGCTGCGTATCAGCGGTTGCGGACTTGCCTCTACCCACACGGTCACGTTGACCGGAACATGCATTGCCACTTATACCGCCACATGGATCTCCAATGGCGCTGCGTATCATTCCAACACTGCTATCAGCGGAACAAGTCCGGAGGTGCCGGAAGATCCGGATGTGTGCGATGGACTGACTTTTGCCGGTTGGACCACTCACAATAATTACAATAGTACGTCTGTGCCGGACGATCTGTTTACTACCGCCGCACCGCCTATCAGTAGCAACACCACTTTCTATGCTGTCTTTGCTAGTTCGTCCAATACCGGCACTCCAACGCTGACCAACAACTACGCACGCATTACCGCGCTGAACGAATTGACCAGCGGCAACTATCTGATTGTAGGTTACAATAGCGGTTATTACGCTATGAGTACTACGTGGAAAGACAACTACTATCTAGCTCCTACCACCGTTACTCCTGTTAGTGATGTTATCAGCACCACGGATGCCACTATCATCTGGACCATTACCAAGAATAACAATCAAGTCACGATTCAGAACGGTAGCGATTATCTCTATATCGAGAAATCCGGAGACTATTACAACATGAAGTTAGGCAACAATACTACCACTAACAAATATACCTACTCCGTCAGTGGTGGTAGTTGGACATTTACTTCTACTACCTATACTGACCGCTTGTTGGAGTATTACACTACCCGTTCCCGTTGGGCATTCTACAATAGCTCGGATGCTCCGGTTTATCTCTACAAACAGCAAACTTCTTCTGTCGTCACAACATACAGCACCACCAGTACTTGTCAATGTACAGTGAATGTTGTATCTGAAGATACTAACAAAGGAACAGTCAGTATTACTGCTTTATAAAGAAAACAAACTAACAATATGAATAATATGAAGAAGATTCTCTCTTTGGTGCTTGCTCTCACTGCGGCAACCACCATGATCTTTGCCGAGTCGCTGACCACCGATTGCGGAACTCAGGTTCAGATCACTGCTACCCCTACTACGGGTTATCATTTCGTTCGCTGGAATGACAACAACACCGAGAACCCGCGTACGGTCAATGCTTCCAACATTACCTACACGGCTTATTTCGCTATCAACACCTACACCATTCGTTTTATGAATGGCACAGAGGTTCTGAAAAGTTACACTGTCAATCATGGTGAGACTCCTGTTTACGGTCTGGCCACTCCAACCAAAGCTGCTACGGCTCAGTACACCTACGAATTTAGCGGATGGTCACCTACTATCTACGCGGCAGACAAGGACC
The DNA here is from genome assembly GCA_002308195.1 of Bacteroidales bacterium UBA1256. The sequence goes on from DBVU01000020.1 coordinate 2,393, forward strand.
AGGACTATGTGGCACAGTTCACACCGACCCTGCGCAGCTACACCATTACCTTCAAGAACTACGATGGCACGGTTCTTTATTCCACTGACTTTGATTTCGGCACTACTCCTACCTACTCGGGAACAACACCTACTCGCCCAACCACAGATGGAGTGGAATATTCCTTCGTCGGTTGGAGAAAACAAGGCGCCTCTGTCAATGGCATCGATCCTGTTGACGGAGAGGCCGTTTACGTGGCTCAGTACTCTAGCGCTACTCTGACGTACACTATCAACGTCAATGTACAAACCGAAGGTACCGGTACGGTAACTCCGGCTAGCGGTACAGCATCCGGAACCTACGGTACTAGCGTCTCTATTTCTGCTACTCCGGCCGAATGCTATCGGTTCGTTAAGTGGAGTGATAACAACACAGAGGCTAGCCGCACCATAGTCATCAACGGCAATGCCACCTACACCGCTATCTTCGAGAAGATAACTTACACTGTCGTGGTTGAATCCGACAACACCTCGCAAGGTACAGTGAGTGTTACTACGGTTCCATAATATTCTGACACGAAAGAATCTTTTCTTCCAATGAAACGGACTATCCTCATATTGCTATGCTTGCTTGGTCTGAGGGCGATGGCGCAAGCCATCCCCTCTGGCGGAGCGACCGTAGAATGTGGCACGTGGCTTCAACTGACTGCCACGCCACGCGAGGATTTCCATTTCGTGGAATGGAGCGACGGCAATACCGATTCGCTCAGATTGGTCGAAGTAACGGCTGATGCTACCTACATCGCCTATTTCGCTGCCAATTGCGCCGAATGGGCCAACTGGCCGGTCGTCGCTCTCTACGACTGGCTGCTGATGCTCAACATCAAGGAGATTAATGCACGTGGCTACTATTTCCGTCCGGAAGATGTAACCTGGTATCGCGTAGTCGGTGAACCGGATATGCCGGGCGATGATGTAAAAGATGATGTGGTTGTAGGTACCGGTTATTATCTGACACTGGCTAAGAATCTGAAAGGTACAGGCGATTACTATGCCATCATAGATGTGTCTATCAATCCTTCTGCGCTGCTCTGCACCGATGTGATGCGCTCCGTGCTTATCCATTATGCCGGTTCGGAAGATAGCCGTCAACTCAGTCTGCTGCCTAATGTTACTACCATCGGCGGAGAAATCAGATTGGTTGGACTGGATCCTACTGAACTCTGCCAGATATTTGTCTATAGTGCATCCGGACAATTCATCGACCAGTTCTCCTCGTCCGGACAACCGGAATACGTACTACGAGCAGCCAGCGTGAGTGGCTGCTACTATGTGCGTGTCGTTTCTCCGACTATAGATGCTGTGCTGAAATATATCGTTCTACAGTAGGACAATCTCTACTCGTCTGTTCTTTTGACGATTTTCCTCCGAGTCATTTGGTACGATCGGGTCTCTTTCTCCCCTTCCTACAATCTCAATACGCCGAATATCTATTCCTCGATCTACCATAGCTTGCCTAACCGAACGACAACGGCCTTCTGACAAAATCTGATTAGCTCGATCCGATCCGATATCATCTGTATGACCGACTATCCGGATACGTAGTTCCGGACGCAGAGTAAGAAATTGGAACAATTCGTTTAGCGCACCTTCTGACGATTCCAATATCTGCGTCTTGCCGGTGGCAAAGTACATATCCCGTAGCACAAACGATCTCATCTCCTTCGGCGTCATAACGATGCCGGAATAATGGTGCGGATCGGCTATCGTATCGTGGAATGGGTGATAGTTAACCGCAGTGGCCTCTATCGTATAATAAGGCAAACGGTCGTCCAGCAGAACAGCCAGAACTGCATGCAGCGAATCAGAAGTGGTTTGCATCACTTTGCGTTGCTCGTGATTGCGAACTATTACATTAGCTACCACCGGACGTGAAGTCAGCGAATCGGTTACAGTAAGAGTCAATCGTGTTTCCGGATAAAGCGCAAGCCGAATCGTATCCTCATCTTCGCGATGCTCGTAATAGATAGTATCGGATGCAAAATACCCAATCTTAGATGCATAGACCCAATACTTGCCTTCCGGAAGCGTCTTAGAGAGACGTGCCTTTTTCTGATCGGTTGGTTTATTGATCAGCAATCGTTTATTGGGACGGGCATTCACGTCTTGCAATTGGATGTGCGTAACCGGCAGTTGCTCGCCCGTCTTTAGGTCGTAGGAATAAATATAGAGTAGCAGTTTGCCCTCTTTGATACGCTGACGTTTGGCCTTTCTGCGCTGCGCCTCTTTCTCTTTCTCGCGTTTGGCCTTTGCTTTTGCACGCCGTTTGGCAGCAGCCGCTTGAGCCGAAGACGCAGGCGATGCATACAGCACAACAGGTTCGCTCACTAGGGCGAGAACCAACAGTAACAATATGAACAGACGTACCTTCATCGTTTTCTGAAAAATAACAGGAGGACAGTCGCGGGACTATCCTCCTGTCGTG
>DBVU01000020.1:4883-9046 GCA_002308195.1 Bacteroidales bacterium UBA1256
ACTAACCAACTGAGCTATGGGACCCTGCCACTTGGGCAATTACTTTTCTTGCCGTGCGTTGTTGTACAACACGAGGCTTTGATCTTTCGTGATGCGTACTTCCTCTTCCGTCAGTTCCGGTATAACCAGTTCCATACCCGGAGTCACCGAATTAGGATTGCGCAGCTTGTCTTTGTTTGCTATATAGATATATACCCAGCAATAGGTATTGTTGTAGTATTTACGTGCGAGCTTCGATAGCGTCGTGGCTCCCTCCGTCGTCACAGTTTCGTGCGTACGATTAACGTACTGGTTCACTTTCTCCGGACGCGAGCTCTCAGAGATAGGCACGGTCTTAACCTGTTGCTGAGATTGCTCTACCTGCGCATTAGCCGGAGTATCGCTGAAATCACGGTGGGCTTTCTTATCGTCGAGTTCAGCCTTCATGCGATCGAAGGTGGCTTTGTCAACCAAACGAATAACGGCACGGCGGTTAGGTCCATAACTAGCCTGACTGCGACGTCCTACCAGTTTACCCATACCCATTGAGTACATATGATCGTCTGATACCCCGTGCTCTTCACGCAATTCCTCTATCACATTAGCAGCTCGGCGGTCGCCTAATTCGTAGTTCACCTTGTTCGAACCCGTATTGTCGCAATAACCGGTAACCACCGCATATAGTTCAGGATTCTCTGCCAAACGGTCTGCTACTTGTTGGATCGTAATCAAACCATCCTCGCGGATAGCATCCTTTGCATACTCGAAGTATACGTAGTAACTGTTCAGATCATTCTCCTTAGTCGTTACGTTGTTCTCACGATAGGTCTCTCTTACGATAATCGAGTCGTGACGGATGATAACCGTATCGTGTATGTACTTGGTTTCTGCTTTAGCCAACAATTGGTCAGATGCCTCCTTAGCCGGAATATTGCGAACGTGCGTCTTGGAAACTGCTTCCAGTTTGAAACGCATATTCAACGTTACATCTACTATACCATCGTTGTTCTTGGATGCTACAGCCTGATCTCCTGCATAACCACGGCCATCTATGTAGTCATTGATGAAGTAGTTATATGTGGCGCGAACACCCAGTGCAAGCGTACGGTTCAGGTTAAACTCTACGTTCAAACCTGCTTGCAGGTAGAGCTGACCATTATATTTGTCCATTCGATCAGGACCTACTACGCCATCAGCATTGATATACTGAGCAGTATGTCCTTTTTTGTGCGTCTCGTCACCGTCTTTTACATAATCATCATGATACATGATGGTGCTCTTGTACCACGCATATCCTCCTCCTATAATGCCTTGAATACCACAAATCTTGCGTTTCGCTTTCGGGTAGAAAAGGTTCATGAAGTCCATCGACACGTAGATACCTGCTTTGTGCATATGTCCATAAAGCAATGTATCTGCATTATCCTTGCCCGGTTTACCGGTCACGGAGTACATGTCGAACATATAGTCTGCGCCCAGTGCCCATACTGGATTGAAAGCATATTCAATATCCAGACCGGCATTAGGAACGCCGATAGAATGCTTCTTCTCGTAAGCAAAGTCACCGTCAAAATAGTTAAATCCCACGTGCGGTGTGAGTGACCAATGTGCCAATTCCGGAGCAACATTCTCATTTTCAGAGACCTTGTAGGGGTGAGCTCCTTTGACTTTTTGCTCCGACTTTTGCGCCATTAGCGTTACCGTAAAGCATAGGAGCGAAAAAATGAGTATATTTTTCTTCATGGCAGAAGAGAGAGTAGTTTGTCTTGTTTTTAGTGTCTAATTCCTATATAATAATGCGCATAAAAGCGTGCCCTCTGACGGGCAATCACCATTCAGCGTGCAAAGGTACAACTTTTTTTTTACATAACCAAATATTTTTATAAAAAAAATATAAATTTTACAATCAGTATTGCATATATGCAAAAAAATGTGTATCTTTGCGGACAAATATGCGAATAGGCTGAAAATCAGCAGCAACTACAGAAAATAATCAATTACAACATAAGAACATGGACATTTTAGAACAAATGATTGCGCGTGCAAAAGCCAATCCGCAGCGCATTGTATTGCCCGAGGGCGATGAACCACGTACACTAGAAGCAGCCAATATTCTGCTTCGCGACAAGATTGCCAAACTGATTCTGATTGGCAACCCCGAGAAAATCAAAAGTATGGCCGCAGAAAAAGGTTATGAGTTCATCTCGGAGGCGAAAATTATTGACCCGTTAAGCGATGCCAAGATGCCCGAATACGCAAACTTGCTGTTCGAACTTCGCAAAGCAAAAGGAATGACCGAAGAAGAAGCGAAGAAGAAAGCACAAGACCCGTTGTACCTGGGTTGCTTGATGATNNGACGCGGACGGTGAGTTAGCCGGTGCTCGCGGCACGACGGCAGATACTATTCGTCCGGCCTTCCAGATTCTGAAGACACGTCCGGGTTGCTCCATCGTTAGCGGAGCTTTCCTTATGTTCACTCCTGCCAAGAATCTGGGCGAGAATGGATTCCTTTTGTTCGCCGATTGCGCAGTCAACCCCAATCCGGATGCTAAGCAATTGGCTGAAATAGCTATTTCGACGGCTGAGACAGCACGCAGCATCGCAGGCATCGAGCCGCGAGTAGCCATGCTGAGTTTCAGCACCAAAGGCAGCGCCAAACACGAGTTGGTGGACAAAGTGACCGAAGCTACCCGTCTGGCCAAGGAGATGGCGCCAGATGTACAGATTGACGGTGAACTGCAAGCCGATGCAGCCTTGGTAGAAAGCGTAGCTGCAACCAAAGCTCCGGGTAGCGCAGTGGCAGGCAAAGCCAACGTACTGGTATTCCCGGATTTGCAAGCAGGAAACATCGGATACAAACTGGTTGAGCGTTTCAGCGGCGCTGATGCCGTAGGCCCAATCTTGCAAGGCATTGCTGCACCGGTAAACGACCTGAGCCGCGGATGCAAAGTGCAAGACATCGTACAAATGGTTATCATTACAGCAAATCAAGCGATTAAGTAATAATATGAAGGTTCGTGCAAGTCAGGTGTAAGTTCGCTTACGCAACTCGACGAAGCCGAAACTCCATAATTTAGGTTATAAATTATGAAAATCTTAGTATTGAACTGCGGAAGCAGTAGTATCAAGTACAAACTCTTCGAAATGGAGAGCAAGACAGTGATGGCTCAAGGCGGCGTGGAGAAAATCGGTTTGCCTGATTCATTTCTGCAGGTAAAACTGCCAAACGGCGAAAAAGTGAAGATAGAAAAACCAATGCCCGAGCACACTGTTGGTATTCAGTTGATTCTGGACTCGCTAGTTGATCCGAAAATCGGTTGTCTAAAAGACCTGAAAGAGATCAATGCAGTAGGTCATCGCGTAGTGCATGGTGGCGAGAAATTCAACCAATCGGTGGTTATCACTCCGGAAGTGAAGAAACAAATCATCGAATGCTCCGAATTGGCTCCACTCCACAACCCCGCTAACCTAAAAGGTATAGAGGCTATCGAAAAAACGCTTCCGGGCGTTCCGCAAGTAGCCGTATTTGACACCGCCTTCCACCAGACAATGCCGGACTACGCATATATGTATGCGCTTCCGTACGAATTATATCAGAAATATGCAATTCGCCGCTATGGTTTCCATGGCACAAGTCATCGCTACGTAAGCGCTCGTGTTTGCGAATTCCTTGGCGTAGATCCAAGCAAGCAGAAGATTATTACCGCCCACATCGGCAATGGAGGTAGCTGCGCAGCTGTACTGAATGGCAAGAGTGTGGATACCAGTATGGGTCTCACTCCTGTAGAAGGACTGGTGATGGGTACTCGTGCCGGCGATTTGGACTTGGGAGCTGCCACCTTCATCATGGACAAGGAAGGACTGAGTACTGCCGAATTCAACAACTTGGTAAACAAAAAATCGGGTCTACTGGGTGTTTCGGGCGTTTCGAATGACGCACGTGACATCGATGCTGCTATCAAATCCGGAAACAAGCGTGCCGAGTTGGTTCGTAACATGTTTATCTACCGCGTAAAGAAATATATTGGCGCTTACGCCGCTGCGATGAATGGTGTTGACATCATCGTCTTTACCGGCGGTATTGGCGAGAACGACCCATTCATTCGCGGTGAAGTAGTCAAAGGACTCAGTTTCCTCGGCGCGAAACTGGACGAGCAAGCCAATAACGTTCGCGGCGAGGAGCG
>DBVU01000068.1:0-431 GCA_002308195.1 Bacteroidales bacterium UBA1256
GATGCACAGGAGATCATGGACCTGCTGAAGCAACTCTGGGCTACGGGTGACACCCGCAAGGTGGCTGAGGGTGTGCTGGGTGCTACCGACATCATCTGGAAGGAGTCGAAGGAGAACCTGAATAAGATTCCTGGCCTGACCGATATGGTAGTCGGCTTCCTCAACGACATCCAGAGCAAGGGTATGCTCGAAACCGTTAAATCGATTCTCTAACGACCAACGACTAACGACTAATGACTAGTGTCCTGAAAATCAATCCTGCCGACAATGTGGTNNGCAGGTGCCGTTATAGAAGTGGATGGCCGTCAGATTACCGTCCTTGAAGATGTGCCTGCTGGCCATAAGATCGCTATTGCCGATCTGGCTGAGGGTGAGAATGTGATCAAGTACGGATTCCCTATTGGCCATGCTCGCGAGGCGAAGAAAGCCGG
>DBVU01000068.1:447-17105 GCA_002308195.1 Bacteroidales bacterium UBA1256
AACGAGAACAATATCAAGACCAATCTGGCCGGACTGCTCTCCTACGAGTACCATCCGCGTGAGGTCATTCTTGACATCCCTAACGAGAACCGTACCTTCATGGGCTATCGTCGCCGCGATGGTCAAGTCGGTATTCGCAACGAGGTGTGGATCATCCCTACCGTTGGTTGCGTCAACGGTATCGTCCAGAAGTGCGCTGAGCGCCTCCGTGCGGAGACAGGCGCCGACAATATTTTTGCTTTCCCGCACAACTACGGCTGCTCTCAGTTGGGTGACGACCATGAGAATACCAAGAAGATTTTGCGCGACATGGTCCATCATCCCAATGCCGGCGCTATCCTCGTTGTTGGACTCGGATGCGAGAACAACCAGCCTGATGTGTTCCGTGAGTTCTGCGGAGAAATCGATGAGGATCGCGTACGCTTTGTAGTGTCTCAGAAGATTCAAGGTGATGAGGTGGAGTACTGTATGCCTATCCTGCGCGAGTTGTATGCCAAGACGCAGGAGGACAAGCGCACCCCTTGTCCGCTTAGCGAACTGCGCGTAGGTCTTAAGTGCGGTGGCTCCGATGGATTCTCCGGTATTACAGCCAACCCGCTTCTTGGCTGCCTGTCCGATTGGCTCGTAGCTCAGGGTGGCACTACTGTGCTGACCGAAGTGCCTGAGATGTTTGGTGCCGAGACCATACTGATGGATCGTTGCGCAAATCGCGAACTTTTCGACCAGACCGTCTCCCTCATCAACGACTTCAAGGATTATTTCCTTTCCCATGGTGAGCCCGTAGGTGAGAATCCCTCACCGGGAAACAAAGCCGGCGGAATATCTACGCTCGAAGACAAGGCGCTCGGCTGCACCCAGAAGTGCGGTAAGTCGCTTGTCCGCGGCGTAATGCCTTATGGCGAGCGCCTCCAGGTCAAAGGGCTCAATCTGCTCTCCGCTCCGGGCAACGACTTAGTGGCTTCTACAGCCCTTGCATCTTGCGGATGCCATATGGTCCTCTTTACAACCGGCCGCGGCACGCCGTTCGGCACTTATGTACCTACTATGAAGATATCCACCAACTCGGCTCTTTATCAGAACAAACCACGGTGGATCGACTTCAATGCAGGCGTGATTGCCGAGGGTGAACCGATGGACGAGGTGGCACGTCGCTTTGCTGATTTCGTCATCGAGGTGGCAAACGGACGCGAGGTCAACAACGAACGTAACGGCTACCATGAGATAGCTATCTTTAAGAATGGCGTTACCTTATAATTAGTCGCACACGCACACACGCACGAGATTCCGTCTTGTGCGTGTATTCTTTTTGCCTATGTTACTGTTCGATAGCCTGCTTTCCGTCTTTTTTCCAAATCGATGTGCTTTTTGTGGGCGATATGTGGATGAGGCAAACTCAACAATCTGCCCCTCTTGTCTCGCGGCCCTGCCTCGTACCGAGCAAGCTCGGTTGCGCCAAAATAGCACGGAGATGCTCTTTCGCGATGTGCCACATGTGCTATCTGCTGCCGCTTTCCTCTTCTATGACCATGATTCTACCTTCCGCCACGCTATCCATCAGCTTAAATACAACGAGCGTCCGGAAGTCGCTCGTGAGTTGGCGTGCATAGCGGCCGAAGAGTTTCAGGCCGATGAGTTCTTCGCCGGAGTGGATGTGATTATGCCTGTACCGCTTCATCCTCGTCGTTTCCGCCAACGAGGCTACAACCAGTCCGAATGGATCGCTCGCGGTCTGAGCAAGGTCACCGGTATTCCTATCGACACCTCTCATCTCTTTCGAACCCGTAACAACCCTAAACAGGCGCTGCTCCAATCCGATCGCCGAGCCGATAATGTGCAGGACATCTTTGCCGTCTCCCATCCCGAGGAGCTCTACCATCGCCACATCCTCCTCGTGGATGATATTATCACTACCGGATCTACGATTCGCTCTTGTCTTCAGACCATGACAGCCTTTCGGGGAAGCTGTTTTAGCGTTTTTGCGCTCGGAAAAGCACGCTAACTATTGCGTATGTCGTAAATTTGCAGTAACTTTGCACCGTTTTTTAGCGGGAGACCGCTTTCAGATATGATTCGTAAGTATGATTTTCTGATTATCGGCGGAGGTGTCGCCGGTATGAGTTACGCACTCCAGATAGCGCGTACTGGTCGTTATCGTATAGCCCTTTGCTGTAAGACATCCCTCGAGGAGGCCAATACGGCTAAGGCGCAGGGCGGTATCGCTTCTGTCACCAATCTTATGGTAGACGATTTTGAGAAGCATATTCATGATACGATGGTGGCCGGAGATTGGTTGTCCGATCCCCAAGCCGTAGAGCAGGTGGTACGCAATGCGCCACAGGCTATCCGTGAACTGGTGCAGTGGGGTGTCAATTTTGACAAGAAAGAGGATGGCACTTTCGATCTCCATCGCGAGGGCGGACACTCCGAGTTCCGTATCCTCCACCATGCGGATGATACTGGCGCCGAGATCCAGCGCGGACTGATGGCTGCCGTGCGCAGCAATCCCTATATCGAGGTGCTTGAGAATCATTTTGCGGTGGAAATCATCACCCAGCACCACCTCGGCATGCGCGTTACGCGCCGTACACCCGATATAGAATGTTACGGAGCCTATGTGCTCAATCCCGAAACCCAAAAGATAGATACTTTCCTTAGCCGCGTTACGCTTATGGCGACGGGTGGCACGGGTGCCGTTTATGCCACTACTACCAATCCCGAGATTGCTACCGGCGATGGTATAGCAATGGTGTATCGCGCCAAGGGAATGGTCAAGGACATGGAGTTCGTTCAGTTCCATCCGACCTCTCTCTTCAATCCCCAGGAAACCCATCCGGCATATCTGATTACCGAAGCTATGCGCGGTTATGGTGGTATTCTGCGTCTGCCTAACGGCGAGGAGTTTATGCAGAAGTACGACCCGCGTCTATCCTTGGCGCCGCGCGATATCGTAGCTCGAGCCATCGATAATGAGATGAAGATTCATGCTATCGATCATGTCTGCCTCGATGTTACCCACAAGGATCCGGAGGAGACCAAGCATCATTTCCCTAATATCTACGCCAAGTGCCTGAGTATCGGTATCGATATTACCAAGGACTATATCCCTGTCGCCCCCTGTGCTCATTATATGTGCGGTGGTATCAAGGTTAATCTTGATGGAGAGAGCACGATCCATCGTCTCTACGCCGTGGGTGAGTGCTCGTGCACCGGCCTGCACGGTGGTAACCGACTGGCCAGCAACTCTCTCATCGAGGCCGTCGTTTATGCGGATGCTGCGGCTAAGCATAGTCTTGGTGTAGTGGACCAGTATGATTGGAATGATGCCGTTCCGGAGTGGAACGACGAAGGCACGCTCTCTAATGAGGAACGCGTGCTTATCGCCCAGGACGTGCGTGAGGTGGGCCAGATTATGTCTACCTATGTGGGAATTGTCCGCTCCGATTTGCGGTTGCGCCGTGCATGGGAACGTCTCGACCTCCTCTATGAGGAGACTGAGGATCTCTTCAAGCGCGTCAAGGCTACGCGCGATATATGCGAATTGCGTAATATGATCAATGTGGGCTACCTCATCACGCGCCAGGCCATCGAGCGCAAAGAGAGCCGTGGTCTCCACTACTCGATCGATTATCCCAAACTTGAATCCGACCATCCACAAGAGGTCTGGTAACTGATGAAAGCCATTATCTTACATAGCATCGTTCCCGTCCGAAAAGATCCGGCCGAGGAGAGTGAACAGTTGACCCAACTTATGTTTGGTGAGACCTGTACTATCTTGGAAGAAGTACCGCGCTGGAAGCGCATCAAGTCCGACTTGGATGGACAGATCGGATGGGTCGATTTTAAGATGATCACCTCGATGTCTCCGGCCGAGTACCGCGACTACGCGCCTCAATGGAAGCAGACGACGGCTCGCGTATGTTTTCCCGTAGCCTTTGCGGTGAGTGGTAACAATGGTCAAACGGTTCCACTCTCTATCGGCACACGTCTGCCGGATTACCGAGATGGCCAGTTCTCTGTGCTGGGTGTCCCCTTCCGTATCCAACCGGATATGGTGGCGGCTAATTTTCTCGATTTGAACGAACAAAACCTGATGCGTGTTACTCGCTTTATGCTCAATGTGCCCTACCTATGGGGCGGAAAGAGTTCCCTGGGTATGGATTGCTCCGGTTTCACCCAGATTATCCATTCTCTTTTTGGACACAACTTACTCCGCAATGCGCGTGAGCAGATTACCCAGGGACGTGCGATTAGTTCGCTTCGCTCCGTTCGTCCGGGCGACTTGGCTTTCTTCGACCATGAGGATGGTCGTATCACCCATGTCGGTCTCTTGCTCGACTCCGAGCGCATCATGCATTGCTCCGGTCGAATTAAGATAGAGAGAATCGACCAATCCGGCATTTGGTCTGTCGAATTGGCCGATCCTTCTCAGCCTGAGGGTATTCTTACCCACCACCTCGCCGGTATACGGCGGTATTGATTTAGCGCTTCTTGCTATCGATCTCCGGATCTACCAAGATACGTCCGCAGAACTCGCAAACGATAATTTTCTTTCTGAGACGGATATCTACCTGACGCTGTGCAGGTATCTTGCTGTGGCAACCACCACAACTATCACGCTCTACCTTCACTACGGCGAGTCCATTTCGTGCATTCTTGCGGATACGCTTAAATGCGCTTAGCAGTCGCTCATCGATATGACGCTCCAATTCTGCCGAACGAACCATCAGCGCCTCGGTGTCCGACTTGGTCTCAGCCAGAATCGCATCCAGCTCGTTGCGCTTCTGCTCCAGATCTACGGTCTTCTCTTCGATGTCGCTTACGGTCTTTGCCTTGTCCTCACGACGAGCCTCCAAATCAGCAGTCAGTTGCTTCATCTTCTTCTGACAAAGCTCAATGTCCAGTTGCTGATACTCAATTTCCTTGTTCAGGTTGTCGAACTCGCGGTTGTTCCTTACCTCTTTCTGCTGTTCTTCGTAGCGCGAGATGCTGGCCAGCGCGTTCTCAGAACGTACACGCAGATCCGACATGCGAACCTCCATATCCTTGATCTCAGCCTCGATATTCTGCAGACGGGTGCGCAGACCTTCAATCTCGTCGCCCATGTCCTTAACTTCCTGCGGCAGCTCGCCGGCCAGGGTGCGCAACTCATCGATGCGCGAATCTACTTTCTGCAACTCATTGAGGGTCTTCAGTTTCTCCTCAACGGTCAATTCTTTTTCTTGTCTTGCCATAATATATAATGTTTTTTAATTTTCAATTTCCCATTTGATTGGCGAAACGTCTGCTTCACTAATCATGCATTCAACCTCCTTGGGTAGCAGTTCGCGGAATATATCCCGCGTGAAATGCTCCGATGTCCAGTGGTCCATGTCCACCAACATGATTCTGCCTGCAGCAGCCTGAAACTCATGATATTTGCAGTCGGCTGTCAGGTATACGTCCGCTCCCTGCTCGATAGCAACTTCTGTGAACTCGGCTCCCGAGCCACCGCAGATGGCGATGCGTTGTACCAACTCTTTGCCGCCCTCTGTGTAGCGTATCCATGGCGCTTCCATGCGCTCTTTGATCCGCCTGAGCAACTCTTCTTGCTCGATAGGTTCGCTTAGTTCGCCTATTACGCCCAGTCCGTATCCCTCGCCGTTTTCTACCAATATGCGGTAGTCGGTCAGCCCAATCCGTTCCGCGATACGTCCGCTAACACCATGCAGATAACTATCCATGGCTGTATGACTCGAGTAGATAGCGATATTGTGGCGAATGGCTTTCTCCACGCAGCGGGCTTGCGGCGTCTGACCGCATACCTGTTTTAGTCCGTGAAAGAGGAGAGGGTGGTGAGAGATGATTAGTTGGCAACCGCGCATAATGGCTTCATCGACAACAGATTCTGTTACGTCTGTTGTCAGCAGGACGGCCCGTACGTCCATTCCCGGATCACCCACCTGCATTCCCGAGTTGTCCCATTCTTCTTGGTAACTCAAGGGAGCTACAGATTCTATGCTATTGATGATGGCTCTTAAGAGCACTTGTTGTCTTTTGTCTTTCGACTTTGAGCGAAGCGGTCTTTTTACTTTTCTTCCTCTTCCTCGTCGCTAAAGTCCGTGATACCTGCACCCACTAGTATGTTGTACCATTGGATCAGTTTGCGGATATCACTAGGATAGACGCGGTCTTGGTCCCAGTCGGGCAGCACTTCGTCAAACCATGCGCGTAGCGTGTCATTGTCGGCCTTCTTGGGGTCAAAACCTACGGGTTTCAATCCCTCTTTCTTTCCGGCATTGGTCAGTACGTCGCCCAGCCGGGCATCCTCACCGTTGGTAAACATCGAAATCTCACTTAGCGCAACTATCTTGTCGCGTGCATAAGTCGGCATGCGTTTACCGTCCACAAGCGATTCTACGATTAGCATGTTTGAGCCGCGGCTCACCAACTTATACAATCCCGGTTTACCGGTTATAGCAAGGATGTTCTTCAGCATAATGCGTTGTATATTTCAAAATTTGCGTGCAAAAGTACTACTTTTTTTGGATATATGCAAATTTTGTAGTATTTTTGTACCCGATTTTGAGTTATGACACTACTTTTATTGTTTTTATTTGGGGCGATGGCCATCAGTTTTCTGTGTTCCGTGCTGGAATCGGTGCTGATGACAACAACCTATAGCTACATCAATTTACGTATGGAGGAGGGCTATGCGCCGGCTACCCTCATGAAGCAGTACAAGGACGATACAAGTCGCCCCTTGGCGGCTATTCTTTCGCTCAACACGATAGCTAATACAATTGGTGCAGCCGGCGTAGGTATGCAGGCCACCCAGGTCTTTGGCGAGGTGTGGTTCGGAGTAGTTTCAGCTGTTACTACGCTACTTATTCTTATCTTTGCAGAGATTATTCCTAAGACGATTGGTACAACGTGGTGGAAGTCGCTGATGGGCTTCACAGCGCGCACGACACATACACTGATTATACTACTGTATCCGTTCGTCCTCCTGGTAGAACTTATTACGCGGCTCTTCCCCGGCAACGAGGACGATCCCACTGTCTCGCGCGAGGAAGTGCTAGCGATGGTCAACGTAGGAGAAGAAGAGGGCGTGGTGGATGAAGATGAGAATAAGATTTTCTCCAATCTGATGCGTCTCGATTCGATCCATGCTTACGATGTAATGACGCCGCGTGTGGTGGCTAAGATAGCGCCGGAAAACATGACGCTCCGAGCCTACTATGATTCCGATGAATACGACCATTTCTCGCGTATTCCGCTCTATAATCCTACCTCGCCGGAGTATATCACGGGCTATGTGCTTCGCAACGATGCGCTCGAAGAATTAACGGAAGACCATTTCCGTAAAACACTCGGTGGAATCAAGCGTTCATTGCCTGCTTTTGACCAGGATATGACCCTCGGAGTCATCTTTGATTCGATGCTCAAGCAGAAGAGCCAGATTGCACAAGTTATCGATGAATACGGCATGTTTGTGGGTATTCTGACCCTTGAGGATGTCATCGAGACCATTTTCGGCTTCGAAATCATCGACGAAAACGACACTGTTATCGACATGCAGCAGTATGCCCGCGAGCGTTGGGAGCAACGCCAGAAGAAATACAAAAAACTTGCTGTTAATAACGACGGTCAAACGACGGTCGAACGACGGTCAAACGACGGTCGAAGCCAAGATGATACTAAGGATGATACGCAAATCTAACGTTCGCATAGAAAATAAGCGAGCAAGATATGAGTACATCATCCTTGACCGCTATACCGCTGGCATTAAGTTGTTTGGCACGGAGATCAAGTCTATCCGCGAAGGAAAAGCGTCGCTTATTGACAGTTTCTGCGCCGTTGAACATGGAGAAATGTATGTCAAGCAGATGCACATCGCCGAGTATCGCTTTGGCTCCTACGCCAACCATGAAGTCAAACGTGATCGTAAACTATTGCTTCAACGACGCGAGATTCGCAAACTAGAGAAAGCAACCAAAGATACAGGAAAGACAATCATTCCACTCCTGCTCTTCATCAATGAGCACGGCCTGGCAAAAATGGAGATTGCTCTCTGTCAGGGCAAGCACTCGTACGACAAACGCGAATCACTTCGCAAAGCCGATGATAAACGACAAATCGAACAATTAAAAAAACAATACATATGAGCAAAGCATTATTAATGATTCTTGACGGATGGGGCATTGGAAACAAGTCCAAGGCCGATGTCATCAGCGTCACCCCTACTCCAAACTGGGACGCATTATTAGAAAAATACCCGCACTCGCAACTGCAAGCTTCGGGAGAAAATGTAGGTTTGCCGGATGGTCAGATGGGCAATTCTGAGGTTGGACACCTCAATATCGGTGCCGGACGCGTGGTCTATCAGGACCTGGTTAAGATCAATCGTTCCATCCGCGACAATTCCATCATGCAGAATCCGGAAATCACAGCGGCCTACAAAGCTGCTCAAGCTGCCGGAAAGAAGTTGCACATCATGGGTCTTTGCTCTACGGGTGGCGTGCACTCTTCGCTGGATCATTTGTTCAAACTCGTTGAGATTGCAAAAGAATATGGCGTGGCCGACCGCACTTTCGTTCACTGCTTTATGGACGGTCGAGACACCGACCCAAGAAGCGGTAAAGGATTTATCGAGGATCTGCAGAAAGTTTGCGATGCCAACGGTGCACATATAGCTTCTATTATCGGACGCTTCTATGCCATGGATCGAGACAAACGTTGGGAGCGCATCAAGGTAGCTTATGACCAACTGGTGAATGGCATTGGTCGCAAGGAGACCGACATGGTAGCCGCTGTTCAGGGATGCTATGACCGTCATACGGAAGAGCATAAAAACACCGATGAATTCATGGAATCATTGGTAAATGCCAATTGCGACGGACGCATTGCAGAGGGTGACGTAGTGATCTTCTTCAACTATCGCAATGACCGCGCCAAAGAGATTACTATTGTACTGACTCAACAAGACATGCCGGAACAGGGAATGCAGACGATAAAGGATCTGCATTACTGCTGTATGACTCCGTACGACTCATCGTTCCAAGGGCTGCATATTCTCTTTCCGAAAGAGAATGTGGAGAACACGCTGGGTGAGGTCGTTAGCAAACTCGGCCTAAAGCAATTGCGTATTGCCGAAACAGAGAAGTTCGCACACGTCACATTCTTCTTCAACGGAGGACGCGAAGCCGAATATCCGGGCGAAGAGCGTATCCTGATTCCGAGTCCGAAAGTGCCGACCTACGATATGAAGCCCGAGATGTCGGCTCCGGAAGTGACAGAGGCACTGATTGAAGCTATTAAGACTCAGAAATTCGATTACATCACGCTGAACTTTGCTAATGGAGACATGGTAGGTCACACCGGTGTTTACGAAGCCATTGAGAAAGCCGTTCGCACCATTGATGACTGTTCGCATCGCGTAATTGAGGCTGCTCTGGAAAACGGATATGAGATTATCGTAATTGCCGATCACGGAAACTGCGACAACGCCATCAACGCAGACGGAACGCCCAACACGGCACACTCGCTCAATCCGGTACCGTTTATTTACATCAGTCAAGAGCACACGGATGCAAAAGTCTCGAATGGTATTCTGGCCGATGTAGCGCCCTCAATATGCCATATTCTGGGGATTCAGCAGCCCAAAGAGATGACAGGACACAATCTGATACAAAATTGATTGCTTTTCGTAAAAAAGTAATAAATTATTTGCAGGATTAAAAAAATATTCGTACCTTTGCAGGTCGAAATGATTGTGTAGCAACATGAGAGTCACAAAAACATTTGCAATATTGCTTCTTGGCTTGATCATTGCTTGCCCTCCCGCTGCAATGGCCAAAGCCAAGAAAGTAAAAGACAAAATCGTATGGACGAAGACCCCAAACAAACGTACGGGTCTCTTCTCTACGCGCAACTATTTTGTTTCTCATGGTGTGAGTCTAAATCTTAGTGCCCTATATTATTTCGGCGATGTAGATAATGAGGGTGTTGCCTTTACTGGAGGTTTCAACAAGGAAAACGTTAGTTATGGCGGAGGTCTGCAGTTTGCCTATTTAATGCCTGCAGGCAATCATTGTAACATGCGGTTTGCATTGATGGGTGGAACCCTAAACGGAAACAACAAGGTGAAGTTCGACAATCTGGATCCTCCGCGCGACGATTACCGCAAATTCCAATCTATCTTGATTCAACCCGCCTTTGGCGTAGAATATTATCCGTTTAGCAACGCAGGATTCTATCTCTATGGTGGTGTGGCTGTTACTGCCAGTATCATCACCAACTACGAGTTCTACTACATGGCTCGCCATGAGGGCTCTTCGGAAAAGACACGCGAACTGCTGAAAGGAAGCACTTTTGGCATCCTGCCTATGGTGCAATTGGGATTGGGATATAGTTTCCGTTTAGCCCCCTCGTGGACTTTATCCATAGAGGCCATGATTCAAGAAGGACTCATCGACACCCACTACATGAATTTGGATGCCTTTCCTCTTGCAGCTTCTCAAAACTCGGCAGGCGTAGAGTTGGGTAACAGTTTCGGCAAGTGGACAGATCGTTATGGTAAGGAGCATATCCACTGGAACGACGGATGGTTCCAGTTGGGCCTCACTATTTCGTATCGCTGGCGCAATTGTGAGAAGTGCCGCATCTTGAATATGGGGCACGCAAAGTGATAAGGAATTTCTTTATTTAGGACTATTATAATTTCGTCCGTACGACCGATAAGTGTCGTGCTCTATTTCTATAGCCGGTTCTTCCCACGTAGTATGTGGACTGAGTTGCCACTCCAAGTATTTAATACTGAGTCCACGATCGAGCCATTGCTTCTCATAATGGGTTTGAAGTGCACGAGCGTCATCAAGCGCCGCATTATCCAGAACGGCATCTGCATACAAATCATTCGTATCGCAGAGAACAGGATAAAAATTGATGTGTAACATCTCGCGCGTGTACGTATATAAAAAAGGACTATCGGTCTTGAGATGAATCAATCCTTCGGGACGTACTATTTGCTGATAGCGCTGCATGAACCAAGTAGATGTAAGACGTTTTGTCGCCTTTTTCATTTGGGGATCGCAGAAGGTGATCCATATTTCATCTACCTCACCCTTTGCAAAAAAAGCAGTAATTAGTTCTATATTGGTTCTAAGAAATGCCACATTCATCAGCTGTGATTGTACAGCTTCTTTTGCACCCGCCCAGATACGAGCTCCTTTGATATCGACGCCTATGAAGTTTTTGTCGGGGTATTTACGAGCGAGACCCACTGTATATTCTCCGCGACCACAGCCTAATTCCAGCACAATAGGATTGGCGTTATGAAAGAATTTCTCGCGCCAATGGCCAGCCATTGGATGAGCCCTTTCTACAGGCATAATATCTTTGCCTTGTGGCATGAGTATTTCGCGAGCACCACACTGGAAGACATTAGAAAATGTCTCCATCTCGGCAAATTTCTTGAGTTTATTCTTTCCCATATTTCAACAATTCAAAGCCTACATTATCTACGCCTCGAAGCAAGGTATCGCGCATACCATGTCCAATAGAAATTGTGTAGTAACCGGTATCCGGAAAGAGACGCTGTTCTTGGTAGAGCATAGACATCTCGATCATTCCGTTCTTTCCCCGTCCGAGCCATTCTCCGCGGTCGTTGGCCAGATAGAAGAGCAAAGTATCACGTTGCATATCCGCGCGTGAAGGATCATCGATGAACAACCAGATATTCTGGTATTGGTAGGTCTCTCGGTGGTTGATATGCATACGGAGTTGGTAGGTGGCCGCCGTATCATCGATATGAAATCGGAAGGCACACAAACTATCCCGGTGCCACTGTTGATTCTCAAGATTTCGGAACTCAGAATAGACCGTATTATTCGCACAAGATGTCAGGAAAATCAGGCCGATTATATAAGGGAAAACATACTTTGATTTCATACACTTATCTATTTCGGCGATCGCGATTGGAGCGACGCCCGTTATCACGTTTTTTTCGATCAAAACGGGTAAGATCATCTTGTCCCACGACATTATGATATCCCAATTCTTCCTGCTTGGTATCTTTCTTCTCTTGCAGGCTATATGGTTTTTCTCCACGTTTATTCATCTCTATCACCTCTATAGCACGTGCTGCGGAAATCGTCTGTAAATTAGCAGGAATATGCTCGTCGGTAGAATACGTCACCTGTTCTGCCAATGGATCTGTCGAGAATAAAAAGTACTGTCCATCTTGCGTTTCTAGCGCGATATTACGTGGAGGCATCTTCTTCTGAGCTTCCTCGTAGACCGGCACTTCAAAATTGAGGCAACACTTAAGTTTCGCGCATTGACCTGCCAGTTTTTGCAAATTTGGAGAGATATTTTGCAGGCGAGCGGCCCCAGTTCCTACGGATGAAAAGTTAGTAATCCACGTAGAACAGCACAACTCACGCCCGCATGGACCTGTCCCTCCAATACGACCAGCTTCCTGACGGGCTCCAATCTGCTTCATCTCCACACGAATACGGAAAGTCTCGGCGTAGACTTTAATCAGTTGCCGAAAGTCGACGCGACCATCGGCTATATAGTAGAAAATAGCTTTAGAACCATCACCTTGATACTCCACATCTCCGATTTTCATCTCTAGTCCAAGCGACTTGGCCAATTGGCGAGATTTGATCATCGTGGCTTGCTCTTTGCTATGGGCCTCACGCGCACGTTCCAAATCTTGCTCCGTAGCAAAACGCAGAATATTCTTCACCTCGTACCGGTCGGTATCAATATGGTACTTCTTCATCTGCAGTTTCACCAATTCGCCTGTCAAGACTACCTCGCCCAAATCGTAACCCGGATTCGCCTCAACAACCACCAGAGATCCTTTCTGTATAGGTAAATGCTCCGGATTATGGAAATAGCCCTTGCGCGTATTCTTAAACTGAACTTCTACCAGGTCTGTCAACTTTGTATTATCCCCAACATCACAAAGCCAGTCCGTCACAGGTAACATATGTGCGGAATTACGCCTTGAACCGCGTTCGGAAAGGGAAGATGCGTCGTTACCTAGTGTAAATTTATCATTCATAGTATATTCATTATTTCTTAATTAGTACTATCAACTGCAGGCATAGATCAAAAAAGATCATTTTCGCATTGCCGTTCTGCTGGATCTGTTGCTCTGCAACAGTTAATTGATTCGATATGGATTCGACATTACCCTTATGAATAAACGGGAAGAATCGATCCGAAAACACACGTTCCTCTTCTGTTTGGTAGTTCAAATCCGGGCATTGCATGTTGCGGATAAAATTCTCACGAACTTGCCGTTGCGCATACTGCAAGAAGTTTTTTTGATATTCTCGCCCTACCTTGCTATCTGACATCTCCAAGCTCCACTTGCGCAATCGCTGTAACGATTCAAACTTTTTTCTTCGGTCATTAATCACGCCCACAGTATACGCATCGCGCATAAGCGCTATAAAATCCACGAGATACCGGTTCGCCTCATCTTGCTCCTGCACCATCTTCCGAGCTGCCAAATAGCTACCATTTGCTATGCGAGCATAATCCGCTGCATGTTGTTGCTCCACGCCTTTTTTACGTAGCGCTTCTACGATCTCTTCATCCTTTAAGCGGGGCACTCTTATCTGCTGTACACGCGACAGAATGGTTGTCAATAGCATCTCTGGATTTTCTGACACCAAGAGAAAAACGGTTTTCTCAGGCGGTTCTTCCAGTAACTTGAGTAACTTATTGGCGCAAACGGCATTCATCTTCTCCGGCTGCCATATAATCATCACTTTATAGCCATTGCCAAAAGACTTCAAACTGAGTTTGCGCATGATTTCCGAACTCTCTTTCTCATAGATCATGCCCTGTTTAGTTTCTACACCCAGAGTTCGATACCAGTCATTGACATCGAAATAACCATCCGATATCAACAAATCACGAAAGTCACTCACAAAATCGTCGCACACATCCCCCCGGTCGCTTTTCACAATCGGGAAGGCAAAATGCAAATCCGGATGTTGTAGTTTCTGATATTGGATACAAGTTGGACAAACGCCACAAGCATCGCTTTCGGTACGATGTTCGCAATTGATATATTGGGCATAGGCAATTGCCAATTGCAATTTTCCGACGCCAACCGGCCCGGTAAGTAACTGCGCATGCGGGATACGTCCCTCTTGCACTGAGAGACGTAACTGCTGCTTGACAGACTCTTGTCCTATAATATCCCGAAAGAGCATTCGATGATTAGTTCTCGGTTTTTAATTCTTTGCGCAGCGCCTCAACCATTTCAGCATACTCAGCTTCTGATAGATATACCTTTCCCGGATTCATCTGAAAAGTCCCTCCATAATCCGGGCCATCCACATACTTGGGAGCGAGATGGAAATGGAGATGGGAGAGTTTATCGGAGTATGCGCCGTAGTTAATCTTCTCCGGATGGAAAAGTTTTTGCATAGCACGGGTCACCTGCGCTACATCGGCCATAAAGAGATTGCGCTCTTCATCGTTCAACTCATTGAGATCGTTCACATGCTTATCATAGGCTACAAGACAACGCCCATGATAAGTTTGTTCTTTGAATAAGAACGCACGAGAGACGCGCAAATGCGCTATTTCAATCATCAACGAGTGCAAGGTCTCGTTGTTCTGACAATACAGACAATCTTTCGGATCAGAATACATAGTACGAATTCAAAATTAAAGATGGCAATTTAGTCTTTTATTCCTTCCGCCACCGCCTGACGTACGGCTTCAATGGCCTCGTTCGGGTCGGCGTACTGCTTCAGGTCGATGGGTTTACCGATATGCATATGTATCGGATGACGATTTACTACCAATGCCCCCTTAGGCATCACTTGATAGCAGCCACTCAGCGAGATAGGAATCACCGGCAGTCCCAGGTCAAGCGCTATCTGGAAAGCACCTCGTTTGAAGCGACCGAGCGAGCCATCCTTGCTGCGGGTTCCCTCTGGGAAGATAACGGTGCTCACACCATTCACCAATTGTTTTTCTATCAGCTGCAGACTCTCTACCGATGCACGCGCATTCTGACGCGCCACAAAGATATGTCCTGCGGCCTTGCAGGCTGTACCTACAAACGGTACGCGGCGTAGTTCCGCCTTCATGAGCCACTTAAAGATAACCGGCAGCCATCCGTAGACGACCCACACATCATACATCGACTGGTGGTTGCTAACAAACACATACGACTGACCGGGCACGATATTCTCCTGGCCATCTACCGTCACGGGCAGAAACATCAACCGACACATGCTGCGCGACCAGAACTGCTGCTCACGATGCACAAACTCTGCATTTCTCCACGGGTAACAAACAATCGTAAAGATAGCCGTAAAGATAGTAAGCACCACGCCCAAAGGCCAGGCTATCAGGTATTGATACAAGGCATATAAAATCTTTAACATACTCTCTATAACAAATTATATGGTATTGTATTTTTGCATAAATCCGCGGTACAAAGCGCAGATACGACGTATCTCATCCCAAGTCTCTTCTGACAGTTTCGTACCGACAATCTCTACGACACGACCGGCAGCAATCGTTCCTATCTCGCCACAACGACGCAGGTCGAAACCATCACTAAGAGCCAGCAGGAATCCTCCGGCATAGAGGTCACCCGCTCCGGTGGAATCGGTGCAAGAGGTAGTGATCGCGCCTATATGATATCTTGTGCTTCCCTGCTGCACATACGAACCACGCTTACCCACCTTGACTACAGCTATATCGCATTGCTCTGCTATTTTCTGCACTGCTTCTTCCGGGTTGAGATGGGTATAAGCAAACGATTCGTCCTCGTTGGCAAAGACGATGTCAACGTATTTTTTGATAAGTTCTTTTAGGAAGAGGTGGTTTTCATTAATCACGTTGTATGAAGCGAGGTCGAGCGATACCATACAACCAGCTTCTTTAGCAAGGCGTATCGCTTTCTCGATGAGTTCGTTGTTTTGAACCAGATAACCCTCGATATGGAAGATGTCGTATCCTTTGAATGCCTCTTTCTCAATATCATCAGCTGTAAGTTCTGCCGCAGCACCAAGATAGGTTGCAAACGTACGCTCACCGTCAGGAGTGATGAGCACAATAGAGCAACCCGACATTTCCTTGGCAGAAGTGAGCAAGATGGGTTTCACGCCATTTTTAATCATATCCTCGCGGTAAAAATCGCCCACCTCATCATTACCGATTTTCCCGAGAAAAGCAGCCTTTCCACCTAAGGCAGCAATACAGTTAATGGCGTTGGAAGCGGATCCACCAGCAACCAAACGTTTTCTAACAGACGCGAAACGCATTTGAATCTGCTCCATCTGCTCCATAGAGATTAGATTCATACTTCCTTTTGGAAGTCCCAACTCACGCAAATCATCTTCGCTGACCTGAAGCAAGATATCTGTCAGAGCATTACCAATACCTAAGATTTTTTTCATTTTTTAGGGTGTATTGAATAAAAAATAGCAATAATTTACATTTTTTTCAAAAAAAACTTGCACGAATCAAAAAAAAGCAGTACTTTTGCACCCGCTTTCGAAAATCAAGATTGATTTGACGAGGCGAAGAAGCTTCCTTAGCTCAGTCGGTTAGAGCATCTGACTGTTAATCAGGGGGTCCTTGTTTCAAGTCCAAGAAGAAGCGCCAAAAGGCGAGACTGCGTGAGCAGCCTC
>DBVU01000005.1:0-4427 GCA_002308195.1 Bacteroidales bacterium UBA1256
TCTCCTATCGGCAAATTGCCGTACATGGAATTAACAGCGGGTTTTGAAAATATCTTCAAGGTTCTCCGCATCGAATACGTACGCCGTTTGACATACAACGACTACGAACTACCGGTCATGGTAACGAATGCAGATGGCGAGTTAGTTCATGCTCGTCGTAGAATAGGTGCTTGGGGACGCAATGGCGTGAAGATTTCCGTGCGTTTTGCTCTTTAGTCTTTTGGGTTTTGCACGCGAAGACTTTCTGCGTGAATCAGGTCGAATAGTTGCTCAACAAATTCTTGTGGCAACTGGTTGTCTTTGGCCCAGGCGATACGTTTCTCTACTATCTGGCGAAAACGCTCTGGTTGCAAAGGTGTTATGTTGTGTTGGTGTTTGTAGGTACCGATTCTCCGACTGACATCCATTCGTTCGGCTATGGTCTGCCATAGCTTGTCATCGGCTTCGTCTATCTCAGCGCGGAACCACTCCAGAGTGATACCTTTCGCTCTCGTAGTGTTCTCGTGATTGTCTCGTTCACTCTCGCTGATTTTCGTGCGAATATTTTGGAATATTTCGGGCGTAATTTGTTGCCTACTGTCTGATAGTGCTTGTTCCGGACAGCAATGCACTTCCACCATCCAACCATCGTATTGCAGTTCTGCAGATTTGCCTAGTAGTTCCGCAATCTTGTCGGCATTGCCACTCATGTGACTCGGATCTATCAGCAATGGAATGTCTGGTCGTGTAGAGCGAAGAATATGCGCCATTTTCCAGCATGGCTGATGGTTGCAACCTCGATGAATGGCCATCACGGGAATTCCTGTTCTCTCCAGACGTTCGATATTTCCGAGCCAGAGTTGCGCATCTTCCTGTACCGGATTCTTGATCAATACGGCTTTGGGCTTTTGGTTTGAGGCATTGATAGCGTTTGCCAGTTCTTGTACAGTTATCGGATTGGCACTCGTCCGTGCTCCTAACCACAGGTATTCAACGCCTGCCTTTAGCGCTGCTTCCACGTGTTCTAGCGTCGCTACTTCCGTTGCAACGGGCAGACCATACGTCTCTCTTACTTCTTTCAGCCACTCCAGTCCTTCTGCGCCTACACCTTGAAAAGTATTCGGACTCGTTCGCGGTTTCCATATCCCCGCGCGGAAAATAAAATTCAACTCACCGCAAGCCTCTTTTAGTTGGCGGGCGGTGAGTAAAACCTGTTCGCGCGTTTCTGCGCTACACGGACCGATGATATGTATCGGCGAACGCATGATGGTCGAATGTTTCGACTTAGTAGATCAACTGTAGGCGGAAGTGCATATCTTCCGGATTCTCAGTGCTATAGAGATAGTCGGAGTTGGTCAACTGAATCTCAACATATCCGCAACCCAAACGATAGTCAATGTGCTGCGTGTAGTATACCATTGTTGTGTCATGAGCAACAGTGTCAATCACTTGCTCACTCATATACACACTCATCGGCAATGCTACTTGATAAGCACTTGCGGTACCGTAGTTGAACTCGCGGCAAATAGTCCAGTTGCCGTAATCATAGATATCCCAAGTGATCTCAGGAACATCGAAATGGAAGTAGTATTGCAGTGTCTCGTCGTCAAAATTCCAGTCTGGCTGCATAACAGTCAGGTCCAATGTGTTGGTGTGGAATTTGCAATCTGCGGGCGTGCAAGTACAATTATCTTTACATGCAGTTAATCCTACCAATGCGAGCAAAAGGGTCGCTACTAAAATACGATTTTTCATAAAAACTATCATTTTGCGCCGCAAAATTACTACTTTTTTTGCATATATGCAAATTATTTTGTACTTTTGCGCATTATTTCGAATAAATGTCTATGAAAAAAGCTCTTTTCTGCGCTTTATGCGCGTTTTTCGTATTGCCTCTCTCTGCACAGAAGCAGAATGCAACCTATTTGGCTTATATCGATCAGTGGAAATCAACGGCTATTCAGCAGCAAGCCGACTATGGCATTCCTGCTACCATCACGATGGCCCAGGCTTTGTTGGAATCTGCAGCAGGTCAGAGCGAATTGGCGGTCAATGCGAACAACCATTTTGGTATCAAGTGTACGAGCGATTGGTTTGGTGGTGTCTATTATCATGATGATGAGACCGAAGGCGAGTGCTTCCGTCAATACTACGATGCGGCTGAGTCCTTCAAGGATCATTCGCTCTTCTTACAGCGCTCGCGTTATGCTTCTTGCTTCGAGATTGCTGTCGAGGACTACGAAGGATGGGCCAACAGATTGCGTCAGTGCGGCTATGCTACCGATAAACTGTATGCGCAAAAACTGATTAAGATAATCGAAGATTATAAACTCGATTCCCTGTTCGCCAATATGCCTGTAGGTGATATCCAGTCAGACAAAACACCCAATCCTCTTCTGCGCGATACCACGGCTGTGCGCCCAAAAGCAGAACAGAAGAAGGAAAAAGTGATTGCCGGCAGTGAGAAGAAAGCGGCTGTCGTCTATCGTTCTGAACCGATTGCTGTCATCACGCATGATCCGGAACCGGAATATCAGGAGCCTTTGACAGCTCGTGAAGAGAAACAACTTTTTATGCTCAATCATCCTAAGAAGAAATGCAATGGCGTGACGTATGTCATGGCGCGCGAAGACGATACCTATGCGAATGTGGCCTTTCGGCTCAATCTGCGCGAACGCGATTTGCGTGAATACAACGATGCGCTTGGACGCGATTTGAAGAAAGGTGAGCGTATCTTTCTGAGCCGCAAGAAGACTGCTGCTCCGAAGGAGAAAGCGCAGATGTGGGTCCATCCGGGCGAATCGTTGTGGGATATTTGTCAGCGCGAAGGTGTTCAGATGAAGGCTGTTCAAAAACTGAACGGATTTGAACCTTCGTTGCAGGTGTTTCGTACACGTCAGCAAATCTGTTTAGCCAAAGTTAAGGAGAAATAATGGCGGATTCTAATTCCATTAGTTTGGACGAGGCGTTGGTGCAATTCCTCCGTGAGACAGGCTTGGAGCAATCTGTTCTGGAGCGCCA
This sequence comes from Bacteroidales bacterium UBA1256, assembly GCA_002308195.1. The sequence goes on from DBVU01000005.1 coordinate 3,001, forward strand.
AGTTGTCGAGGCGTGGCCTCGTGTCATGGGTGAAACGGTTACGCATCTAACACGTAGCGTGGAAGTCAAAGAAGGATTACTCATTGTGCGTGTCAGTAGTGCCGCGCTCAAGGCGCAATTGTTCGAGCACCGCTTTGAATTAGTACGTCGTCTCAACGAAGCTGTCGGATCGCCTGTTCTTCGCGATTGTAGAATTTTAGGATGACTTACCCTTCCTCGATAGAGCAAAAGATTGACTTCACCGTTTTGCGCGATGAGTTGCGTCGTCGTTGCACTTCGCCTTTGGGACGCGAGCGGGTCGATGAGATGGCTTTTCAGACCGATTTCTCGGTCGTCTCCCATCTTCTGTCTTTGACCGACCAGATGCGTTTGGCGCAGGCTGATCCTGCTTTGTCTTTCCCGCGAGGCGATATTCACGATGTGCGCGAACCATTGGCGCGTATTCGGGTGGAAGGGCTTTTCTTGGACGAGGCGGAATTTGATGCGTTGCGCAAGTCCTTGTCTTATGCCTCAGAATTGGAGGTTTTCTTTCGTTCGCTCGATGAATCTCGCTATCCCGCTTTGCGTGAATTGGTGCTAGAAAAGCATTCTTCGCTCAAGGATTTTGTGGCTGCCATCGACAAGATTCTGGATAAGTATGGTCGTCTTTCCGATCATGCGTCTCCCGAGTTAGCGCGTATTCGCCGTGAGATGGCCAATCTGCAGGGTAGCGTAGGACGCGCCTTGGCATCTATCTTACGCCAGGCTAAATCGGATGGTCTGGTCGATCCCGATGCTACTCCCACACTCCGCGAAGGACGTTTGGTAATTCCCGTTCCGCCCGCCTACAAACGCAAGATTGGTGGTATAGTGCATGACGAATCGGCCACAGGCAAGACGGTTTTTATCGAACCGCAACAAGTGGTCGAGGCGAATAATCATATTCGCGAACTGGAAGGCGCAGAACGGCGCGAACGCATACGTATCTTACAGGCTTTGACCGATGAGTTACGACCGCAAGTCCCGCAGATTCTTTTGAGCCAGGAATTGTTGGCAGAGGTGGATTTCTTGTGCGCTAAAGTCTCGTTGGCTGAGTCATTGCATGCTATTCGTCCTGAGATAGTAGATGCTCCGCTTCTCGATTGGCACGAGGCGCGTCATCCCGTTTTGTTGTTGCATTATGCAGCGCAAGGAAAGGTGGTGGTGCCACTTTCGTTACGCCTTCGAGCTGAAGAGAACCGCGTGTTGGTCATCAGTGGACCAAATGCGGGAGGTAAATCCGTTTGCCTCAAAACGATTGCGCTGCTCCAGTATATGACCCAATGTGGCATGCTCGTTCCTGTGGGCGAGCAGAGCAGAGTGGGGTTGTTCGATTCTTTGATGATTGATATCGGCGATGAGCAATCTATCCAGGACGAGTTATCTACCTATTCGTCCCATCTGCGTAA
>DBVU01000005.1:4498-5963 GCA_002308195.1 Bacteroidales bacterium UBA1256
TGGCGGAAGCCGTTCTGCGTCAGTTGGTGCAACAAGGCGCTTTCGGTATTGTCACGACCCATTATACCAATCTTAAGCATTTTGCGGAACAGACGCCTGGTGTGGTAAATGGCGCGATGCTCTACGATCGTGGCGCGATGCGACCGTTATTCCAGTTGTCCATTGGCCAGGCGGGTAGCAGTTTTGCTATCGAAATTGCCCGCCAAACGGGGTTGAGCGAATCGATTATCCAGTATGCCACCGAATTAGTGGGCGAGGAACATATTGATTATGACAAGCAACTCCAGGATATTGCGCGCGACAAGCGTTATTGGGAGAACAAACGCCAATCTATTCGTCAGAAAGAAAAAGTGTTAGAGGAGCGAATCGCGCAATACGAAGAGCAGATGACAGGCATCAAGCAGAAGAAGCGTGAGATGCTCGACGAAGCGCGCCAACAGGCCGCAGAATTGCTTCAACAGTCCAATGCCACTATCGAACGTACCATACGCGAGATCAAGGAGGCGAAGGCCGATAAAGAACGAACCAAGGCGGCACGCCAGAAGGTGGAAGTTCTCAAGCAGAAAGTGGCTGAGCCCAAAAAAGCGTCGAAGCCATCAGCATCCCAGAATGGTAGTTCTACGCCCAAGGTACTCAAAGATTTCAAAGATCTTAGAGTGCTAAAAGGCAATGTCCAAGAGGCAGCTACCACACCCAAGAATGCGACTTCTGTGCGTAGCGCAGTGCGTCAACGCACGTTGTCTTTCGAGCGCACGTTGGATTTGCGTGGAATGCGTGTGGACGAGGCCTTAGAGCGTCTTATTGCGTATATGGACGATGCGTTGATGGTGGGCGCGGGCGAAGTGACTATCCTGCATGGCACAGGCACAGGCGCGCTCAAGCAACTCACGCGTGACTACCTGAATAATCTCAATCGCCAACGCCACAAACGCGGCCAGGCTGCCATCGATTTCGGTGATGGAGATGTCAACCACGGAGGTGCAGGGCTTACCATAGTCTATCTATAAAAAGAATATATGAAAAACAAATTATTTATAGCATTACTTTTTTCTCTTCTTTTGTGGGAAAATAGTGTCTATGCCGCAGGCACGCCAGGTTTCGGCGAGCGGCGTTACAGTGTGTCGGGAATGGTCGAGTATAGTTACAATACTATCTGGTCCCACCACGCCAATTTCGATATCCAGGCGCTTATGCCGATTAACCCGTATTTCGAGATGGAAGCCAAACTCCAGTTCTCCACGGCCAATGTGCACACGGGTGCGTTGCAATTACGTCCGAAGTTCGAACTGCCTGTGGGCGAGTTGTTTATCGAGACTGACCTTATGTATCGCGCCGTTTTGCGCAATCGTATTGGAGATTTCACGGCGGGCCTTGGACTCGGTTATCGCATGGATTATGTGTCGCTCACGTTCGGCCTTTTCACCCGTGTGATGAACAATCTGGATCGCAGTTGGTACAACGACGA
>DBVU01000085.1:0-1380 GCA_002308195.1 Bacteroidales bacterium UBA1256
CCCAACATCGGGTTGTTCTCTGCGAGAGAAGCCACACGTGCCTGAATCTCTTCTACGCTAACGCCCATCTCTTTAGCCATTTGCTCCTGACCTTTCTGATCATGAGGAACGAACTCATGCAATGGAGGATCGAGCAGACGAATATTAACCGGACAACCGTCCATAGCCTCAAGGATGCCCTTAAAGTCAGCTTTCTGGTACGGCAACAGTTTAGCCAATGCTTTCTCGCGGCCAGCGCTATCCTTCGCCAGAATCATCTCACGCATAGCCAGAATCTTCTTATCCTCGAAGAACATGTGCTCTGTACGGGTCAAACCGATACCCTTAGCGCCGAATTGGCGAGCAACGCGTGCATCGTGCGGTGTATCAGCATTGGTACGAACCTGCAGATGAGTATATTTGTCGCAGAGGTCCATGAGGTCCTTGAAGTCCCCACTGAGTTCAGCAGCCTTTGTCGGGATCTCACCGGCATAAACTTGACCGGTAGAACCGTTCAGCGAGATATAATCACCTTCCTTATAGGTTACGCCCTCAATCTTGACAGTCTTAGTCTTGTAGTCAACTTGGATAGCACCTGCACCGGAAACGCAGCATTTACCCATACCACGAGCTACAACGGCTGCGTGACTGGTCATACCACCACGTGCGGTGAGGATACCTTCGGCAGCGCTCATACCTGCCAAGTCCTCTGGACTTGTCTCGATACGAACCATAACTACCTTATGGCCATTCTCGTGCCACTCCTGGGCATCGTCTGCGTGGAAGACAATTTGTCCGCAAGCAGCACCCGGAGATGCAGGCAGACCTTGGGTAATGACCTTAGCCTTCTTCAGCGCGTCCTTATCGAAAACAGGGTGGAGCAGTTCGTCCAACTTCTGAGGCTCACAACGCATGATTGCCTCTTTCTCGCTGATAACGCCTTCGCGAACTAGGTCCATAGCAATTTTTACCATGGCGGTACCGGTGCGCTTACCGTTACGAGTCTGGAGNNTCCTGAACGGTGAACTCCATATCTTGCATATCGCGATAGTGATCCTCCAGTTTCTGCTGAATTTCATTCAGTTCAGCATAGAGTTTCGGCATTGCCTCTTCCATAGAAGGATATTTGCTAGCACGCTCAGCTTCGCTGATACCTTGCAGTGCAGCCCAACGACGACTACCTTCCAGTGTGATCTGTTGCGGAGTACGAATACCGGCAACTACGTCCTCACCTTGTGCGTTAACGAGATACTCACCATTGAAGAGGTTCTCACCTGTTGCAGCATCACGGCTGAAGCAAACACCCGTAGCGGACGTGTCACCCATATTACCGAATACCATAGCCATCACGCTGACAGCGGTTCCCCATTCGTCTGGAATTCCTTCCATCTTACGATAGAG
>DBVU01000085.1:1396-1650 GCA_002308195.1 Bacteroidales bacterium UBA1256
GCGCCCCAGAGTTGCTCAATAGGATCATTCGGGAAATCCTTGCCTGTTTGCTCTTTGATCGCGGTTTTGAAGCGAGCAACAAGAAGTTTCAGCTCTTCAACATTCAAATCCTTATCCAGTTTGATGCCACGGATAGCTTTGACCTCATCGATGATAGCCTCAAACGGATCAATATCGGTTTTGTTAACTGGTTTCATGCCCAGCACAACATCGCCGTACATTTGTACAAAACGACGATAGCTGTCATAAACGAA
>DBVU01000085.1:1704-5144 GCA_002308195.1 Bacteroidales bacterium UBA1256
TCCATCATACCCGGCATCGAAGCGCGTGCACCCGAGCGAACAGAAACGAGCAGTGGGTTCTTCGGATCACCGAACTTGCAGTTCATCAAATCCTCTACATGCTTAACAGCAGCATTAACCTCTTCTGTCAATTCTTCAACGATCTTGTCCTGACCTACTTGATAGTACTCGTTGCAGACTTCCGTCGTGATGGTGAATCCGGGAGGAACAGGAACACCTACAAGGTTCATCTCGGCGCAGTTAGCACCTTTACCTCCTAGCAGTTCACGCATTTGTGCGTTACCTTCAGCCTTTCCATTACCGAAGGTGTAAACTCTTTTTTTCTTTTCCATTGTTCAAAAAATATATGTGATTATGTTTATTCAGCTAATTCTTCGGGCTCAATCACCAATTGTTGTTCTAGTTGCTGCGTGTCAGTTTGAAACTCCGGGTCGTTGTAGTCTTCCGGCCTGTTGACAGGACCATAGCATGCAGTCACAGCAAAAGCAACGCCTGTCAGCATCGTCATTTTGATGCCTGTGCGCATGATAGTGTCGAACCAAAAACGAAGAGATTTCATAGCATTAAAAACGTATTTTTCAAAATCGGCCGCAAAATTACAAAAAAAAAGTGATATATGCAAGCATTTTCTTGAGAAAATGAAAAAAGAGCGCCAAAGCACCCTTTTTGTTCTTAATATTGGTTGTTTCAAAAATGTACTCTGATTAAGATTTTGGCCCTACGGGAGTATAACGTGGTTTGACCGAGACTTTACCGAGACATAAACGAGAGCACTACCTGACATTTTCGACCTCAAAAAATGTACTCTGATTAAGATTTTCGAGGATTAGACTAGTCATCATTTGGCTTTCTTGTGATTTTTCGGAGTCTGAGCGGTTTTTGTCTTTGTTTTGGTTTGTTTGTGAACGTATAACCCGGGCAACATGGTCTTAATAACTCCATCTATACAAGGGCCGAAAAGATACATAGGATAGGGTTTCCACGTATCGTTTTTCCATTCCACCTGATACCTGCGCGGTGCAGGATCAACGGCTGTCGGATTGCTCTTTGGGATAAGTGTATTGGCCAGTTGAGTGAACGTGTCAGCATGCTTGGTCACGATCTCATAGGGGATATTATCTTCCTTGTGTACCTGAACATTAATCCCGTGGTATTGCATGCAGAATTCGCCTTTCGCTATATTTCGGTCTCCTTTGTAGTCTGCATCAATATGGTCAATATGACAATCGCACGTTATGCCCACCAATGGACGAAGGAATGAATTGAGGTCGTGTACTTCTATATTCTTCCCATTGATTTTGATGTCGAAAGTGGCGGCTTTGTCCAAATGCATGTTGTAGCGGGCATCGATAACACCTTGTTTGCCAAACGGAGCATGCGCGCTGCAATACCACGTGGCACCAGTATGATTAGTCACATTGGTGATGGATGTGCGCAGATTATTAACATGTAGTTTGCCCTGATTAATATCGGTGCTGTTGAACTCGATATCTGTACTCTGAACACTGGCACTTACACGCTTGACAAAAAAATCGATTGGCATTTTCCTCAACACATCTTGTGGTGATGGAAATGGTTGCTTGGGCGCATAGCGAGCATCACGGCACACATGCATACTGCGCACATCTGCTTCAATGGAATCGAGTGTGTAATCTTCAGCTAAAGCTTTGCGAATGGGGTTGAAAGCCGATGTTTTTAGGCCATTCAACCGAAGATCTATCCACGTGGTAGGTTCGCGATGCAGGTCGGCTAACTGCTTAGCTGTGAATAGATTACGCAAACGGGTGTATCCTACACTTATAGCGCCTTGGTTACTTGTGCTGAACTGATGCACCTCGAGTTCAGTAATGCCGTCCGGCAGCTGAGCAACAAACGAGCCCGCTTCAACCGAATAGACAGAATCGTTGTACGCGAACGTGGAATCCAGGAAATTATAGCCCATGTCATGCCCTTCTACCGATAGACTGTCCGTTGCAAGCTCAAGCAGCGTACGTGTGCTGTGCAGTCGGCCGGACATATTGTTGACCTCGATGTGCCGAACATACGCACTATCCAGCCATAGTCCTGCTTTCTCGAGTGTGCTGTCCTCGGGGAAAGAAGGCATCAAGGCCAATGGGTCTTCTTCGTCCATATAAACCAACAACCGAGGATCATCGATTATAACTTTGAATATATCCAGATGGTGTTGACGAATCAGCTCTGCATAGTTGATATTTAGCACGGTGAGAGTAGGTACATGCATAGCTAAGCCTGGTTGGCGTCTGCCTGTAACGGTATCAGTCAATGCCAAACTGTGCGTGACGAAAGTGATATCTTTGACTATAGCAGAACCACTGAGAATGCTCAGATATATTTTGCCGACTGACGCATCGGCATCTGGCATTTGGTCAAAAGTGCGGTGCACTTCCCTTTGTACAAGGTGGGAGACCCATATATTGGCTGTCAGCATAGCAGAAACGCATAAGAAGATGATTATGCCTACTGACCAGAGTGCTATTTTTGTGGATTTTTTCATGGGCAATCAAAAGATTGCCGCAAAGGTAGTACATTTTTTTGAAATAGGCAAATTTTTTAGGACTTTTTTTGAAAACTAGGCTCCTCATGCTAGCGAAACCATGTTTTTGAACATAAATATGCAAAAAAAACGCATAAAATTTGCGTATTCGGGCAAAAAGCAGTACCTTTGCGGACTTTTTGAAAAAATAACTTTAAATTTTTAATACGGATTTTATGACAGATCTTACTTTAATGATGTATGTCGTCTTGGCAGCATCGCTTTTGGCTCTTGGGTTCGCGTTCTATTTCTACCGCTCTATGTTGGGCAAAGATGAAGGAACAGATCTCATGAAGACCATTGCTTCGCACGTTCGCAAAGGTGCGATGGCTTATCTAAAACAGCAGTACAAAGTAGTAACGATTGTTTTCCTGGTATTGGCTGTTATCTTTGCCGTAATGGCTTATTTCCATTTGCAGAATGGTATTGTATGGTTTGCTTTCCTGACTGGTGGTTTCTTCTCCGGTCTAGCAGGCTTCTTCGGCATGAAGACCGCCACTTATGCTTCTGCTCGTACGGCCAATGCCGCTCGCAAATCGCTTAACTCGGGTTTGCAGGTTGCTTTTCGCTCGGGAGCTGTGATGGGTTTGACTGTGGTCGGCTTGGCACTATTGGATATTGCAGGATGGTTCCTCGTACTACAAAAGACTGGCCTGTTGGCGCTTGTAGGTGCAGAAGCTGATCTGATAACCATCACTACCACCATGCTGACATTCGGTATGGGTGCTTCCACTCAAGCCCTGTTTGCACGCGTGGGAGGTGGAATCTACACCAAAGCAGCTGATGTTGGTGCTGACCTTGTGGGAAAAACCGAATATAACATCCCGGAGGATGATCCTCGCAACCCTGCTACCATCGCTGATAACGTAGGCGATAACGTAGGTGA
>DBVU01000085.1:5151-5696 GCA_002308195.1 Bacteroidales bacterium UBA1256
TCTATCCTTGCCACGATGGCACTGGGCGCTTCGGCTTTTGCTACTTCCACTGTTGAGGGAATGCAGTTGAAGGCTGTGCTTGCGCCTTCGCTCATTGCTGCTTGCGGTGTATTGCTCAGTATTATCGGTATTTATCTCGTTAAGACCAAAGAAGGTGCGGGCATGAAACAGTTGCTTCGCGCGCTAAGTATCGGAACCAACACAGCTGCCATACTGATTGCAGGTGTCACTTTCGGTATTTTTGCATGGCTATTCGGCACCGAGACTAGCCAATGGTGGCAAGTTAGTCTTTCGGTAGTAGTAGGTTTGGCGGCAGGTGTTATTATCGGCCAATCTACCGAGTACTACACNNAAATCGGCCAATCAACCGAGTATTACACTTCGCAAAGTTATAAGCCGACACAGAAAGTGAGCGAGAGTAGTCAAACAGGTCCTGCAACAGTTATCATCAGTGGTCTGGGACTGGGTATGTTGTCAACAGCTGTGCCTGTCATCACTGTAGGCGTAGCTATTATCCTTGCTTATCTGTGTGCCAATGGCTTTGC
>DBVU01000085.1:5732-5890 GCA_002308195.1 Bacteroidales bacterium UBA1256
ATCGGTATTGCTGCAGTTGGTATGCTATCGACCTTAGGAATCACTTTGGCTACGGATGCTTATGGCCCAATTGCAGATAACGCAGGTGGAAATGCTGAGATGTCCGGACTTCCCGCAGAAGTACGCCAACGCACCGATGCACTCGATGCGCTCGGTAA
>DBVU01000085.1:5950-6096 GCA_002308195.1 Bacteroidales bacterium UBA1256
GCATCGTATGTGGAGGAAATCAAGATTGCGCTCATCCGCGTAGGACAAGATTTGCCGAACGGAGTAGAGGCTGCACAAGCTACGCTTGTCGACTTTATGAATGCATACAATGTTAACCTGATGAACCCGATTGTGCTCGTAGGTAT
>DBVU01000085.1:6144-6434 GCA_002308195.1 Bacteroidales bacterium UBA1256
CTGTTCTGCGGACTGACAATGAATGCAGTTGGTCGTGCGGCGCAGAAGATGGTCGAAGAGGTTCGGCGCCAATTTCAAACCATCAAAGGCATATTGGAAGGCAAGGCAGATCCAGATTATGCGCGCTGCGTGGCAATCTCGACCAAGGGCGCACAGCATGAAATGCTGCTTCCGTCTATTCTGGCTATTATTGTCCCGATTATCACGGGTCTCGTTCTTGGCGTAGCCGGTGTACTTGGACTGCTAATTGGCGGTTTGGCTACAGGATTTGTACTGGCCGTATTCATGGC
>DBVU01000085.1:6572-7330 GCA_002308195.1 Bacteroidales bacterium UBA1256
TGATGTCGATGGTCAGCATTGTTATGGCCGGCTTGACAGTAACGTATCACTTGCTATAAGGTACCAATCGTTAGGCAGATTAAGCCAGCGAGAATACCAAGCATGGACAGGACCTTTTTCCAAGGGTCCTGTTCTTTTAGAAATATTAGTCCGTATGCAAAGCCTATTACTGCACCTCCGCGACGAATAGTGCTGACTACTGCAATCAGCGAATCAGGATCGCGTAGGGCTAGCATATACACATTGTCGCTGATGACCAGAAATATACTGATTAGTGCTATGGGAAGAATATTTCTGTAGGAGAAAGAAAAAACTCTGCCGTCAGATTTGCTTTGTCGATGATGGTAGATTGTCCATACACCGAGCATGAGAATGGCTTGGTAGAAGGTATAATATACTTGCACAGCATTGTGGTCATAATGCCTCATCATGTATTTATCATACAGACCGGAACAGGAACCAATAAGTATTGCTAATGCTAAGGCTACGTAGTAGCGGGCGAGGGGAGAGCGATGTTGTATTAAAACCTTTTTTGGATGAAAAGAGAATGCAAAAATAGTTCCAATAGCTAGAAGAATACCAATCCACTGCCATAGATTCAATCGCTCTCCGAAAATCAGCATNNATCGCTCACCAAAAATCAGCATAGCACCCACTAAGGTCCACATTGGACGCGTGGCTTGCCACGGATTAACCACAGAGATAGGCAAATGTTTGAGCGAGATATAAGCAAAAATCCAGCTACTTAGTACGATGCA
>DBVU01000085.1:7406-7829 GCA_002308195.1 Bacteroidales bacterium UBA1256
AGCAAGGGAATAAGCAGAATGGCGCTGGAAATAAGGACGCTAAGCGTCAACACATCCACTACGCCATTATCACGAAGCGCAACTTTCTTGCTGATGTCGTAGAAACCTAGACACAGCGCAGAAACAAAGGCTAGAACAACCCACATCACTTATAGAGGAAGCGTTTAATGGATTTTTTAGGAGTTTTCTCAAATGGTTCTTGTTGAACTTCTATGTTCGAAACCTTGCTATACGAAGGAATCAGACTATTCAATTTTTCTAGATTGGCTCGCATGATTCTCTGAATTTCTTCCAGCGACATACGTTTAGTCTGTGCTTCATCCGGGAAAACTAACGCAACGAGTTTGCCTTCGCGTTCTATGACCAATGACTCGCCTACGGCTTCTTGATTGTTCAACTTGTCCTCAATCTCTTCCGGATAGA
>DBVU01000025.1:0-2305 GCA_002308195.1 Bacteroidales bacterium UBA1256
TACCGCCCGATACGGGAAGAGGCCATGGCGGCAGAGGGGCTACCCATAGGACGAATATTGCAAGATCCGATACCGGGCCTCTGCGAGTACCACAAAGATGCACTGGTTCCTACTACGGAATAAGATAGTGCGCTCGTAATTGTCTCGTGATTGTCTCGATAATGTCTCGGTAGTAAAATGTGAGAAAAACGTGGTTAAGACCTGGTAAATACGGGGTTAAGACGGGTTCGAAAAAATAATGATTTTAACAACACTTAACAACAATACTTATGAGAAAGATTTTGCGTGATGGTCAGGTGCTGATTGAGAAGAACGGTAATACCTACAACGCACAAGGCGCACAAGTGAAATAAAGTAAATTAAACACATGGATATTTCTATTTTTTTCTTGCCCGGACGAGTATGCAGTACCGCTGCTATCCGCGAAATCGCCGCTAAGGCGCAGACACCTTACACGCTGATTTGCCTCAAGCCCAATATCGAATGGGTTTATCTGGGATTGGAGCGTATGCAGCAAGTGCTGGAGATGACCGGCGCTACGATGGCTTATGCCGACCGATTCCAGAAGATAATCGAAGGCGGAGAGGCCCGAATAGTGGAAGCCCCCGTGATCGACTATCAGCAAGGAGCGCTACGTGACGATTTCGATTTTGGCGCAGTCCTGCTTTGGCGCACAGACCGACTGCAATCGCTCGTCGCGCAGATGGATACCGACTATGAGTTTGCCGGACTCTATGACCTGCGTCTGCGAGCCAGTCAAATGGGCAATGGCTCCCTCGCCCATATTCCGGAATACCTGTATTACGAAGTAGAGGAAGACACGCGCAAATCCGGTGAGAAATTGTTCGACTATGTCGATCCACGCAATCGCCAGGTGCAAGTAGAAATGGAAGCCTGTGTTACCGCCCATCTGAAGCGCATAGGCGCTTATCTGAAGCCCGGACAATATCTGCCACTGCCTGCGGCAGACGAATTTCCGGTAACGGCCAGTGTGATTATCCCTTGTCGCAATCGTGCCCGCACTATCGCTGATGCAGTTAGCAGTGCCTTGGCACAAAAAGTGCGTGCGCCGTATTCGTTCAATGTAATTGTGGTGGACGACAACTCCACCGATGGCACGGCCGAGATTATTCGCGAAATTCAATCCTCCCTTCCTTCCAGGGAAGGGGCGGGGTTAGGCCAATTGGTCTTCATCCAACAAGACAAGACTTGGCACGCCATTGGCGGCAACTGGAATGTGGCTATTCATGACCCGCGTTGCGGCAAGTATGCTATCCAACTGGATTCGGACGATACCTATTTTGACGAAAACACTGTTCAGAAGTTTATTGATACATTCGAAGGTCCTTCACCCCTCACCCCTAACCACTCACCGTTATTCGGCATGGTTATCGGCACCTATCAGTTGACGAATATGGCAGGTGAAACTCTGCCTCCGGGTGTGATTGACCACCGCGAGTGGACTGACGATAACGGACGCAACAATGCCCTGCGTATCAATGGTCTGGGCGCACCGCGTGGATTCTATGTGCCGTTGCTCCGCACTATCAACTATCCGACTACTAAGTATGGCGAAGATTATGCCGTCGGCCTGCGTATCAGTCGCGATTGGCCGATTGGACGTATCTACGATGTGCTGTACAACTGCCGTCGCTGGGAAGACAATTCAGATGCCAACTGCGATATTGTGGCCATGAACCGCAACAATTGGTACAAAGATCGTCTCCGTACTTTTGAACTTATCGCCCGTCTGAAAAACTGATTGCTGAATGCTCATCAGAGTAGGCATACTAACTGCTCCGAAGATTGAGTTCGAGCAACGCGAACACACATTCATTCTAAAGAATGTGCGCATCGGTATTGGTTTTCATTGGGATCGACTTGAGGACCAGGAATTTGCGGGAAAGTTGGAAATAGTCGAAAGTCGAAAGTCGAAAGACGAAAGACTGTTCACCGCTGTCAATACCATTGACCTGGAAGATTATATCTGTTCGGTTATTTCGTCTGAGATGAATGCCAATAGTCCGATGGAACTGCTCAAAGCGCACGCTGTCATCAGTCGCAGTTGGGCCCTTCGCGCGATAGCACAAAAGCCCCATGAACAAATGGTAAATGGTCAATTGGTAAATGATTATGATGTCTGCGCCGATGACCATTGTCAGCGTTACGAAGGTCTGCGCCGCATGAACCAAAGGGCCGTGGAAGCAGTGCGAGCCACTGCGCATCAGGTATTGACCTACGATGGCCGGATTTGCGACTGCCGTTACTACAAATGCTGCGGAGGCAAATCAGAGATTTGGCGCAC
>DBVU01000025.1:2382-14758 GCA_002308195.1 Bacteroidales bacterium UBA1256
GATTACGACCAAGAGACCAGAGATTTTCGAGACTGGAACGTGACATATACCGACAACGAACTAGATGCTATCGTTCACGAAAAATCGGGTATCGACTTCGGGCACATCGAGTCACTTGAACCCCTTCATCGCGGACTCAGCGGACGTATCGACAGTCTGCGCATCGTGGGCACTAAACGCACCGAAATTGTTGGAAAAGAACTGAAAATTCGCCTTTGGCTAAGTCGTTCGTGCCTCTACAGCAGTTGGTTTGACATCCATCATGCCAATGGCGTATGGACACTCAGCGGTCACGGCTGGGGACACGGAGCAGGCCTATGCCAGATAGGTGCCGCAGTGATGGCCAGCGAAGGAAAAACATATGAGCAGATACTGTCGTACTACTACCCAAATACGCAACTAAGCATTGAAAATTGAGGAATTAGCGCTTCAGCGGAGTAAATACAAACATCTGTCGGACGACGAATGGCGATGGATGTTGCAGCAAACAGAAGGCCGTGAGCGCACTGCTGACAAACTGCCTACTTTTGCTCAGATAGACGACTGGTGGTATCCCGTGCGTCTCAGTTGTGAGCAGTGTTCTTCAGAATCGACCGCCCGATACAAGGCGGAAATAGTCGATAGGCCGAAAGAGGAAAGTCGCATGGTGGACTTGACCGGCGGTTACGGAGTAGATACGTATTTTCTGAGCGAACAATTCGCGCAAACCGACTATGTCGAGCAAAACGAAGAACTGTGCCGCATTGCGAAGCATAATTTCTCCCTTCCCTTTAGGGAGGGGGCGGGGGTAGGCTCCATTTCCGTTCACAACTCCACGGCCGAAAATTTTCTTCAGACAGCAGGTCAGTATGACCTGATTTTCCTGGATCCGGCAAGACGTGACAGTCACGGAGGAAAGGTTTTTCGCCTGGAAGACTGTACACCCAATGTGGCGGAATTGCTGCCCACGCTGTTGGCGCATCTTACGCCCAAAGGGCGTATTATGCTGAAATTATCGCCAATGCTGGACCTCACGCAAGCTCTCTCTCGACTATCGACTGTTGACTCTCACTTTTCCTGGAATATCCATGTAGTGGCTGTCAAGAACGAAGTGAAGGAGGTGCTATTGGTTAGTGGCGGCACAAGACAAATCACGGCTGTCGATTTAGCAAAAAAGGACCAGGCTTTCTTATTTACACGAGAGGAAGAGAGAGATTGTAGATTGATGAATGAAGGGAATGATGAGAATGATGGATTTTTGTATGAACCTAATGCTGCGATACTGAAGGCCGGAGCATACAAACTGGTGGGCGAGCGATTTGGACTCAGCAAACTGGATGTGAATACGCATCTCTACGCTTCTACTACTTTGCGCGAAGATTTTCCCGGACGCGTTTGGCAAGTGAAAGGGGAAAGTCAAGAGTCGAAAGGTAAAAGTGGAAAGAATCTTTCGCAGGCGAACATTCTCGTTCGCAATTATCCACTAACTCCGGAGCAACTAAAGAAAAAGTTGCACCTCCGCGATGGAGGCACAACCTATATCATCGGTTGCCGCGTAAACGGCAAACCTGTGTTACTGGAATGCGAGCGGATTATTTAACCGCCTTGAAACTCATGTCCAGACTCTTGTAAGAGTGCGTCAATGCTCCTACAGAGACGAAATCTACGCCACAAAGTGCATAGTCGCGCAGTGTATCAATGGTGATTCCACCGGATGACTCAATCTCCATGTGACGAGCCTTACCCGAATGGCTATCTGTCTCGGTCACTGACCGCTCCCAAGCACGTATCAGATCGACCGCCTCTTTTGTCTTAGCAGGCGTGAAATTGTCGAGCATGATGCGGTCAGGAATATTGGTAGCGAGTGCTTCGTTGATTTCATCAAAATTGCGCACCTCAATCTCTATACGCAGATTCTTGCCTTTGGCCTTGCAGTAGTCGCGAGCACGCTCCAGCGCAGCCGTGATGCCTCCTGCAAAATCTACATGATTGTCCTTTAGTAGAATCATGTCGAATAGTCCAATACGATGGTTCATTCCACCGCCGATAGCTACTGCCTCTTTCTCTAGATAACGCAGTCCAGGGGTGGTCTTACGCGTATCCAACACATGGCAACCTGTGTCGGCAATCAGGCTCTGGTAACGATGAGCCGTAGTAGCTACGCCAGACATACGTTGCATGATATTGAGCATCGTGCGCTCAATCTGCAGCAGGCTCAGTTCCTTGCCATAGACGCGGAAAGCTATATCGCCCGGTTTGACTAGTGCGCCATCTTCCAGTATCTGCTCAAAACGGCAGTCAGGGTCGAAATAATTAATGATCTCTTTTGCCACTTCTACGCCAGCCAAAACACCTGTATCTTTGATAATCAACTGCTGGCAGCCCATCTGTGTAGGAGGAATACAACTGAGCGAAGTATGGTCACCATCGCGAATGTCTTCGTCAAACCAAATAGCAATCAGTTTGCGTAATTCTTGTTTGTCCATATAGTTTCACAATTTGCGGTGCAAAAGTACAAATAATTTTTGATATAAGCAAGATTTAGTACGATTTTTGCGATAAAATTTGCATATATGCAAAATTAGCAGTATCTTTGCGCGCTAATTTGGATTATTGTGCACGTTTGTGCACAGCTATATATGGATTATCAATATATCAATCACATAGATTCACCAGCCGACCTGAAGAAGCTGCAGGTGAGTGAATTGCCGGCCGTTTGTGCGGAGTTGCGCCAATTCATCATCGAGGCCCTCAGCAAGAATCCCGGCCACTTGGCTTCTTCGCTCGGAACAATAGAATTGACCGTAGCGCTACACTACGTATTTGATACGCCTACCGACAAACTGGTATGGGATGTGGGCCATCAGGCTTATGCGCACAAGATCTTGACCGGTCGTCGCGACCGATTCCATACCAACCGACAGTTCAAGGGACTCAGCCCGTTCACCAATCCTATGGAGAGCGAGTATGATGCGTTCATAGCCGGCCATGCCAGCAACAGTATTTCTGCTGCGCTGGGGCTGGATATAGCCATCGGGGGTAAAGCGAATGTGGTAGCCATCATCGGCGATGGCGCTATGACTGGTGGGCTGGCGTTCGAGGGACTGAACAACACGTCGATGGATAAGAACAATTTGCTGATTATCCTGAATGACAACCACATGGCCATTGATCCGCTGAAAGGTGGTATTACCCAGTATCTGGTGGATTTGACTACCAGTGCCGGATATAACCGCTTGCGCTGGAATCTGTATCAGTTGGCCCTGAAACTGCATCTGGTGGACGAGCATACCAAGGCACGTATTCTGCGCCGCAACAATAATATCAAGGCTGCGCTGAGTCATCAGAAGAGTAATATCTTCACCGGACTAAATATTCGTTATTTTGGTCCGACCGATGGTCACGATGTAGAAGGACTGGTGCGTATCATGAGCGAGATCAAGAACCACCGTGGACCTAAGGTACTGCATATCATCACCAAGAAGGGTAAGGGCTATGCACCTGCGGAGAACGACCAGACTGTATGGCATGCGCCGGGCGAGTTCAATGTAAGTAACGGCGAGCGCCTGGCGATAAGCGGCGGAGAAACGCCACTGTGGCAAGAGGTGTTTGGTCAAACGCTGCTTGAACTGGCACGCAAGAACGACAAGATAGTAGGTATCACGCCTGCCATGCCTAGCGGATGCTCGATGAGCATTATGCAGAAGGAGTTGCCCGACCGCGTCTATGATGTGGGTATAGCCGAAGGCCATGCTGTGACATTCAGCGCTGGTCTGGCTAAGGCGGGTATGCTACCTTACTGCAACGAATATTCAACCTTCCTGCAACGTGCGTACGACAATATCGTTCACGATGTGGCTTTGCAGAATCTGCACGTCGTACTCTGTATCGACCGTGCGGGAATCGTGGGCAACGACGGCGCTACGCATCATGGATTGCTCGACCTGGCTTATCTGCGTTCGATACCTAATATGCAGATTGCTGCTCCGCGTACGGCATCTGATTTGAGAAATATGCTTCGCTTGGCCGAGACGCTCGATGGGCCTGTGGCTATTCGCTATCCGCGAGGCAGAACACCGATAGAGCACGGAGAATCTCAGCCGGTAGAATTGGGCAAAGGTATTTGCCTGCGCGAAGGAAAAGATATAGCTGTACTGACAATAGGTGCTATCGGAAATACCATGGCTGAGGCTATCGACGAAATAGCTAGTCAGAAGAAAGCTCCGAGCTTTGCGCATTACGACCTGCGTTGGCTCAAACCATTAGATGAGGCGCTGTTGCACGAAATCGGCAAACGATTTAAGACGATTGTCACGGCCGAAGATGGTACGCTGGCCGGTGGAGCCGGTAGCGCAGTGCTGGAGTGGATGGCCGACCATGGTTATACGCCGCGCATCATTCGCCTGGGCGTGAATGACCAGTTTGTGGAGCACGGCAGTACCAAAGAATTGTATCACTTGTTGAAATTAGATAAAGAAGGATTATGCGAATCGTTATTGCAGGTGCCGGTGAAGTAGGCACACACTTGGCTAAACTGTTGAGTCGAGAGGACATGGAAATCAGTCTGCTGGACGAGCAACCGGAGCGCTTGGGTGACCTGAGCGCCAACTATGACTTGCTCACTAAAGTAGGCAATCCTACCTCGATACATGACCTACGTGACATCGGCGTTAAAGATTGCGACCTGTTCATTTCGGTTACTCCGCATGAGACGGAGAATATGACAGCCTGTCTGATAGCTAATCAACTGGGCGCAAAACGTACGTTGGCCCGCATCGACAACTACGAATATCTGTTGCCGGAGAATCGTAAATTCTTCGAGGGCATGGGTCTTAACCACCTGATCTATCCGGAGGTGTTGGCCGCCAACGAGATTGAGGAAAGCCTTCGCACCAACTGGATGCGTTATCACCTGCATCTCAGCCAGGGAGCACTGGAACTATGCGTAGTGAAAGTGCGTGAGGGAGCCAAAGTGATAGGTCAGACTTTCGCATCGGGTGTATATAATCACGGCCGTTACCGCATCGTGGCTATCAAGCGCGACCAGGAGACACTGATTCCGCGTGGAAACGATATGGTAGAAGCAGGCGATATGGTCTATTGCGTTTGTACCAAAGAGGATATGGAATTCCTACGCGAAGAGTTGGGCAAATCCAAACGTGAGATAAAGAATGTCATCTTCTTCGGCGGCGGACGTATAGCCAGGAAAGCGGCTACCGAACTAAATGGCGAGATGAATATCAAGATCATTGAGCGCGACCGCGACCTATGCCGTATATTGAGCGAGAAAGTGCCGGAGGTGCTGATTATCAATGCTGATGGCAGCGATATGGATGTGTTGAAAGAAGAGGGTATACTGGATGCAGATGCTTTCGTAGCAGTGACAGAAAATAGCGAGGCCAATATCTTTGCTTGTCTGGCTGCCAAGCGTTTCGGAGTACACAAGACGATAGCTGAGATAGAGAATCTGGACTATATACCGATGGCCGAAGGACTGGATATAGGTACGGTACTCAACAAGAAAACTATTGCCGCCAGCTATATCTACCAGATGTTGCTGGATGCCAGTGTACGCGGTGTGCACAACCTGACCAGTGCAGATGCAGAGATAGTGGAGTTTTACGCCAAAGAGGGAAGTCCGATTACTCGTCGCAAAGTACGTGAACTGGATTTGCCTGAAGAGGCTAATATAGGTGGCATCGTACGCGCCGGAGAAGGTATATTGGTCAATGGTGATACGCAGATTTTAGCAGGCGACCTGGTGGTTGTCTTCTGCAAGAGCCATGTAATACGTAACTTAGAGCGTTTCTTCAAATGACAAGAACATTCAATTGGCGACTGGTCTTCAAGACGATGGGCGTGCTGACAACTCTGGAAGCACTGTTCATGCTTGTGCCTACCTTCACCGCCTGGTGGTATCACGAGGCTGATCTGGGCGCATGGATTGTGTCGTCGGCCATCACATGGGTGACCAGTATATGGATTCTGTTAGCCGGCCGCAATGCTGAGAAGCGGGTAGGTGAACGCGAAGGATATGTGATTGTAGGCGCAGTATGGGTAGTCTATTCGTTGTTTGGTATGCTGCCTTTCTGGTTGAGCGGTGCGCTGCCATCCATCACCGATGCATGGTATGAGACCATGGCGGGATTTACTACAACCGGTTCCACCGTCTTTACCGATGTAACGGCACAGACTCATTCTATCCTGCTGTGGCGTTCACTCATGCAGTGGGTTGGAGGTATGGGTATCATTGTGCTTAGTGTGGCTATTCTGCCTATGTTCGGACTAGGTGGTATGCAGCTCTATAGCGCAGAAGTGACAGGTGTGAGCTACGAGAAACTCAGTCCGCGTATAGCAGATACCGCAAAACATATGTGGCTGACCTACATTGCTCTGACGATAGCAGAAGGTATATTGCTGTGGATATGTGGTATGGGCAAATTTGATGCAGTCTGCCACGCTATGTCCACTATCTCGACCGGTGGTTTCTCAACTCGCAACACCAGTATCATTGAGTATAGTCCTGCTATACAATGGATCATAGCAGTCTTTATTTTCTTGTCTGCCATCAATTTTACCAAACTCATCTATCTCTTCCGCGGCAAGCCGCTGAATCTCATACGCGATGAGGAAACGCGGTGGTATGTTGGCGCATGTGTGGCTGCAACCATCTTCTTGGCCGTAGGACTGTTTGTTCATTATACGACACTGATAGCCCCTGTTGCTACATGGGCACAAGGTATGCGCTTTGCAGGCGATGCTCTTCGCACGGGATTCTTCACGGCCGTTTCTACAATCAGTTCGACCGGTTTTGTGGCTGCTGATTATATGCTATGGCCACCTGTGCTATGGATGCTGGTCTTCTTCCTTATGTTGACAGGTGGTGCCAGCGGTTCCACTGCCGGAGGAATCAAATGGGTGCGCATTGGTATATTTGCAAAATCTGCGTTGGCTGAGATCAAACGTCGTATCCATCCGAATGCAGTGATACCTGTTCGATTCAATGGTCGTACGCTCAGCGAACAAACAACGAGTAATGTGATGGCATTCATGTTCTTCTATTTCGCTATCGTTATGTGTGCTGCTATATGCTTCTGCGCTTGCGGAATAGGCTTCGATGAGTCACTTGGTGTAGCTGTCTCGATGATAGGTAATGTCGGCGTATCTATCGGCCAATATGGTCCGAGCGGATGTTACGAATCATTCCCTGCTGTTGCCAAATGGGTGGCTACCTTTGTTATGCTAATCGGACGTTTAGAGATATTCACTGTTCTGTTGTTGTTCAGCCGTGCGCTGTGGAGGAAATAGTCTATGCGTCCACGCTCTGTCTTACTTTTTATCACTTGCTGTCTGCTCGGATTAGGTGTGCTATGTCTGGTGTTGCCGCATAGCATCGAGATAGGTACGCGCACTCTGCATTGGCCCAGTATGGCCGAGGTGTTTGGCGTGGAGCAAACAGATACTGTAGATTATGCTGAGGCAGAGGACGAATTAGTGGAGTTTCCCGAATTTGTGGCTACTGATACGGTTGAAGCGGTCGATACAGTTTCTGCGCAGCCAAAACCTGCACCGGTAGTGGTTCCTGCCGTGCATGTTGATTCGGTAGTAGATAGCCGCACGTATCTTGCCAAATTCTATGCTTCGCTGGCTGAAGCCGGCAGTCGTCAGGTGCGCGTGATGCATTATGGCGATAGTCAGATAGAGGAAGACCGTATGACTGCTCAGATTCGTCAGAAATTGCAAGACCGTTATGGTGGTTCTGGTGTGGGACTGATGCCATTGGCGCAGACGATTCCTAGTTTGAGCGTAGCACAACGCCTCATGATGAACGATCGCATTGTGACACCTCAACAAGGTCCCAGACGTTATATGGTGTATGGTCTGAGAAGCAGTCAGCGCGGAGACGGGCTATATGGGCCAATGGGACAGATGGCTGTGATGGCCGATAGCCTGGTCAAAGGCAGCGAAGAGATAACTACTTACTGTACGCCTCTGGACGGTCGCCCGCGTTACGATCGATGGCGCGTGTTGGCAGATACAAGCATTCATTATACGCATCATGGAGATACAGTCTTTCTGAGTGGTAGGGGCAATGTGTATGGTCTGTCGCAAGAATCGTCAACGGGTGTAATTGTGGACAATATTCCGATGCGCGGTTGTCTCGGTTTGGTTTTCACCAAGATTAGTTCTGCTCAGTTGAGTCGTTTCTATAGCGATGCGAATGTGTCGTTGATTATTATGCAGTTTGGTGGCAATGCGATTCCTTCGAATCAGAATCCTGGTACAATAGCTGCCATCGTGAAAGGTCTGCGCGAACAAGTGCAATACCTGAAACGCTGTGCGCCTAATGCATCTATCCTCTTTATTGGTCCAAGCGATATGTTGACCACGATTGATGGCGAAATGACTACGTATCCTCTGGTACCTTATATGGATCGATTGTTGCGCAAGATGGCTCTGGAGGAAGAGATTGCCTATTTCAGTCTCTATCGCTGGATGGGCGGCGCAGGCAGTATGGCGCGTTGGCAAGAGGTAGGGCTGGCAGGAAGCGATGGCGTGCATTTCCATCGTAGCGGAGCACGCAAAGCGGGCAATGCAGTAGCCGATTGGATATTAGAAGGAATGGAATAGGGAAGTAGAGTTGGATTTCTTACACCACATATTGGCTTTTGATGCAGATTCACCACTGCTGTTCACTCAGTTCTATTTCTGGGCGTTTTTTGCATTGGTCTATGCGCTGTTTGCATTGATTATGGAGGTGGTGCCTAATCGACTGGGTAACAAGAAACTGCATCTGCGCAATGTATATCTGCTGTTTGTCAGTTGGTTCTTCTATTACAAGACCAGTGGGCTGTTTCTGTTGATACTGGCTTTTGTAACGCTTAGCGATTGGCTGATAGCTCAGCGAATCAAAGCGAATGAGGGGAAACGGATGGCCAAAGCATGGCTGTGCCTATCGGTAGTGATAGATCTGGGATTGCTAGCCTATTTCAAGTATGCCTATTTCTTTACGAATATGCTGAATGACCTGTTTGGTACAGGATTTCGCGTATTTGATATATTTGCTTATGTCGGGAACGGATTCAGTACATCCGGTCGTTTTATGGTGGATCAAATCATTCTGCCGGTCGGGATCTCGTTCTACATGTTCCAAGTGATATCTTATACGGCAGATGTGTTGCATGGCCGTATTCAGCCGGTTAAGAATATACTGGATTTCGGATTCTATGTGTCCTTCTTCCCGCAACTGGTGGCCGGTCCTATAGTTCGTGCAGAGGAATTTATTCCGCAGCTATACAAACCATTCCATCTGAGTCGCAGATATTTTGGTTTGGCGGTATTCTGGATACTAAATGGTTTGGCCAAAAAGATTATCTTGTCCGACTATTTGGCAGTGAATCTGATTGACCGTGTGTTTGACCATCCACTGCTGTTCTCCGGTTTTGAAAATTTATTTGCATTATTTGCTTATTCTCTGCAGGTATATGCCGATTTCTCGGGCTATACCGATATAGCGATAGGCGTGGCGTTGCTGATGGGATTCTATCTGCCTCGCAACTTCGATTCTCCATACAAATCGCAGAATCCGCAAGAGTTCTGGCGTCGTTGGCATCAGTCGTTGGGCCGATGGCTGAAAACCTATTTGTATATTCCATTGGGAGGAAATCGCCGCATCGGTTTTGGTACGTATTTCTGGCTAACATTGATCGCAGTAGTATCGTCTGCATTGACAGGTTGGTGGCTATGGATTATGATTCCGTTCGCAGTACTGATATTGTGTGTGGCTATCGCCGACCGAATCATGCAACGAGGAAAACTAACATCGAAGCAGAAATTGCTCTATTCGAATCTCAACTCGTTCATTACGCAAGTGTTAGGCGGTTTGTGGCACGGAGCCAGTTGGAACTTCATCATCTGGGGTGGTATCAATGGCATAGGAATGATAGTCAACAAGATTTGGCGTGAGATGAATTGGCATCTGCGCATGGCGTTGATGACTCTGACAACAGTCGGACTCTGTGTAGCAGACTATCTGACAAATCTTCCTGCTGTGCGCTTGTTCGCTGTATGGGCAACTATTATCTGGGTAGGCACAGCTATTCGCTATATCTATTGGCTAATTCGACGCGATAAGAGTCAACCGCGGTTTGTTAGCAGCATGGGCACAGCATGGGCCATACTACAAACATTCGTGTTTATCACGTTTACTCGTTTGTTCTTCCGCTCGAGTAGTAATCTGGATCCGGAAACGGCCAATAAAGTAGCGTGGGAAACAGCCAAAAACATGGTGAACCAGATAGGTGGCGCGTGGAGTAATGCTATCATTCCCGATTTCTTGTGGGAATATCGCTGGGTGGTAGCTATGTTTGTGATGGGAATGATTATTCACTGGTTGCCGACCGACTGGAAACGCCGTTACCGTATGTGGTTTGCCGCGATGCCTCTGTGGTTGACTGTAGTGGCAGTTTGTGCGGCTATCCTCGTAATCTATCAGTTCGTTACCGCAGATATGCAACCGTTCATCTATTTCCAATTCTAAGTTATGCGGATTATCGGTATCACAGGCGGAATAGGAAGTGGTAAATCCACTATTGCTCGCGAATTAGCCAATCGCGGGTATGCGGTGTATGATTGTGACCGAGAAGCGAAGCGGATCATCACGGAAGACGAACGTGTTCGTCAGCAGATAATCAGTTTATTGGGTGCTGAGGCTTTCTCCGAAGGGAAATACAATACGGATTATGTCAGTCGCCGAGTGTTTGCTGCGCCTGAGTTGCTAGATGCTCTCAACGCGATAGTTCATCCTGCGGTAGTGCAAGATATTTTGCATCAAAAGGCATCTGTTCTGTTTGTAGAAAGTGCTATTCTCTTTGAGTCGGAGATAGATCGGCTGTGTGAGCAGATAGTTCTAGTAGATGCACCGGAAAAGGTGCGTCTGGAACGCACGATAGCGCGTGACTATCACGGCAAGGCTAGTGAGGAAAATATAAATAATGTACGAGCACGCATGCGCGCGCAAGCACAATCCTTCGACAGAAAAACAGAAACGCCGATCATCACTATTGAGAATGATGGTCGGGCGTCTATTTCGGAGCTAGCAGAGCAGATAATAGCTCGTCTCTAGCGAATTCCTACAATCTTATGCAATTGTACGCTCAGTCGCCAGAAAGGGTGAGCGAGAATATATCGAACGGTATCGTCCAAATTGTCATTTCGGTCGTCTTGCCATTCGTCCACACCGCCATTCATCAGCCATTCGCCATTGTAACGAAGTGGTTGTAACATCCAGTGTTCCGCTTCCAGTTGCGTGCGCCAAATCTCAGGATCGTAATCGCCGGTAAATACTACTTTGACTTCATCCACTTTGCGTAAAGCCAGTTGGCTGCCTTTCTTGGGCGAACAAGTAACCCAATCGATGCCTTCGGGAATAGGACGTGTGCCGTTGGTTTCGATACAGATATAGAATCCGGCTGCGTGCAAGGCGCGGATGAGATCGGCATCTACTTGCAGCGAAGGTTCTCCGCCAGTCAATACACACATTTTTCTTCGTTCGTTAGGCACATCGTAGAGCGAGAGCGCTTCCTGGACGATGGCTTCGACTGTCATCTCATGCGAATCGGCAAAATCGGTATCGCACCAGAGACAATGGAGATTGCATCCGCTGAAACGGATGAATACGGCAGGAATCCCGCTGTGCGCACCTTCTCCCTGCAAAGTATAGAATATCTCGTTGACGCGATACATTAATCTTTCTCGTAGATAGCCACGTTACCTTCTGATTCTTGAACGCTGACTTTGTAGCAGTTTTCTACATGGTCGCAAATCCAACGAGCGATATTCTCGGCCGAAGGATTGACATCGAGTACTTCGTTGATATACTTGTGATCGAACGTATCTTTGACGATACGCTTGATGTGGGTGAAATCGGTGACCATGCCATCGCGATTCAGTTCTTTCGCGCGGCAATAGACCACAATAATCCAGTTGTGGCCGTGAAGTGCTTCACAGCGACTCTCGTACGACAGCGATAGGTTGTGCGCTGCGGAAATCTCTATAGTTTTTTGAACGTAATACATAAAATCATTTACTATTTGGTTATTTACCATTTACTATTTACCATTTAGTTGTCATAAATGGTTTTATCTTCGATGCCCGCCATCAGCAGTGCTTCTTTTCGTTCGCGGCAAGTGCCACAGACGCCACAATGATGTTCACCGCCCTTGTAGCAACTCCATGTTTCGGTATAATCGATGTTGAGTTCTTTGCCTTTGGCGGCTATCTCGGCTTTGGTCAAGAAAGTGTAGGGAGTGAGCAATTGTACGCCATTCCATGTGCCAAAATGGATAGCGTTGTTCATGGCCTCGACAAACTCAGGACGACAGTCGGGATAGATGGT
>DBVU01000025.1:14926-15096 GCA_002308195.1 Bacteroidales bacterium UBA1256
CGGAAAAACTGCTTGATGAACGGCAGTCGAACAATCATATGCGGAATATTCAGTCGCTTGCAATGCAGTTTGGCAAATTCGATCTCATTGTCATTGTGATTGCTACCATAATGGAACGAGACCGCCATTCCAATGCGATACTGATACTCATAGAGCATCGTGGTGGAATC
>DBVU01000054.1 GCA_002308195.1 Bacteroidales bacterium UBA1256
TAACCTACGTATCCCGGAGGCGCACCTATCAATCGAGTGGCTGAGAATTTCTCCTGATATTCGCTCATATCAATACGTGTCATCATATTCTCGTCGTCGAACAGATAATCTGCCAACGCTTTGGCTAACTCGGTTTTTCCGACACCTGTGGTGCCCAAGAAGATGAAACTACCAATCGGTCGCTTCGGGTCTTGTAGACCCGCACGGCTACGTCTGATAGCATCACTCACGGCCTCGATAGCTTCGTCTTGACCTACTACACGTTTGTGTAATTCTTCTTCTAAGTGAAGCAATTTGTCACGTTCTGATTGCATCATCTTGGTCACAGGAATTCCTGTCCAACGAGCTACTACTTCGGCTATATCGTCTTCGTCGACTTCCTCTTTAATGAGAGATTCGGTACCGAGCTGATGCAAGGTGTCTTGAGCGGATTTGATGTTCGCTTCGGCGGCAGGAATCTGGCTGTAACGTATCTCCGCTACTTTGCCATAATCGCCTTCGCGCTCAGCCACTTCCGCCTCGTGTTTCATTTGCTCAATATGGGCTTTCTCATTTTGGATAGTAGCTACATAGCCTTTCTCTTTGTTCCAACGGGCATTCAGCTCTTCTGCATGTTTTTTCAGTTCTGCCAATTGCTCTTCTATGCCTTTCAGCTTTTCGTTGTCTTTCTCACGTTTGATTGCTTCGCGCTCGATCTCCAATTGTTTGATTTGTCGATCCAGGCTATCTATCTCTTCTGGTTTCGAATCTACCTCCAAACGCAATTTGGCGGCCGCTTCATCCACCAGGTCAATAGCTTTGTCAGGCAAAAAACGGTCGGTGATATAACGCGCAGAGAGCGTAACGGCTGCAATAATCGCATCATCCTTTATACGCACTTTGTGGTGCGTCTCATAGCGCTCTTTCAGACCACGCAGAATACTGATAGTTGCCGCTTCATCCGGCTCGTCTACCATCACTACTTGGAATCGGCGCTCCAGAGCTTTGTCGGTCTCAAAATACTTTTGATATTCATCCAGAGTGGTGGCACCTATTGCACGCAGATCGCCACGAGCTAACGCAGGTTTCAATATGTTAGCTGCATCCATCGCGCCGCTTGTCTTACCTGCTCCTACGAGGGTGTGAATCTCATCGATAAAGAGGATAATCTCACCCGCAGCGGCTACTACTTCATTGACCACGCCTTTCAGTCGTTCCTCAAACTCACCTTGATATTTCGCGCCCGCAATCAGCGCACCCATATCTAGCGAGTAGATTTGTTTCTTTTTCAGGTTTTCAGGAACATCGCCGCGTACGATACGATGGGCCAAGCCCTCGGCAATGGCGGTTTTTCCTACACCGGGTTCGCCGATTAGGATAGGATTATTCTTCGTACGGCGAGAGAGAATTTGCAATACACGACGAATTTCTTCGTCACGCCCGATTACAGGGTCTAATTTACCTTCACGAGCTCGCTCGCAAAGATTGATAGCGAACTTTTTCAAGTTCTCTTGTTGGTTGTTTGTGTTAGTCTGGTTCATAGTTGTATTGTGTTTAGTTATCTATTCGATTTTTTGCTCACTAAACACGTTACAAACAATGAGCCAACTTGCAAAAAACTGACAAAATGGCAGATTAGTCAGTTAGAAAAGCTTGAGTTGCTTGTCTAAGAAGATTTGGTAGCCAACCTCGCAATTGATACACTCGTGCGATTGGCAATAGTTTTGATAGAGATGTAGCAGCGCCTGTGTGTCTGCGGCAGAGCGAACTTCTTGGCCTAACATACGCCATTGCCGCACAATGGTGTTGTTTTCCGGTGCAATCTCTTCCATCAGATTGGCAGCCTGTTCTGCTTTCTCCGTATTGTTGTGGAATAGCGCGTAAGCGTATTTATAAGGTATCGCAGTGTTAATCAGCAGAATGTCGATAGACGAGCGTCCCAGTTGTGAACCAAATAGTTCTACCATCTGGCGTATATCTGTCGCATCTTGGATTCGACTGAAGAGATGCTCCGATTGCCACAACAGGTCTGCAAACTGACGAATACGTACCTCTGGACTGTTTTGCGGCCGCATTCTCGCATGTTTCCATTGGCTGCTATCCAAAGGTGTGAGACTGAATTTCGTGCGAAGGAAATCGTACTCTTTTTGCATCTGCTCGTCATCTCTGATCAGACCTGCTTGGCCCAACAAAATGGCCGTGAGTTGGAATCGACTGTTTCGGTGTTTTTGCAGATAAGAAAGTGGCGTGCAAAGAGCCAATTGCTCGAAAGGCTGACTATTGGTGTGGAAACCGAAATTGCGTGCAAGCGAGATATAGAAAGCATGTTCCCAACTACCTTTGGTTATTTCCAGTAGACGCACGATGGAAGCACGTTTGCATTCTAAACGCTTGTGTAGCAGCGCTTTGCGCCATCCGTCGCTCAGTATCTTCGGGTCTTGTAGTAATTGCTTAGCGCAGCGAATTCGTTCTCCCGCACTATCTATCTGCCGCGCATCAGTCAGCAGTCGGGTCAGATAATCTTGTTCGTGCGGATATTGCAATTCGCATTGTACGATATTCTGGCCTTGTGTATTGAAAATAGGCTTATCCGCTTTGCTGACAACATGCAGAATCACGCTGTCATATGCATGGTCTAGATGATGGCGATGACGAAACCAATCGGACGAATTGACATGAATTTCAATATTTCCTACCCATTCTTGTTCGCCGATGCGTATTCGCGCATGGCTATAGTCCGGTCCCGCATCGCGATTATGCTCACCAACCGACAGTATTTCTATCGGTTGCCCGTCTGTGGTCTGTTGTTGCCAACCCGCCCATAGACAATGTTCCCATATGTAATGCAGTAGGATTTCAGGCATTTTGCAACCACTGGAGAAGTGCGTTCATGTTAGGCAGAACCATGTCTGCACCTGCATTTTTAAGGTCAGAATCAGGTAGCGGCCCCGTATTAATAGCTATCGTAAATATGCCTGCCGCTTTTCCTGCGCGGATGCCAAGCGGGGCATTCTCAATAATGCAGCACTCCTCTTTCTTTACGCCACTCTTTTCCCATGCCTTGAGATACGGTTCCGGATGAGGTTTGCCATGTTGGACATCAAAGGCCGAGATAATTCCTGTGAATATTCCGGGGAAAGTAGCACGCAGATTGTCAATGAGTGAGCGTTGTCCGGAACCGGTAACGACCCAACATTGCACACCTTTGTCGTGCAAATAGGCTAGTACATCGCGGATATTGGGTATCAATTCCGGCAATTTGCCTCCGGTCATGCGAATAAAATTGTTGGATTTAGAGGCATATATGGCATCGATTAACTCATCTGAAGCATCTTTGCCATATACCTGTTGATAAATCTCTTGTATGACCGCCGAACCGGTTCTTCCTTCGTTTCTATAGGCTTGCGATGCAGTAAAAGGCAGACCATGTTCATGCATCGCATCTTCCCACGACTGTGCGTGGTAAGGCATCGAATTGAACAGCACGCCATCTTGATCAAAAAAGACAGCTTTCGGTAACGGGCGTTTGGCTAGTGGCGATGGAGTAGGTCTTGCTCCGAAAATAGCGGATCCGATGCGTATCATCGTTGCTCCGCAATCGATGGCAATTGGATAATCATCACTCATGCCCGCAGAGAAAATCGGTTGCGGCAGATGCAATGTGTCTAAGATATTTCTGGCTTGGACAAAACAACGGCGGATCTCTATCTCATCGTCTGTATTGGTCGCCATAGTCATGAGTCCACAAATCCGAACGTTCTCCAGATTATTTTTTGTGATTGTCTCGATTTCGTCAGGTAAAAGTCCCGATTTAGTCTCCTCTTTCGCGACATGCACCTCAAGCAACACATTTTGGATGAAATCAAGCCGCTTGGCTTCTTCGTTGATGGCAAGCAGCAATCGCTCCGAATCAACCGACTGAATCAAGTATGGACGCAATTTTAGCAAGTCACGTACTTTATTAGTTTGCAAGTGACCGATAAAATGCCAACAAATGTCTTGCGGCAATTGTGGCACTTTGCGTTGTAATTCCTGCACACGACTTTCTCCAAAATGCCGTTCGCCGGCTTCGTATGCTTCGCGTATGGATTCTACGGGGTGAAATTTGCTGACACAAACTAGCTGCACTTCTGCAGGTATAGTTGCTCGCAATTCTCTTATTTGTTCTGCGATTTTAGCCATTCCAAATAGGGCGCAATATAACGCTCTTTCTTTTCTTCGTAAACGGTATTCAGGTCCACCATAATTCCGGTCTCAAGCACATCGCCAAATTCATCGTTGATGGATGTCCCGAACGTACGCATTTGTTTGGTGAGATTGAGATAAGCGGCGAACATAGCAGGAATAACCATTCCATGTTCTCTAACTGCGTGTTGCAATGCATGCAGATTCTCTGTCGGGTCATCTCCTTGGAATACCTCGTCAGCCCATTTGTTTGCTTCCGGACTGATGGACAGAGGATGGTATGGCTCCAGAAGGTTCTCAGAATCAGTGTGGTAGCGTTGCAGATATGCGTACAACAAGTCGCGTACCATAGGATCGAGCGAAGGATACAAAGTAACTTTGCCAATCATCCATCGGATGTTCGGATGATTGTACATAATGGCACCAATGCCATCCCATATATTATCTAGCGCAAAGAGTGCTTTTACGCCCATCTCACGTTGTTGATATTTTGGTTGTACGAATGCTCGTCCAAACTCAATAGTCTGGGGAAGGTAATCTGTGATAAAATGCTGACTAAAATGGAAGATGTGCGCAGAAGCAATGTGTGGTTGACCCGCTTCGTCCAATGTGATTTCTGGTCCCAACAAATATCTATATCCGCCTACAATCTGCTGATTATCAGGATCCCATGCCAAAAGTTGATGGTATGGTTTTTCCATGGTATCCATGGCATCCATGTCTAATTCTTTACCGGTTCCTCCACCTCCATCACGGTAACTGATTTCACGCAGTCGTGCTATCTCACGCATCACATTCGGACATTCATGTGCGGTAATGTCGTAAATCAAGTTGCCCGCCTTGTTGGACGGACGCAACAGATGACCTTCCAGTTCGTGAACCAGAAGAGAAGGCTCAACAGGAGGTATGATGGTTTTCATAGACTATGGATTTTACAACCTGTGCCCATTCTTTGGGCGTTTTCGTATTGTCAAATATCGTGTATGAGATGGGTGGCAACACGTGTACCTTAAAATGCTTGCCATGTGCTCCGTACATCTCATCCACCAAGTATAGCATTTCAATATTCAGTTTGATGCCTAATAGTTTGCGGATATATGCTAGCGTATAGAAGAATTTACTGTTGCGCCCTTCAAAATAGATAGGCACAATGTCGCGTTTGTATTCTTTTGCCCGCTGAATAAAGTTCTTCTGCCATTCCAAATCGCGTATTTGCCATTTGCCGTCTATTCGTTGTAATCGACTGCACAAACCTGCAGGAAACGTCAGTACGTCCACACCAGATTCCCACATTTTTTGTTGTTCGAGAGCTTGTTCACGGCTTAGACGTCCTACTTTGTTAACTGGTGCCCATAAACCGGCTAACGGTTCCATGTGCATCAATAGGTCGTTAACAATCACTTTCAGCGGTCGTATCGAAGCATGCGCGTCATGGATAGCTTGCGCGATGAGCATGCCATCTAATCCGCCTAACGGATGATTGCTGACAAAGATAACCGGTCGGTCATCGGTCGGAATATTCTCTTTTCCCTCAATAGTAGCCGTACATCCGTCTAACTCCTCATCTAGTACGACGCGAATAAAATCATAATCGCGTTCAGTCGTATGCGTTCGCAGGAAAGCATTCATCTGCTTGATGTGCACAATGCGTTCCAAGTAACGGATTAGGAAACCTGGCACATGGGCATTAGGTGCCTTGCGCTTGATGATTGCTCGTATATCGAATTGCAGAGGCGTCATTGTACGGCGTGCAGAATATCCATTATCTGCGTTTTTGCAATTGAGAGCAGCTCGCAGTCATACGAATTCATGCCTTGTTTCAGAGCAAAAACAGCATCATCCAAAGTATTGGCCTGTACCAATACAGCAACGCTTTTACGAACCTCTTTGTCGCCGTCGATGGTAATGAGTTCCACGCGTGCTTTGTACCAGAAGGCACCTCCTTCATTCGGAAAAATTTCTTGGAACTGTGAGCGCTTGCAGCTATGTACTTCGCTAGCCCCTGCAAAGATAAAAGGCTGAATCTCCTTTACCACGCAATGCTCGGCATCCGCAAAATTAGCAGCACCATCTACTAGGTAAATTTCTTTGACCTTACGGGGAGTATCTTCACCCGTTTGGCGCTCGTAATGTACTTTTAGTTCATGAAAAATCATATGTCGTAACTAGAATATTAAGTTTTTGATATCCAAAGCAGTTAGTTTTCCTTCGGGCATGTGACGAACGGTATTCGACCAGAATAGCACAGGCGCTTGTGGTGCTTGGTCTATGACATAATCAATCACAACACGCTCGTCTTGCATCAGTTGCCACCCAGGTTGCAGACTGAATACTACATCGCCAATATGTTTCTTGCTAAGCGTTGAGGCTAGGCTAGGAATCGTCCACAATTCATATTGTGGTACGGCTGATTGTATTCCCTCAAAATCCATCAGGAAATTAGCCACTTGGCGTTGCAGCGTTTCCAGACTCAATCGCTTCTGTTCAATGAGTGTGCGATTTAGGTATATTGATTGTCCGTACCCCCCGTCTACCCATCGTTCATGACCATAGAGTGCCATCAGATAGGCTCCAATCAACGCAGAAGCACGATCCGTATTGAAGGATTGCACAGGCATTTTCGCAGTCGACAGAGTAGCCTTGTCCATTCCCGCAACGGGCCTACCTACTACCAGTATCTGGTAATTTTCGCGTCCAATACGCTTATCCAATTGCTCGATTAGGAATCCTAAGTCTTGGTTCAGTCGCAAATACATATCTTCTTGCTCGGCCGAACGAATAGGATCTGATTCCGCCTTCGGGCTTAAGGTATTCAGTTGTAGCAACAGTAAATCCGGATGACGATCTGTTCCTATCTGTTCGCTCTTCTGAATAGCTAGTGCCAACTCTATGACAAGCGTATTGGCTTCCGGACTTTTTGCCAGCACATCACCAACTAGATAACCGAAACCTTTCTTTCGCTCGGTTGCCGTAGGACGATTGTAGGTGGGGATATCCATCCGCGGAGTCCATTCATGTTCTGCCAAAGTCTGTATTCTCAGTTCGATATTCTGCTTGTCTGCCGTAGAAGGCAAGCCCTCGCTATAGAAAGAAGTGGTTACCCATTTCTGTTGTTCTGTATCTAACCAACAGCAAGCGTTGGCTCCGTGTCCTGCCAGTAGAATGGTTGTCTCCGGTTGAATTCCGATAGCATAGATTTTGGCAGAAGGATACTGTATTCGCATTTTGTCAGTCATGGTTTCGCCCAACAATGCTTGCGGCGAAAGCATCAGTCGTGTGCCTATACCCTTGCTGCGTTCGTCCTCAAGCATAGCGTGTGGTCTTCGATCGCGACGTTGGAAATAATGGTCCATCGTATAGCCGTGTTCAGAAGGCGTAACGCCTGTCATGAGCGTGGCAGTCGTCTCATTGCCGCCATATACTTGATGCGGAAACGAGATGGTCGTTTGATAGGCTTCTTCGCTTAGCGTGCGAAGTCCTCCCTGTTGCCAGTATGGACGCAGCAATGCTAGGTTGTCTTCTGTCAGACCATCTACCACCGCCACTACTGTCAGTCGTGGCATGGCTATCGCAGAAACGCAATAGAATCCTGCGAGTATCAACGAATAATATAAACGAGTCTTGCGCATAAATGTGTCAAAGGAATTATCAACAATCTCCATCCAAATCCTACTAGCGGATGACAAGAGAAGAAAGTTAGAAATGTGACGATGATAAGCAATAGGATGTACGGAATCCCAACAGCGAGTTCTACGCCCCAAGACCAGTGCCCGCGGCGACGATCACGCCAACTGAATGCCATTACTATCAGGAAATATAGTACCAATCCCAATTCCCACGAAGCGTACCAAGGGGTCGCTTGTATCTCAAACGGAGCACTATTGCTCTGACTTACTATCGGTGTGCCATCGGTAAGGGTGGCTTTGTCCAGATAGAACATCAGTTCTTCAGGCAAAAATAGTCTCTGTTCGCTTGTCATGGCTTGGTCTGCTTTCGGACCAAATAGCAGATTGATACCCGCATTTTCCCATGAGTGGCGACCGGTATAGTGACGAATAAATTCCCGATAAGTTTTGCCTGTGTATCCTGTGTAAGTGGAACTAATCGTCTCGCCTAATGCCTTCTCTATCAGCAGATAAGGGCGAGTGGCACAATTGTCGAAAACGAAATTGTATAGGTAGCAACGGTTCTCCGGCTGATAATTTTCTCTCAAAGCCAACCAGATGGTCTCTCGTTGCTCGGGTGTCAGATTCAGAATCTGTTCATATACCGGTCGATGGTCTTCATCATATTCCATCATAAACCATTTCATCATCACGGCGCCCAGTTCGTACCATGTTTCGCCGCGAACAAATTTCCAATAGAAATGGTCGGTGGCGAAATTGAAGATACCGTAATTGAATACCACATCCAAATCTTGTTGTGGGTCGCACACACGCAGCGCCGTATGACCATAACGAGCATATAGCTCCTGTCCGGGCGAACAACTCAGTAATGAGATGCGCGCTTCGTCGCTTAGTTCTGCCGAATGACACAATGCACAAACCATTAGCAGACAACAGATTATGTATGTCTTACATCGCTTCATGGTGTAATAAACAAAATATCATATACGGACTAATAGAGCCCAACAATCCCCATAACCATCCTACAATCACTTGAGCCGGAGTGTGAGCCTTTAGGCCTATTCGTGCGTACATCAACAGTAGAGATATACCAAACAACGCACCTAGTATCCACCACGATGGCATCACTTCAATTCCGAGACAATAACTCAAAATTCCGCCAACAAAACATCCAAAACCGGTTAGATGTGCGCTTATTTTCCAACCGAAGTTGATAAATGAAACCACCGAAAAGACTAATATCGAACCAGCAATGGCCATCGTCACACATGTGGGCACTAGTAGCACGCGGCTTAACAGGGAGTACCAACCGCAGAAACAAATCAGCGTAATCAGATAGGGTAGAGCGCGTTGTTCCTGTTTGTCGATGTAGAAATCTTGTACTTTCCCCATTTTAATCATAATGTAGATTGCTATCACGGGAACAATACAGGTCAGCAACAGAGTACTGCCGATCACGAACAAGCTCCAGAATATCAGCGGATACTCTATGTGTGCGCTGTACGAATAACAGAACAAGCACATTGCATAAGTCGGCAGAAACAGAGGGTATAATGCTATACTCAGTGCCTTAGCTGCTATGTCTAGTCCTTTGCTCATACCATCTTGCGCAACCTTGCTACAGGTATACCGAGTAGATCGCGATATTTAGCTATCGTACGTCGTGCTATCGGATAGCCTTCTTCGCTCATGGCGGTTACCAGTTGTTCGTCGGTCAGCGGTTCACGTTTATCTTCGTTATCAATTAGTTCTTGCAGTCTCTTTTTAATCTCACGCGTCGAGATCTCATCGCCTTCCGCGTTCAACATAGCCTCAGAGAAGAAGTATTTGAGCGGATAGATACCAAATTGCGTTTCCACATGCTTACTATTGCTTACACGCGAAATGGTCGATACGTCATAGCCGGTTCGGGTGGCGATGTCCTGCAGTACCATCGGTTTTAGGCTGCTTTCTTCCCCGTCAGTGAAAAATTCTATTTGGAATTGCAGAATCGCTTTCATCGTCTTCAGCAAGGTCTCGTTGCGTTGCTTGATGGCATCGATGAAGGAACGTGCTGCATTCACTTTCGTCTTGATGAAACTCGTCGCTTGGCGCATTTCCGGAGTTTTCGGCATCTGGCTATATTCGTCCAGCATGTCGTTGTATTCACGGCTGACATGCAGTTCGGGTATATCACCTGTGTTCAGTATTACAACGAATTCCCCGTCACGGTTCTCAATGGTGAAATCGGGTATGATGCTCTCTTTCTGTGAGTCATAGACCGAACCGGTAAACGCGTTTGCCGGTTTCTGGTTCAGGCGCACAATCTCTTGGACTGCTTGTTGGAACAATTCGTCTGTGCAACCTATACGCTGACGAATCTTATCGAAATGATGCTTCGAGAAAGCCTCAAAATGCTGCTCCAGTATGGTGCGAGCCAATTCGATGGCTTCCGTCTGCGGTTTGCGTTTTAGTTGTGTCAGCAGGCACTCTTGCAGATTGGCACTGGCTATGCCGGGAGGGTCAAACTGTTTGATTTGGCCTACTATATCCGCCATCTCCGCATCGCTGATGGTCAAACCTTCTTGAAAAACGATATCATCCACCAGTTGCTCAATCGAGCGGCGCAGATAACCGTCATCATCTATGTTGCCAAGTACCCATTTTGCTACGTGACGCTGCTCTTTGGTCATGTGCGTGAGGTATATCTGCGATTTCAGTTCTTCTATCAGACTGCTGCCTCCTATTATTGGCACTTCGCGTCGATCTTCGTCTGCGGGATTATATTGTTGGCGCAACATGTAGTCGGGCGTCTCATCGTCCGATACGTACTGCTCGTAATTGAAATCTTCGTTCTGTAGCGGATCGTGTCTACCATCATCCTCTTCACCTAAGTCGTAGTCGTTATACTCATTGTAGTCATCCTCCATCACCTCGATTTGTTCTACCTCGTCACGACCTTCTTCCAGAGCCGGATTTTCTTGCAGTTCTTCTGTGATGCGTTGGTGCAATTCGATGGATGGCAATTCGAGCAAACGAATGGTCATTATCTGCGTGGGCGACAGTTTTGTCGTCTGCGATAAAGTCTGTTGTAATCCCGCTTTCTGCATAGTACTAAACTTTAGAGGTTAGATATGACGTTCGAACTGATATAGGCTAATTGCTCTTCGTCCAATTCCGTATGCATCGGTAGTGACAGTACACATGCCGCCAGACGTTCGGCGACAGGAAAATCGCCATCTCTGTAACGCGCATCACGGTAAGCTTTTTGTTGGTGGAGTGGCACGGGATAATATACCATCGACGGAATACCCTTATCTGCCAACGCTTCACGCAATTTGTCACGATTTGCTCCTACCACGCGAAGCGTGTACTGATGGAATACATGCGTCGATTTGCTTTGTCTGCCCGGAATCAGCAGTTTGTCATTACCCACAAAAGCTTGGTCGTAATATGCTGCGGCCTTCTGGCGTGCTGCTATATACTCATCCAGATGGGGCAGCTTGGCATCTAATACTGCCGCCTGAATACTGTCCAAACGGCTGTTTACGCCAATGCGATCGTGATGATAACGCACAACCATGCCATGATTAGCGATGGCCCGCATCTGAGCCGCTAGTTCATCGTCGTTTGTAAAGATAGCACCTCCATCGCCGTAACATCCCAGGTTCTTCGATGGGAAGAAACTGGTGCAACCTATATGCCCGATGGTTCCTGCTTGCTTTGTGGTGCCGTCTGCCATGGTGTAACGTGCGCCAATGGCTTGACATGCATCTTCCACGACATACAGATTATGCTCTTTCGCAACATCCATTAGCGCTTGCATGTCTGCGCATTGACCGAACAGATGAACAGGTACAATGGCGCGCGTACGTGGAGTAATGGCCTTACGTACGGCTGTTATATCCANNATGTTCATCGTTTCCCAATCCACATCCACTACCACAGGCGTTAAGCCCAGTAGAGCAACCACTTCTGCGGTCGCAATAAAGGTGAAGGTGGGGGTGATAACTTCGTCTCCCGGTTTCAATCCCAGAGCCATCAGAGCTATCTGCAGCGCATCCGTCCCGTTGCCAACAGGAATCACGTGCTTGGCACCTGTATATTGCTCCAGATGTTCGGCAAATTCACTCACTATCGGACCTTTGACAAATGCAGCAGAATCCAACACGCGTTGAATACCCGCGTCTATGTCGCTTTTTATGTGCTGATACTGCGTGTGCAGATCTACCATCTGTATTTTTCTCATTGCTCTAAGATAAACTCCACAGTGGCGGGATAAACCCACGCATCTGTGATGTAAGGGTTAGTGTAGCGAAGTTGTACGTCCAGTTTGTCTTTTCTTTCTGCCGAATAATGACACACGGCCACTACGTCTTGATCGCTGACTTGACCAAAATGACTCATCCCGACACGTAGTGTCGCTTCCACTTCGCGAGGGAACAGACGAATAGTATAACCTGCCGGAACATTCTCTGCGCGGAGGGGTAGAGTGATTTTCTTCTCGGTGAAGCGTTCGGCTATGACGAGCAGTTCTATGCTGTCTTTCTCTACGCGAACGCCTACAGGCGGAGCAAGTGCAACGCGTATCGTGGTCGTGTCGCTCAGGTCGCCTATTTCTCTACGTTCTGTGTAGATCGAGTCGATGGTCTCCAGTTGCGCACCGTTTCCGAATATCTTGATGCTGGTTTGGCTCAGTTGTGGTTCGCCTACCAGTTGATATTCGTTGGCCATCGTCAGTTGTACATCCGATACGATTCGAACGGTTTTCTCGCGTACGGTGTAGTACGTACAACTTATCTCCTCTGGCGTAGTCGCAATCAGTCTACTGGTGCCTTGTAGCAGGTCACTTATCTTTCTGCGCAAGTCATCGGCTGTGATGTGAATCGTGCCTTTCTCGCCATGTACATAGCTGCGCAAATCCACAGT
This sequence comes from Bacteroidales bacterium UBA1256, assembly GCA_002308195.1. The sequence goes on from DBVU01000054.1 coordinate 12,699, forward strand.
TAGATGTGGTGGTTCGCGCAGATATGCGTTGAGGCGCTGTCCTGCGTCACGTACCTCTACTTGCACGGTATCCGGCAGTCCTTCGCTGCCAATAGCTATCGTGCCTGGTAAGCCAGTATAGTTGACCAATACGGGAACACGCGTGTTACGCACCGAGTGCATAGCGTGTCCGTACCATACGCATGCCGCCAGCAATACAAAGAACAGATACGTTACCAGATCTGTCCAGTGGAACTTATGTTGGAATTTCTTCCGCACGTTTATTTCTTCTCTGCTTGTGTAGCGTCTGTTGCATCGGCATAGACGCTCTCTTTGCTTACTTTGATGGTTACGTCTTTGGCAATAGTGATGATGAAGGCATTGTCCTGCACTTCTTTAATCTCACCAAAGATACCGCCTGCGGTGACCACTTTGTCTCCTTTTTTCATGGCTTCGCGTTGCTTCTGCAGCTCTTTTTGTTTCTTTGTCTGCGGACGAATCATAAAGAAATAGAACACTACGAAGATCAGGATCATCATGATCCAGAAACTCCATTGATTACCTTGTTTAGTTGCGCCTTCTACGGCTTGCAATAAAATTAAATTCAACATAATGGTATATTTTAAACTTTTAACTTTCGACTTTTAACTATCGACTTTTAACTATCGACTATTGACTTTTACCTCACTTAATCGTCGCTGCTTTTATCAGCGCGTTATCTTCTTTCATGTCTCGAAGTATTTGAGTCAGAATACCGTTGATAAACAGATTGCTCTTTTCTCCGGAATATTCTTTTCCTAACTCTATATATTCGTTCATCGAGACGGTCAGTGCTATGTCTGGGAACTCGAGTATCTCTGCCAACGCGGTCTCCAGAATAATGCGGTCCATATAGGCGATTCGGTCTGCATCCCAACCTTTCAAGTGACTGTTAATCAGTTCCTCATATTTCTCATGCCCGTCCAGAGCAGTATTCAGCAGTTTGGTCGCAAACTGCACTTCCTCTTCCGTGTCAAACATCGGCAATAGCGGTGTTTCTGGAGTGCTGTCTTCCCTGAAGCGCTTGATGGTCTTCACAACAAAACTGAGCACTACTTCCAGATCGATGGTCCAATTGGTCTTGTCGAGCACAACCTCCATCTCATCCAACGCTTCTTGCAGCGCCGTATTGTTAGGCATCAGGTGCTGATATATCTTGCGCCACAATTGCTTGTCTTGCTCGTAGTCATTATTCTCTGCCGACATATATTCGCGGTAGAAATCGCTCTCTACCAACTGTTTATAGATGTCGCAAACTGCAGGTATACCACTGTCCCAACGCAGTTTCTGCTCTTCCATACGAGTGCGAAGAGCGCGATTCTCAAACAATTGTTGTGCTAGGCGGTTTTCCACCAGGCGACGATTGGCTTTCCAGTCGCTGTGTGTCGCGCGGGCACGTACGGCTTGCTCTTCTAGTTGTTTCTGAGCATATGCAGTCAACTCATTGGCGAAATCCAACAAGATGCAGTACAGATCATACGTATCTGCAAAACTTTTCAGCAACTCTTTCTGAGCTGTCAGTTTACTTTTTTCTTTGTCTTGGTGATAGGCGAACAGCGTTTGAATGACGCGTGTTCTCACCATCGTTCGGTTGATCATATTTCCTCGCGTTTATGTAGGCGCGCAATACGCACGCAAAACAAAAATCGTGCAAAGATACTACTAATTTTTCGTATATGCAAATTTTTTCGTAGAAAAAAGCACCTCCGTTATTTTTGCCTATCAAAAACTGCACATTTATATATACTTTGTATATATGGTCATTTTATTACCGAGACATAAACGAGGAGTGAACGAGACATAACCGAGACTTTATCGAGACAATCACGAGACATTATCGAGCGCACTATCTTTTCGCAATCTGAAAATAAATGGCGAAAAATTGACATTTTTCTGTGAGATATTTGCATGCATGCAAAATTATTTGTATCTTTGCAGCGTTAATCCATTTTGCTCACTCAAAATCATAATGCAATGAAAAAACTTTTCCTCTTGATGGCGGCCGCATTGGCTACGCTCAGCCTAATGGCGCAAGATCTTATTATTACACGCGACAGTAAGCGTATCGAGGCTAAGATTACGGAGGTCTCTTCCTCCGAAATTCGCTACCTGGAGTGGAATAATCAGAGCGGACCTGTTTTCGTGCTCCGCACGGACGAGATCAACTCCATTATCTACCAAAACGGAAACGTCACCACGTTCGAGCATGCGGTTGCTCCTGCTCCAACGTACAACAATAATAATGCCGCCAATTACAGTAACGCACCGCTTCCGGTAGGTTATATCGTCAAAGACGATAATGATATCTATACGGTCGGTAGTTTGCGGATGAGCGAAGACCAATACGTCGATTTTATTCGCCAGAATTGCAAGGAGGCTTACGATTACTACGACAGTGGTATCAGCCTTTGGTCTTCTGGTTGGAAATTGTTTGGTATGGGCGTTGGTTTAGTGCTCGGAGGAACCGTTTGGTGGTGCGTAGGATGGGCATGTTTCGAACCTTGGACCAATGGCTACAAAGCATTGACAATTGGTGGTTATGTCCTTTGGGGAGTTGGTGGTTTGGCGATGACTGGTTCGGTGCCTTGCCTCATTGTCGGAGGTATCCGCAAGAACAATTCGCATGAGATATACAACGAGTCGTGTGCTCGTCAGCAGTCGGAAGTTGTTTCCTTTGGCTTGCAACCTTCGCCTGGTGGATTGGGATTAGCAATTAAGTTCTAAACAAATTATAGAAAGAGATGGAAAATCAGAAGTTTGAAGACAGAAGAGAATCGGAGATTGTTTACAGTCGTTCGGTCAAAGCAGGGAAGCGTATCTATTATTTAGACGTACGCAAGGCGCGCAATGAGGATTTGTATCTCTCTATTACGGAGAGCAAACGCAAACCTACGGGGGAAGATGAGCAGCCGGCATTCGAGAAACACAAACTGTTTCTCTACAAAGAGGATTTTGCTAAGTTTACCGAGGAATTGCAAAACGTCATTGGTTACGTTCAGCAGCAATTTGGCCAGATAGAAGAACGCCAAGAGTGGCATCCGGAGGAGAATCAGGAGCCAAAAGCAGAAGGTGAAGAATCTTCAGAAGAAGGCAAGAAAAAAGGCCTCTTCGGCCTCTTTAAGGGATAATCTCTGATGTTCAGCAGAGGGTGTCTATGATGCCTTTCGCTATTTCTTCTTTGCTTTGCAAAGGTAGTTCTGTTTGACTACCGTCAGCACGGAAGATTGTTACGCGATTGGTATCAGTTCCGAAACCCGCGCCTTTGTCGCGCAGCGAATTCAGAACAATGGCATCCAGATGCTTGCTTTCTAGTTTCTTCAGCGCGTTATTGGTCTCATGATCAGTCTCTAACGCAAAACCCACCAACCTTTGGTTGGCACGCTTGGTTTTACCTAGCGTACGAGCAATATCTGGTGTGGTATGGAGTGGTAAAAGCAGTTCGGTTTGTCCGGGCTGCTTTTTTATCTTCGTATCAGCTGCTTTCGGCGCAAAATCTGCCACCGCAGCACATAGAATCGCTAAGTCGCTCTCTTTCCAAGCCTCTTGGCATGCTTTGCACATCTGCTCGGCCGATTTTACATCGATGCGAATGATATGTTCCTCGTCACGCACTTTTTCCGCGCTCGGACCGCTTACTAGCGTCACTTGCGCTCCGCGGCGCGCACATTCGTGCGCAAGCGAATAACCCATGCGACCGGTGGAATAATTGCTCAGGTAGCGAACCGGATCCAGTTGTTCTTGAGTCGGCCCTGCGGTTATTAGTACGCGCTTTCCATTCATATTTTTCTTGGTCAGCGCTGCTATTACCGCTTCTTTCAGTATGTCCAATTCGGGCATACGTCCTTTGCCGTTTGTTCCGCACGCCAGTTCTCCTTCTGCGGGTTCTAACACGCGGATGTTCTTCCACGAGCGAAGCGTTTCTACGGCTTTCTGCGTCGCAGGATTCTCCCACATCTTGTCGTTCATAGC
>DBVU01000108.1:0-10987 GCA_002308195.1 Bacteroidales bacterium UBA1256
ACTGGTCGTTTGGTGACTATTTCAAACAAGAGGCTATTGATTTTGCTTGGGAATATATAGTAGATGTGCTCAAGATAGATCCTTCTAATCTCTACGCCACCGTTTTTGAGGGCTCTAAGGAGGAGGGCCTGGAACGCGACAATGAGGCCGCATCTATTTGGGCAAAGCATCTGCCAGCCGATCATATTCTGAATGGTAACAAGCACGATAATTTCTGGGAAATGGGCGATACAGGTCCTTGTGGCCCGTGTTCGGAAATACATGTAGATAGTCGTTCTGCAGAGGAACGTGCTAAAGTGCCAGGCCGTGAATTGGTCAACAAAGATCATCCGCAAGTCATAGAGATCTGGAATATCGTCTTCATGCAGTTCAACCGCAAAGCAGATGGATCATTGGAACCGCTTGCAAAAAAAGTGATTGATACGGGCATGGGCTTTGAGCGTCTGGTACGTACTATCCAGGGAAAGACCAGCAACTATGATACAGATGTATTCCAACCAATGCTGCGCAAGATAGGCGAGATTTGTGGTTGCGAATACGGCAAGGACGAGAAGACCGATATTGCCATGCGCGTCATTGCCGACCATATACGTACTATCGCTTTTGCTATTACTGATGGCCAACTGCCATCTAACGAGAGAGCGGGCTATGTCATTCGTCGTATTCTTCGCCGTGCTGTGCGCTACGGTTACACATTCCTCAATATGCGTTCTGCTTTCCTCTATCAGCTTGTACCGCAACTCATTGCTGATATGGGCGAGGCGTATCCGGAACTGGTTAAGCAGCAAGCACAAATTGTTCCTGTTATCAAGAGCGAGGAAGAGGCTTTCCTCCGCACATTGGACAAGGGTATTGGTCTGCTCGACCGCCTCATGGACGATGCACGCAAAGCCGGCAAGACAGAGATTAGCGGTGTGGATGTCTTCACATTAAAGGATACATATGGCTTCCCGTTGGATCTAACCGAATTGATTCTCCGAGAGAATGGCTTCACTACCAATGAGGAGGAATACAATCGCGCGCTGGAACATCAGAAAGAGATGGGACGTTCTGCGAATAAGCAAGATTTAGGAGACTGGACCGTGCTTCGCGATGGAGATACAGAATTCGTTGGATACGACCAGTTGGCTTGTACTACACAGGTTCTTCGTTACCGTAAGGTTAGTCAGAAGGGGAAAGATTTCTTCCAAGTAGTACTCAGCCAAACGCCATTCTATGCAGAGATGGGTGGTGAGATTGGTGATACAGGCACACTAGGCAATGTACGTGTGATCGATACCAAGCGTGAGAATAACCTGCCGGTGCATATCTTGATAGAATTGCCGGAGAATATAGAAGGTGAACTGAAAGCAACCGTAGATGCAGAACGTCGTCAGGCTATCATGTGCAACCATACAGCAACGCATATTTTACACTATGCACTGCGCGAAGTGCTGGGCAAGCATGTAGAGCAAAAGGGTAGTTTGGTTACTCCTGAAAGCCTGCGTTTTGACTTCTCTCACTTCCAGAAAGTGACCCCGGAAGAGTTGCGTAAGGTGGAACAACTGGCTAACCAGATTATTCGCCAGGACTGGCATTTGGAGGAAAGTCGTCATACGCCTATCGCTGAGGCTAAGGCCATGGGCGCTATGGCACTCTTTGGCGAGAAATACGGTGACGATGTACGTGTTATCAAGTATGGCCCGTCTGTAGAGCTCTGTGGCGGTTGTCACGTCGCTAGCACAGGCCGCATTGGTTCGATTCGCATTCTTATGGAGACTAGTATCGCTGCAGGCATTCGTCGTATAGAGGCAGTTACGGCCGCACATGCAGACCAGGTCTACTATGCTGCGCAAGATATGCTGAATGGTCTGCGTGGATTGTTCAACAATGCTCCTGATTTGGTTGCGGCAATACATAAGTCTATTGACGAGAACGCCGGACTGAAGAAGCAGATTGAACTGTTCATGGCCGAGAAGATAGAGATGTTCCGCGACGACATCATCCGTCGGGCAGAAGACTTCGGTGATATCAAACTGGTACGCATGCAAGGCGAACAAAATCCGGAGATGCTACGTGGCGTTATGCCATTGCTGCGCGGTAAGTTCACCAATGTGAAGTTTGCACTGATTGCGGCGACTCAATTCGATGGCAAACCTACTATCGCAGTATTCCTCAGCCAACCGTTGGTTGATGGAGGCAAGAATGCCGGTCTGATGATCAAATCGGCCGCTAAGCATATTCAGGGCGGTGGAGGTGGTCAGCCATGGATGGCAACCGCCGGAGGACGCGATGTTAATGGCCTCACGGCTGCTATGGATGAATTGATCGCTGGACTAAAATAAATCAGACTAACGACAGACTAACGACAGACTATCGAGTCGAGACAAACACGAGACTTTATCGAGACAATCACGAGAGCACTACGAGAGAAAATGCGCCTTCCTTCTTCATATCTGCCGGATAAAATCCGCTCTGCTGTCCGCTTCACAGTGGTCGGCACAACGGGTATGTTTATCCAGACCGGGCTTTTTCTGGTTGCGTTGTGGGCACTTGGGCATCCGGAAAAGGGACTCCCCCTGTATGTAGTAGCATTTGCTATAGGTTATGTATTGGAGATGATTCCTAACTACCTTTTCTCTAATTGGTACACTTTTGGTACGCGGCCTAATCTGAAGAATGCGGGTGGATTCTTACTGGCCCGTGTCCTTAACATGGCTGTCCAACTGGGATTGTTGCCTTTGATGGTTCGTTGCTTCCCTACATGGCGTGACGACTATATCAGTTATCTCGTTATCTTTATAGGCGGAGTCATCAATTATTTCGTTTGTCTCATTTTCTTCAGAAAGAAAGAACCAAATACTACATCATGAAAATCTACAGAGCGAATATTATTTACACACCTACGCCTAGTGCTTTCCGAGTATTGGAGCACGGCTATGTAGTGGTGGGCGATGATGGTAATGTAGTTGATACGTACCAGACTTTGCCGAATGAGTATAAGGATGTGCCGGTCATTGATTTTGGCGACCAATTACTCATGCCTGCGATGAACGATTTGCACGTCCATGCGCCGCAATACCGCAATCTGGGCATTGCAATGGATATGGAGCTGCTACCATGGCTGAATACCTATACATTCCCCGAGGAATCAAAATACAAGGATATCAAGTATGCCGAGCGAATGTATCGTCGTTTTGTGCGCGATCTCTGGAAACTCGGTACCATGCGTGCGGCTATTTTCGCTACTATTCATCCCGATGCTTCTTGCCTCTTGGCCGATTTGCTGCATGAAGCGGGAATGGGTGGCATGGTTGGTTTGGTGGGCATGGACCGCAATGGACCTGATACGCTGAGCAACACACCTGAAGAGGCAGTCGAGGGAACCAAACGAGTGATGGAACATACTCGCTCGATGCCTTTGGTTTCGGCTATCGTCACGCCGCGTTTTGTACCCAGTTGTACGCCTGCTATGATGACTGCATTGGGCCAATTAGCTAACGAATACCACTTACCGGTTCAGTCTCACCTCAGTGAGAATCAATCGGAGATAGCATGGGTGAAAGAGTTGGAACCTGAATCCACTTGTTACGGTGATGCATACCGCCGCTATGGCATGTTTGGTCAAACGCCAACCCTTATGGCGCATTGTTGCTATACAGAAGGAGAAGAGTTCGAACTGATGCGTGCGAACCATGTGTTTGCAGTCCATTGTCCTACTTCCAATTGCAATATTGGTTCTGGTATAGCGCCTATCCGCCGATTCTTAAATGCGGGAATTCCTGTCGCTTTGGGCTCTGATGTATCCGGAGGTAGTGGTTTCTCTATCTTCCGCGTGATGCACTACACTCTTCAGATGTCCAAACTGAAATGGGTGCATGGTGGACACAAGGAAGCATTCCTCAGCCTAAGTGAAGCATTCTGGCTCGCAACCAAGTCCGGAGGATCGTTCTTTGGCAAGGTCGGCTCATTTGAACCGGGGTATGCTTTTGATGCATTGGTGGTAGATGAAAGCGATCTCAATTTTGATAACTATACTATTCAACACCGTTTGGAACGTTATATTTATTTGGGAGACGATCGTCAATTGACTCATCGCTTCTGCCAGGGTAAGGAAATTGTTGCGCCGAAAATCTAGTTAAGAGTTATGGCCAATCCGGTTAACATCATTCGCTATCCAGAGGGACTCTCTCTCTCGGAATATCTGGCAAAGGAGCAAGAACAGGTCCGTGAAGTTCAGCAACCGACACTTTTCACATGGATCGTTTCTCCTACGGTCATCTATGGCCGACACCAGTGTGTTGAAGCGGAAGTGAATGAAGAATACTGCCGCGCAAATGGGATTGATGTGGTGCAACGACAGAGTGGAGGAGGATGTGTTTATGCCGATCGAGGAAATCTAATGGTTTCGTATATATCTCCGTCTACGCACAATCAGGCGGTCTTTGACGATTTCCTGCGAATGTTATCCCGCGCCTTGCAACGCTTGGGTTACGATGCGGTCACAACGCAACATAACGATGTTCTGGTGGCCGAACACAAGGTATCTGGCACAGCATGCTATACAACACCTACTGGCACGGTAGTTCATGCATGCATGCTGTATGATGTTAATCTGGAGGCATTGGTTCACGCCATCACCCCTTCGGCAGAAAAACTGGCTAAGCATGCTGTCCAATCTGTTCGTCAGCGCGTGCAAAACCTGCGTGAAATAAAGGATCTAGGCGATATCGATGCTTTTCGTCAGCAGTTAGAACAAACCATGAAAGAGACAATATAAATTTAACAAATATGCTAATCAAAATCCATAGTGCTTCCCCTGTAGGTATTGATGCGGTGCCTGTAACCGTTGAGGTGCATGCAGTTCCTGGCTACGATTTCACGTTGGTGGGATTGCCGGATAATGCTGTCAAAGAGTCGCATGATCGTATCATGGCCGCGCTAACGGTAAATGGGTATGAAATGCCTCATCGCGATTTTACGATCAATCTTGCCCCCGCAGATATTAAGAAGGAAGGTGCGGCATTCGACTTGCCTTTGGCTATTGGTATGTTGGCCGGGTGCGAACAGGTAAAAACAAAAAATCTAAAAGATTTTATGATTGCAGGCGAATTGTCTCTGGATGGTTCTCTTATGCCTATTCGCGGAGCACTCCCTATTGCACTTTGTGCACGCCAAGAAGGTTTCAAGGGATTGATCCTTCCCGAAGCAAATGCTTGCGAAGCCGCCGTAGCAGATGGATTGGAGGTATATGGACTGAACAATATATTGGATGTAACACGCTTCCTGAATGGCGATATACAGTTTGAACCAACTCACGTAGATATTCAGGCTCTGTTTGCAGAATCGGCTTATCCTTCTGATATGGATTTCTCGGACGTACGTGGCCAGTACAAAGTGCGCCGAGCTATGGAGATAGCCGCTGCGGGAGGTCATAATATGCTGATGGTAGGTCCTCCTGGAGCAGGAAAATCCATGATGGCAAAACGTCTGCCATCCATTCTGCCTCCTTTGTCGTTGGAAGAAGCGTTGGAAACCACAAAAATCCACTCGGTAGCGGGTTTGCTCAGCAAACGCAAAGGTGCGCAAAGTGCCTTGATTGTTCAGCGCCCCTTCCGTAGTCCTCATCATACAGTTACAGATGTGGCGCTAGTCGGTGGCGGAACTAATCCACACCCGGGAGAAATTAGTCTTGCACACAATGGAGTGCTCTTTCTGGACGAACTTCCTGAATACAAACGCACGACGCTCGAAGTGATGCGGCAACCCCTGGAAGATCGTCATATTACGGTTACACGAACCAAGAGCACAGTTGATTACCCGGCTTCCTTTATGCTCGTGGCTGCTATGAACCCGTGCCCGTGTGGCCATTATGGAGAGAACAACCCCGCGCATCCTTGTACTTGTACGCCCGCGCAGATTCATCGATATTTGAGTCGTATCAGTGGTCCGTTACTTGACCGCATAGACATCCAGTGTGAGATCGAAGCGGTGCCGTACGAGCAGTTACGCGATACTCAGCCATCCGAATCATCTGCTGTTATGCGCGAACGAGTGCTTCGTGCTCGCTCTATTCAGCAAGTTCGCTTTGCTGCGCATCCGTTGATTCACTCCAATGCAATGATGACTTCTAAGATGGTGCGCCAGTTCTGTCCGCTTAATGACGAGTGCGACCGGTTGTTGCAGTTCACGATGACCAAGTTAGGTCTTTCTGCTCGAGCCTACGACCGCATTATCAAGGTGGCTAGAACTATTGCCGATATCGAAGGATCGGCAGATATCCAGAAACAACATCTGTTGGAAGCTATCTCCTATCGTGCTTTAGACAAGAGCACATGGGCAGGATAATAAACTATACACGAATTATCAAATTTATATTATATGGAAATCTCTCTTCGTGCTCAATCAATGCCGGAAAGCCCAATCCGCAAGTTAGCCAAGTATGCCGACGAAGCCAAATTGGCGGGTGTACATGTCTACCATCTCAATATTGGTCAACCGGATATTAAAACTCCTCCACAAGCTATGGAGGCGGTGAAGAATTTCGACCAGGAGATTTTGGAATACTCCCCTTCTCAAGGTCTTAAGTCGCTGAGAACCAAGATGGTAAGTTACTATGCTAACTATGGTATCGACCTTTCTCCGGATGAAATTATTATTACTGCTGGCGGTTCTGAGGCCATTATGTTTGCGTATATGAGTTGCCTTAATCCGGGCGATGAGATTATCGTAACAGACCCCTCGTACGCCAACTATATGGCGTTCGCTATTTCTGCCGGCGCAGTGGTCAAGTCTGTCAAAACACATATAGAGAATGGATTTAAGTTGCCTCCGGTTGAAGAATTTGAGAAGCAGATTACACCAAAGACACGAGCCATCCTCATCTGTAACCCGAATAATCCTACGGGATATCTATACACCAAACAGGAGATGCGACAGATACGTGACTTAGTGAAGAAATACGATCTTTACCTCATCTCTGATGAGGTCTATCGTGAATTTATCTACACAAAGTCGCCATATATATCTGCTTGCCACCTTGAGGGCATTGAGCAAAACGTGGTATTGGTCGATAGTGTTTCTAAGCGTTATAGCGAATGTGGTATCCGCATAGGTGCGCTTATTACCAAGAATAAGGCCGTTCGTGAATCAGTGATGAAGTTCTGCCAAGCACGTCTCAGTCCTCCTTTGTTTGGTCAGATTGTTGCCGAAGCATCACTCTCTACACCTGAGGAATACATGCAAGAGGTATATGATGAATATCTTACTCGTCGTAATTTCTTGATTGATCAACTCAACCAGATACCGGGTGTATTTGCTCCTGCACCTACGGGTGCATTCTATGTTATGGTTTCTTTGCCGGTGGACGATGTAGAGAAGTTCTGCAAGTGGTGTCTAACTGATTTTACATACGAAGGAGCAACGGTTATGATGGCTCCGGGAACAGGTTTCTATACCAATCCTGAGGACGGTCGTCATCAAGTTCGTATGGCCTATGTCCTCAACAAGGAAGACCTGGCCAAGGCAATGATAGTTCTTCGTAAGGCATTGGAGGCTTACAAAGGACAGAAATGATCAATTTACCTACTTTTAGGTATTGCGCACGTCGCGCGAAAGCAGTAATTTTGCTGCCGATTTTGAAGAGAATACTCTACATATTGGCTGCTATACTGTTTTTTATGCCTCTTAGTGCGCAGATTAGCGGCGTAGTTTTGGACGACTATGGCGAGGCGCTCATTGGCGCTAACGTCTATTGGGCAGGCACTACTCAAGGCGTTGCAACTGATTTCGATGGCTCGTTTACGTTGATGCCTGTCAAATCGACCAATCGTTTGGTGGTCAGTTATGTAGGTTTCCATAATGATACAACCACTGTTCTCAATCGTCAACCGCTAACCATAGTTCTGGTAGAAGAGGCTATCTTAGACGAGGTCACGATTACCGAGCGCAAATTGGGCGTACTTCGTAGCCGGACTTCAGCATTCGATACACAGACTATTGGTACGGAGGAACTTTGCCGAGCCGCTTGCTGCAATCTTAGCGAGGCATTTGAGACGAATGCTTCTGTCGATGTCGCATATTCGGATGCTGCCACTGGGGCCAAACAGATTCGTTTGCTTGGCTTGAGCGGCACCTATGTGCAACTTCTTCAGGAGAACACTCCTGCCGTGCGCGGACTCGCGCAATCATTTGGAATGGAGTATATTCCTGGGTCGTGGATGAGTAGTATTCAGGTTAGTAAAGGAACATCGTCGGTGATTAATGGCTATGAGGCTACAACCGGTCAGATTAATGTCGAACTACTAAAACCGCAGACTCAGAATCCGCTTTCTATCAATCTGATGCTCAATAGCGAATTGCATGCGGAAGCGAACATTATGGGTGGTTGGCAGATTCCGCTCAAAGAAGAGTCTAAGCATGAACATGAGCATGAACACGACGAGCATTGTCATCATCAGTCGCTCTACACAGGGCTATTGGCGCACTATCAGCAAGGTTTCATGTCGATGGACGACAACCACGATGGATTTGCCGATATGCCTACTTCTCAGAATGCCAACTTGGTCAATCGTTGGTTCTATACGCACGGAGATTACACTTTCCAGGCTTTTGTTCGTGGCCTTTATGACCATCGTCGGGGAGGCCAGATACCGGATACGCTGAGCAATCCGTGTGTGATAGATCTCAATACTTGGCGCGTGGAAGGTTTCTTGAAAAACGGCTATGTCTATGACGATGAGAGTGGTTCTTCTGTAGCGCTCATCACGGCTGTTAGTTATCATAATCAACATAACCGTTATGGTCTGCGCGATTGGCAAGCTGCCCAACTCAACGCATATCTTAATGGTATATGGCAGAGAAATTGGGAAGGAGGCGGACTTATTGATAATGACCATCGTCTCAGTGCCGGTGTATCAGTCAATTTCGATAAGTATGACGAGAACCTAAATCTCTCTACTATTTCCTCGCCACTTCCGTCTATCGACCTTAATCGCTACGAAGTGACACCCGGAATCTTTGCTGAGTATAGCTACAAATACGCTGATATTCTGTCACTTGTGGCGGGTATACGTGCAGATTATTCCACTCGCTATGGTTTTTTCTTTACACCGCGAGCGAATGTACGTTATTCGCCATTCGATTGGTGGACACTACGCGCTAGTGTAGGTTTGGGATATCGTTCGCCTAATGCTATCGCTGACAATGCTTTTGTCCTGCCTTCCAGTCGAATACTGACTTTGGCAGATGATATTAAGCAAGAACGTGCGCTCAATAGTGGAATTTCTACGACATTCTATATCCCGATGGGAGGCAAACAGTTGCAATTGTCTGCCGAATACTACTATACGCATTTCTTCAACTCGCTCATTGTTGATCTGGACCAAGATCCGCATGAAGTACATATCTACAACCAGACAGACATCGGTGGTCGCTCGTTTGCACATAGCGCACAAGTGGAGGCATCGATGGAAGTGTTGCGTGGATGGACGTGGACATTGGCATTCCGTTGGACAGATGTAGAGCAGACCACTATAGACGCGAGTGGAGTCGCTAGATTGCGTATCAAACCACTTACCAATCGATTTAAGGGAGTTATCACCACCAGTTACCAAACGCCTCTCAAGAAATGGCAGTTCGATCTCACGGCTCAGTTTAACGGAATTAGCCGTTTGCCTGACGGATTCACAGCTATGGGTGATCTGAATGGCGGTTACGGCACGCCTAAAACACTGACGTGGTATCCTCAACTGATGGCGCAGATAACCAAATATTTCCGAACCTGCAGTCTCTATCTGGGTGCGGAGAATATGACCAATTTCAAGATAAGCGATCCGATTATTGGTGCGGACGATCCATACGGAACTGATTTTGATGCATCTATGGCTTGGGGACCTATTACAGGTTGGAAAATTTATCTTGGGTTCCGCTATGATTTAGAGAAAAAAGATTAAATGAAGAAGGTATTAGTTTATTTATTTTTGTGTGTGGGAATGCCAGTCTTTGCGCAGTATGATGCGCATTTGACAGGCCATGTGTTGGATGAAAAGACCGGAGAACACTTGCCATATGTGAATGTTCAGGTCAAGGGAACCAATATCGGAACCGTAACGGATGAGTCCGGTCACTATTTCTTAAAGGATCTTCCAATTGGCCACCAAACTATCGTTTTTAGTTATGTGGGCTATGAGACGGTGGAATTGCCGGTAACGATGGTAGAAGGGAAAACCATCGAACTGAAAGCGACTATCAGCGAAGTATCTCAACAGTTAAATAGTGTGGTTGTAACAGCCAACCGATATGCTACCAAGCGCCAAGAGGCAGCTACTATCGTCAATGTACTATCGCCTCAACTATTTGAGACGGCGGCAGTTAGTTGCGTAGCGGATGCCTTGAGTTTTCAACCTGGTTTACGTGTGGAGAATACGTGCTCCAATTGTGGAAAGACGGACTTGCGTATCAATGGTTTGCAAGGTCAATACACGCAGATATTGATGGATTCACGCCCCGTATTCTCTTCTATGGCGGCAGTCTATGGTCTAGAACAAGTTCCTTCGGCTATGATTGACCGAATAGAAGTTGTGCGTGGTGGTGGATCGGCTATGTATGGCGCGAATGCCATTGCAGGTGTGGTCAATATCATAACCAAAGAACCGGTGCGAAATTTTATCAATATATCCAATATAAGCCAATTGAACGAACATATTGGGTATGATATTCATACGGATCTGAATGCATCCGTTATGAGCGAGAATCGCAAAATTGGTGCATATCTCTTTGCTAGTCATCGCACGCGCAGTGCCTACGATCGCGATAACGATGGTTATAGCGAAGTTCCTCGCCTACGTGCCACAACGGCAGGGACACGTGTGTTCTTCAAAACAAGTGCGTATAGCAAGATTACGGCGGAGTACCACCATACTACAGATTATCGTCGTGGAGGTAATCGTCTGGATTACGAACCCTTTGAGGCAGATATAGCGGAGCAATTACGCCATAACATCGATGC
>DBVU01000108.1:11100-18603 GCA_002308195.1 Bacteroidales bacterium UBA1256
TTAACATCCAATACGGGTCTGCAATATCGTTTTTCCTATCCTTGCGGATTGGCGAATGGCGATTTGACCGTAGGCGCAGAATATACCTTCAATGGTTTGCACGACCGGATGTTGGGCTATCAGCGCGACATAACTCAGAATGTGCATGTGGTAGGTGCCTATGCGCAGAATGAATGGAAGACAGACAAGTGGAGTGTATTGATTGGCGCACGTTTGGAGAAACATAACCTGTTGACAAAGCCTGTATGTACACCTCGTGCTACATTCCGTTATACTCCTATCGATGGCTTGGTATTCCGCGCGGGATATAGTAGCGGTTATCGTGCTCCGCAAGCTTATGACGAGGATCTGCATGTGGCTGCCGTTGGTGGCAATGTTTCACTCATTTCGCTAGATCCGAATCTCAAACCCGAATATTCTCATAGTGCAACGTTGAGCGCAGATTGGTATAGGCAGTTTGGGCGTTGGGAGCTAAACCTAACGGCAGAAGGATTTTATACCTATCTGCAGGATGTTTTCTTCTTGCGTGAGGATGGCAAGGATGCCTCTGGCAATCTACTCTTTACCCGCACTAATGCACAGGGTGCGTGGGTAGGAGGACTGAACCTGGAAGGTAAGGTCAGTTATTATCGTGCTCCGTTCTCTTTCAGCCTGTCTGCAGGATATACCTATCAGCAAAGTCGCTACACGGTTGCTCAACAATGGAGTGCGGATGTGGCTCCTCAGACGCGAATGTTGCACACACCGGACAACTATGGTTATGTGCTGATCGATATCCAACCGATTCAGGATTTCACTATTTCTATCAACGGAAAAGTAACAGGCTCAATGCTTGTTCCTCACTTGGCAGGCTATGTTGCGCAGGATGAAGAGATTCTAACTCCTTCTTTCTGGGATCTCGGTATCCGTTTGGCATATGATGTTCATCTGTACAAGCATTATTGCCTGGAGATAAGTTGCGGCGTAAAAAATATCCTTGACCAATATCAGCGTGATAATGATCAAGGAGAATTTCGTGATGCCAATTATATCTACGGACCTACTATACCTCGTTCGTATTTCGTAGGGTTGGCACTAAAGCTGTAATTCTTACCAATCCAAATGATATACAATGCCGATGGCGTGGATGAACGATTTCTGTTCGTCCAGCCTCATTTTTAGTTCCTTGCCACGATAGTATCCACCATTGACATTAATGTCTCGGTCGTAGCCATATTGGAACCGGTAGTAGAAATCTAAGCTGCTTAACCTACTGACGCGCCATCTAACACCGGCTTGCGTGCGTACAGTGCTAATAAATTGCCGACCATCTTTCTGTTGAAATTCAGGCGCATTGAGCGTATTTTCCAGTTCCACCCACAAATAAGGTTTGACTGGTTTGCCTGGTACAGAGAACTCGGATCCTAAACGACTACGCAGAAGCCAGTTATACTGATTCTTTTCATCAGGATTCACGCTATCTGTACGAATGTCGCATAATGCTCGCTCGCGTATGTAGAGTTTGACAAAATCAATGTGGTAGATTCCGCTAACACTAAAGAAAACGCGGTGTCGCAAATATTCGTTTGGATCGTCCCAACCTTTTCTTCCCAGAACACGTAGTGTGTAACCCGCATCAATCTTAAAATATTCGATGGGTGTGTACGAGAGCGATAGAGTAGTGTACGAGCGATTGAACGAAGGTGCGTACGTCGTATCTACCGCCTCACGTTTAGCCGACATTCCCGTTTCCTGGTCGTAAAGACTAAAACGCGCTTCTTCCGCCAGATGGAGATGAACGCCGCAATTCCATTTCTTGGTGAACTCGGCTCCTACTCGCATCTGGACCTGTTGCTCCGTTGTTTCTCCGGTAGAGAAATAGTCCCATGCCCGTATTGTAGGCGAAACCAGAACTACTATGCAGAGCAAGCCGGTTCTTATATTTCTAGCAAAGTTATCTATCATCTAAACTTTGTTATTTGGTCTATACTATTCACAATTTTCCCCGGTTCCAACGAATAAGTTATATTGAGATATGCCACATCGCGCAGGAAATCAATATGACCTATTTCTACGTCAATTATCTTGAGTCCGGTTCTCTCTTCCAGATCCGCAATCAGTTCTTTGCGGCGGTCTGGGCGGATATTCTCAATCTTCTCGTAGAGAATGATTTTCTTAGACAAACGCTTACGATTGTTCCACAACTCAAAGCCGAGCGCAAGCAGAATGATTAGCGCATTGGCGATAAGCAGCAGATACCATGCCAGTCCATCGGCTTTCAGGCTAAGCGAATTGATTACCGAAACAGCAATAATGATGAACATGTAGTTCATTTCGCGGATAGGAACTGTCTCTGTGCGATATCTAATCATGCCAAATATAGCAAATAGACCCAACACAAATCCGGTCTGAATATCCAGAATCTGCATCAACCATAACAGCAAGAACATAGCGCTCGAGAAGAGCATGTAGGTGACGTAATAATCGCGTCTACGACAGAAACGATAGTATATGCAATATACTATTACCCACGTTACTAATAGGTTGAAAAGGAACATCAGTGGCATGGTAATGAGATCCTCGCTGACGTGTAACCACTCGGCGATCGAATGCATCACATACGAGATACTATCACTTGTGCCAAAACGTGCAGCGATAGACGGATCGTCCTCCAAAAATTCCAACGTTGGGTTGGCTAGATCTACTTGCATTAACATAATTCTATATTTTTTCTTAATTATCTAACAATCGTTCAATACGACGAATTTTTTCCTTAAATCTATTGCGCTTTAGGTTCGGTGTCGTAAGCGCCGTTCCAATGCAGTATTTGCTGATTTTCAGCGGATAAACATGCTGATCGCGCATTATTTTGGTCATCTGCGATGGACTGTTTCCATCTCGTTTTAGTTCGATGATAACCAGGTCCTTGTAACTTTTATCTTCGTGGCTCAGCACATTGTGCCATACCAGATTCATGTCTATGGTCAGCCGTTCGGTCTTCTGCCGATTGACTAGCGTGATTCGCTTAAAGTCCGTCCGCAGATGTGGGGAAATCGTGTCCCAGGAGTAATGGCTTTTTTGTTCGATGAAATCGGCGATTCTTATATCTTCTTTGCCATGCCCGATAGTATCTGCCGTTAGTTGGGTATTCGGAACTTCTATGCGTTTCTTCTTGGTCCGCCCCTTATTGTTTTTTCGCTTGATTTCCAAGAATGTCAGCCCGCTATCTACATATTGCCGTACGCGTATTTTCTGTCTAACCAGTTGTCGGTCATGATGACGCATGTACATATCCAGTGTATCGGTATCGTAGTACATGGTGTCGTATGTCGCAATTCGCTTTCCGTCGATCTCTTGCGCAAAGTAATCGGTTTGTGCGGCTTGCAGAATAGCGGGCAGCATAGGCAATGACACCGCATATTTGGTATCAATGCGGTTCATCAGCTTCACGCTTTCCATCTCGGCCAAACTGATTGGCTCGAACTTACTTATCAGAGAAGATATATTCAAAGACCTTTACGCTATATAGTTTGCCGTTAGGCAAATAGTTGTACTGTTTGGCTTTTGTGCCATCTTTGTTCCACTCGTATTTGCGAATGCGCACGGGTTTGTTGCGATCGTTGTATTCCACTTCTTCCTGCACCTTGCCTGTTTTGTCATCATAAGTGCTTGTGACACGCCATTTCTGGCCATACGTGGCATACTCAATCTCCTCGATGCATCGTCCTTGCGCATCATACACTTTGATGCGATCCAGCCAACGAGTCTTGGTCCGGTCATCGGTGTTCCACTCTTTGACTGTCAGGTTCTTACGTTTCTCGCGTTTAGCGAGTTGTTCTGGCGTCAGCAGACTCTGCGCCATCGATGTGCTTGCTATCAGCAAGCAGGCTAATAAATATAATGCTTTCTTCATAATTTCTTACGATCCTTGTTGTAAGCTTACAGCTGATCCTCCGGTGCATGAGGCGGGATAATAGCCCATGCCATTGAATATCTGTGTTCCGCTTGCGCTTACACTTTTCTGTAGAGTGGGTTTAGAGTCGCCACTAACCACCATCTTAGTTCCTCCGCTACTTGGCGTTTGGAAGGCAAACACGTTGTCGCCTACAGTCAGCGCGTACCATGTGCTTTTGCTCCACGAAGAGGTGTAATAGCATGTTTGATTCAGTTTCGAATTGCGTTCCAATCCTCCGATGGCAACGATTGTACCGCCATTCACGGTCAGATAGAATCGGTCTTCGGTGTTAGCATCAATGCCCACTTCCGGATCTCGACTACCGATGGCATACACTACACCTCCGTTGATGATGCAATTTCCATTAGCATCCATTCCATCGTTTCCGGTAGAATAAGCACAAACCAATCCTCCGTTGATAGTGAACGTACTACCTGCATTGATGGCATCGTCCGCTGATTGGGAGTATATCTGTCCTCCGTTGATTGTGATCGTACCTTTGGCCTCAATGCCCTCTGGCTTGTTTCCCGTCGTATCTTGATGATCTCCGGGCCTACCGCCTCCGCCTGGGCCTCCGGGACCTCCGCTATTTTGCGCCTCGCCTGTACAAATCGCCTTGATCGAACCATCATTCACCACAAGATTGCTTTTTGTTTTAATGCACTTAGCGGGACTGGTCACGTATATCGTACCACCAGTGATTTCTATGTTCCCGTAGGCAAGTATACCTTTGTCTTCCAGACTGGTCACGCTTAGATCCCCTCCGCTAATGACAATGCTACTTGTGTCGCATTGTATGCCTTCTTGCTTTGCCGTAATCGTGACTTGCCCACCGTTGATGATGATACCATCGTTAGCGTGCAAACCATCGCTAGCATTCGTGGTGAGTGTAAGCGTGGCCGTGGTATTTGGGCACAGACGGATATAATCGTCACTGGCAATGGCATGTTTGTAGTTACCGGTCACGTTCAGACTTCCTGTTCCGGAAATACACAGTTTATCTTCACAAAAGATAGTGGCCTTACGGTCTTCCGTCGTGGCGGCATAATTGGTGCCATCGGTCAATGTGTTCGTTCCTGCGATGACCAGATAGCAGCGCTTGTTGCTCTGACAATTGATGGCTGGTCCATCCGGGCAAGTCACAGTCAGCCCTTGCAGTGCCAACTGGTATTTATAGTCGCTATATATGCTCAGTTGACCGGTTCCTGAACCGCTCACATTATAAACAATGTGTTTGGCTGTCGAGCGAATCGTCACATAACCGTTGTTCGTGTTGATACTGACTCCATCTGCGCTGCCGACAACAGTCACGTCTGTGCCGTTCCAGATGATTTCAATCGTCGAGTTCCATGTCTGGTTTTCTACCAAATCTTCGTCATCACCTAGGTTGGTGGTGTTATTAGTACCATTGGTGGTCTCCTCTTCGTTGTTGCAACCGGTCCCGATGAATGCTACTAGCATCAATGCGGGAATCATCTTCCATAATGTCTTCATAATCTCACAATTTTTCATCTTTTTGCAACAAATATTGTGCCGAAAACTCACATCCGCAATATAGTTGGTTGTAAAAACCAAATTCTTTGAGCAACTGGTTTCTGCGCTCTTGTAATCCATCTTTTCTCCAGTTCTGCGCCCAGAACCTACTTGTGACTCTTGACTCTTGACTCTCAACTTTTTTTCCCGCAGCATTCACCTGCTCAAGGTTTTTCCATCGTGAAGAGGCTAGGGTGGTAGCGAAGAAGGGGATACCCAGTTCTTGCGCTTTCTGCGCAGTCTTTTGCAGGCGGTAGAAGAAGCATGCCTCGCATCGTTTGCCTCTTTCCGGCTCGTTCTCCATGCCTTTTACGGCTTGCAACCATTTCTTGTGCTCTTCTCTCCAGAAGTCTTTCTCCTTCCCTTCAGGGAGGGGCGGGGTAGGCTCCTCTATCCATTTTATTCCTAGGCTCTCCGCATGCCTTTTACTCTCCGCTTTGCGTTTCTCGTATTCCTCGCGCGGGTATATGTTCGGATTATAATAATAGATGACGGGTTCAATCTGATGCGCTAACAACCATTCCACAATAGCACTGGAGCACGGCGCACAACATGCATGCAAGAGTACTTGTTTGCATCCTTCTGGCACTATGATGGCTGATTGTTTCATGTTCATCAAATTTGCGGCGCAAATTTACTGCTTTTTTCTGACATACGCAAATTTTGACTTGATTTTATGAAAAAACGTACATTTATTTGCATATATCCAAAATTTGTTGTACCTTTGCGCCGCAAAGGTTTTTATGACCTATGTCGTTGAACTCAGCAGCGTTAAAAAGTGAGGACATAGAAATTTAGCGTTTGCTATATTTTGGAAGCCGTTCATTTCTCGACAACTTGAATTTCTATGTTTCCATAAATATTGCGAAACGCTCACGCACCGCGTGGGCTTTCTGCATATTGGACATAGAGGGAGTCGAGACCCGAACGGACCAATGGCACCTAGCCTGCGCTTTTTTATGTGTATACACGCGAACAATATAAACCTAATACAATGGAGAATGCCGAAAGCCGAATAATAAAGTGGAGGCAAAATTAAATAATTCAAAAATGGAACTAGAAGTAATTTCTCAAGACAAAGAATTTATTGGCAAGCATCCAGTGCAGAGCGAGTTATATGTAGCATTACAAAGTCGTATAATAAAAAAAATGCAAACCGAGCAGCATAATAAAAAAATATATGAAATGTATGTTCGCATATCAAGTCCAATGAATAAAAAAGGTGTCATTAGACTCGCTTGTGCTCATCCTGCTCATGGACTGGACTCTACCCATATAATGTTAGGAGAACGAACCCGAAAGGAATTAGCAGTTAAAGAGTATGATAAAGTGACATTAGAAAATGTATCAAAGTGGCGTTTCTTGTATGAGCATCCAGAAACAAGTATCCGTGTTGCTTTTATAGTATCTATGCTATCAATAGTATTAGGTGTTACCGCGATTATATTGACAATAATTTATAACTAAAAATGTTTTACAATTATGAAAAAACTATTTACTATCCTATTAGCTATAGTGGCAAATATAGGAATGTCACTAGCGTACATACAAGTCGGAAACTTGTATTATTCAGACTACGATGGTAATGGAATAGCAGTTGAAGTTGTAGATTGTCCTCGAGATTTAAGCGGTGATGTTGTTATTCCGTCCTCTGTAACCTACGATGGGAGAGTATATCGCGTCGTAAGAATTGGAGAGAAAGCTTTCTATAGTTGCGAAAGTTTGACCTCTGTGACGATTCCCAATAGCGTCACAAGCATTGGTAAAGAGGCTTTCCATTATTGCAGAGCATTGAATACTGTCGAAATCCCAAATAGCGTCACATCCATCGAAGAGGATGCTTTCTGTTTTTGCGACGGAATGACGGGCGAACTAATTATCCCAAACAGTGTGACGAGCATTGGCAGTGGCGCTTTTGATGGTTGCAGCAGTTTGACTTCTATTACTATTTCAAATAGCATTACAAACATTGAATCTGGAGTTTTCGGCTATTGTCATGGTTTGTCTTCTATAACTATTCCCAATAGCGTCACAAG
>DBVU01000031.1:0-6377 GCA_002308195.1 Bacteroidales bacterium UBA1256
AAAAAAGTTGTACCTTTGCGCCCGCAAAGGTCAACCGGGGTCCCCGACAAATACTTTTGCCGCATATTTGGGTAATTAACACCATACATATAACTTAAAATTAACAATGTCATGAGAAAAATCTCCTTATTTTTTTGCGCATTGCTAGTTGCCGTGTGCATGAATGCCACTATCATCAATGGCATCACCTATTCTCTTGATCCGTCCGACTCTACTGCCTGGGTTTCGGCTGACGAGAGCGGCGAGAGTCTCTATCAGGGCGACATGGTTATCCCTGCTACGGTCGAGTACGAGGGTATCCCCTACCGCGTAACAGGAATCTACTCCTATGCTTTTTCGTATGAGAACCGACTCAAATCGATTGTTCTGCCCGAAGGACTGGAGTCTATCGAGTACGGTGCTTTCGACCATTGCGACAGTCTCCTGTCTATCACGCTGCCTAGCACGTTGAAGTCCATTGCTAAGACAGCCTTCCAGTATTGTTTGCAACTGGATTCCATCGGTTTGCCGGACAATCTGGAAGTAATCGATGAAGAAGTCTTTCTTGATTGCTACAATCTGCGCGCCATTCATCTGCCGGCCAATCTGAAAACGATCGGCTATGAGGCGTTCCACAATTGCTACAAACTGGCCAACATCACTTTCCCGGAAGGACTGCAAAAGATCATGAGGGATGCTTTCTGGGACTGCTGGAGTCTGACCGAAATCACCCTGCCTAGCACGCTGACCGTATTGAGTGACTATGCGTTTGAGCAGTGTATCAATCTGCGTAGCATCAATCTGCCGGAATCGATCACCGATATGGGTAACTATCTGTTCCAGGGCGACACCTTGCTGCCTGAGCCTATCTACAACAGCAAGTATTTTGCCTACTGCCCGCCTAAGTACGCTACTTCTTACGCCGTACCTGATGGCATCCAGGTAATTCAGGGTGGTGCTTTCTTTGATCCTAAAGGATATTCTACCCTCGAGAGCGTTACCCTGCCTTCTTCGGTCCGCATCATCTACAACGATGGCTTCAACAACTGTACCCAACTAAGCTCGGTTACACTCAACGAAGGACTGACAGACATCGGAAGCAATGCCTTTGCCAACACCCACCTCACGTCGCTCGCCCTGCCGGCTTCGCTGACTTATGTCTCAGCCACTGCTTTCCCTGCCAGCCTGACCACTCTGACCATTGCTGAGGGGAATACCACATACCAGGTAGTCAACAATTGCTTGATCGAGAAAAACTCGGGCGCATTGGTTTGGTCGCCTGTAGGGGCTGCGCTGCCGGAAGGAATCACCGAAATAGCCGATTACGCTTTCAATAATCGTACCGACCTGACCGAGTTTACCATTCCGTCCACCGTCACCAAGATTGGCGAATACGCGTTCTCCCATTGCGACAACCTGACCTCTATCGTTGTTCCCGAAGGAGTAACGGAGATGGGCTACGGAGTATTCGAATCTTGCTCGCACCTGAGGGAGGTAACCCTGCCTTCTTCGTTGACCGAGTTGAGCGGTTTTATGTTCTACTATTGCTACCGCTTGGAGACCGTTCATCTGCCGGCCAATCTGAAATCGATCGGTGAGTATGCCTTCTATGTGTGCGACAGTCTGAAATCGCTCGACCTGCCTAATTCGGTACAGAATATTGAAGATTATGCGTTCAGTGACTGCTATCATCTGACTTCGCCTATCTACAATGATCATCTCTTTGTCCGCATGCCGACGAGCTACGAAGGCGCGTATACCATACCTGAAGGCATCGAGACGATTGAGAGCTATGCGTTCCATATTTGCGAGAAACTGACAGGCGTTACTTTCCCGTCTTCGCTCAGACGTATCGAGCGAGAAGCTTTCTGGTTGTACAACGAATCTCCGCTGACCGTCATCGACCTGTCGAAAGGCTGCGACACGATCGACTCATACGCCTTTGAGGATGTCTATGGTGTGGAGAAACTCCTCCTGCCGGCTTCGCTGAAGTATATTGAAGACTATGCTTTCTCGTTCTACGATTTCACCAACCTAAAGGAGATTTGGAACTACGCTGCTACGCCGCTTGATATGCATGCACAGGGCATCTATGATATTAATGTGGCTTGGTATTATATCGAAAACGATGTAGACCCTGCTGACGTCATACTCTATGTTCCGGAAGGTTCGGTCGATGCCTACAAGGCCGCAGATATCTGGAAAGAATTCGATGTACAACCGATGCCTGGAAGCCATACGGGTATCGACAATGTCGATGGTCAAGAGTCGAATGTCGAAGGTCGAAAGATTTTGCGCAATGGCCAATTGCTCATCGAGCGCGATGGACGCGTTTATAACGTCCTTGGCACGCAAGTCCGTTAAAAGGCTAGAGGTTAAAGGCTAGAGGTTAGAGCTTTTCGCCGCTCGCCTCTCGCCTCTCGCCCTTCACTAACTCACTAATTCACTAACTCATTAAACATTAACCAATAACAAACGCGTATGAAGAAAATCTCCTTATTGTTTTGCGCATTATGCGCGCTTGCGATGACCGGTAAGGCACAGACCTATATCGATAACATCGCGTATGATTATTACGGAAGCGGTAGCTCACGCTACGCCGTGGTAACCAACAACTACATGACCGGGTACGAGGGTGACATAGTCATTCCCGATACTATCGAGATTGATGGCGACAAATACCCTGTAACAGCTATTGGTACCTATGCCTTTGAGTACGCTCACGATCTTACCAGTGTCACTCTGCCAAACACTATCAAAGTGATTTATGGCGAGGCTTTCCACGAATGTTATAAGCTCCGCAGCATCAACCTGCCGGAAGGACTGGAACAGATCATGCAAGATGCTTTCTGGGATTGCCAGAGTCTGACCGAACTCACGTTGCCTAGCACCCTGAAGCGAATCGAGGCCTACGCCTTCGAAGGATGTTACAGCCTGCGTACCATCAATTTCCCTGAGTCTTTGGAATACGCAGATGGCTTTTTGTTCCAGGGTGACACCTTGTCGGCGCCTGTCTACAACAGCAAGTATTTTGCCCATTTCCCGCCTAATTATGCAACCAGTTACACTGTGCCTGATGGCATCGTGACCATTCTGGATGGCGCTTTCCAAGATGCTGAGTCGCTGACCAGCGTCACGCTCCCTTCGTCGGTTAAATATATCAAGAACGATGCATTCAATGGTACGGGCCTAACCGCCATCACGTTGCCCGAGGGAGTGGAAACCATCGGAAGCCAGGCTTTCCTCGGGACCAACATTGCTTCGCTCCATCTGCCTGCTTCGCTGACTTATATTGAGCCAAATGCTATACCTACCACGGTCACCACTATCACGGTGGACGAGGCTAACTCGGAGTACTATATCGCTAACAGCTGCCTGGTACGGAAATACAATAATGCGCTAGTCTATGCTCCGGAGGGAGCTACGCTGCCGGATGTTATCACCGAGATTGGCGATCAAGCATTCATGGGACGTACCTTCACTTCGTTCACTATTCCTTCTACGATAACGCGCATCGGTGCCGAAGCGTTTGCATACTGCTACTTGCTAGATTCCATCATCATCCCTGAGAGTGTCACCGCTATCGCAGGCAATGCGTTCTTTAGCTGCTACAATCTGAAGAAAGTGGTGCTGCCGGATGGATTGAAAGAGATATCTCCGTACACTTTCTACGAATGTCAAAGCCTGGCGGAAATCAATGTTCCCTCTTCGTTGGAAAGCATTGGTTCAGGTGCTTTCGGATATTGCTACGCGCTCAAGTCGTTCAACCTGCCTGAGTCGACTACGCAGCTTGGGACAGAGATCTTCGCTGCTTCCGGCGTGGAGCATCCGATCTACAACAGCAAGTATTTTGCTTATATGCCGCCCGCGTACAAAGGTGTCTATACCATGCCTGATGTAAGGGAGATCTGTCCGTACGCTTTCTACTACTGCGACAGCCTGACCGAGGTCATCTTCCCTGAGACGCTTCGCAAAATCGGCAATGAGGCTTTCTGGGGTTGTACGGCCCTGCAGCGAATTGACCTGCCTGCCAGCGTTGATACGCTCGAGTCGTACGCGTTTGAGGACTGCGAGAGCGTAGAGACCTTGATTCTCCGTGGCGCACCTTCCTTCTACGATAACTATGTCTTTGCTTTCTATGACCAGTCAAAGCTGAAAGAGGTATGGAACTACGCCGAGACACCGTTCGCATTCATTTCGCAGGGCGATCCGTTCTATGATGTGCCGAATAAGGACCAAATCAAGCTCTACGTACCGGAAGGTTCGGTCGATGCCTACAAAGCTGCGAATTACTGGAAAGAATTCGACGTGCAACCGATGCCGGAGATCCATACGGATATCGACATTGTCGATGGTCAAGAGTCGAAAGGTGCTTCCGAGCACTCCGGAACAAGTCGAAAGACTCTCCGCAATGGCCAATTGCTCATCGAACGCGATGGACGCGTTTATACAGTTGATGGACGTCCAGTCCGTTAAGTCGATAGTCGATAGTTTAGAGAAAAAAGGAGTGGCCCGAAAGCCACTCTTTTTTTGTTTACGCTTCGCTGTTTATAGGCTTCGCCGTTTAGTCGCTGCGCTGTTTAATTAAACCTCTAAACGCTGCGTAGCAGCACTAAACGCAGCTCTGCTGCACTAAACGCAATCCATTACGGATTGCTCTGGTCATACGCTGCTCCGCAGACTTTCCACAGATACGCCGCGAAGGTCTTCTTGCCATCGGTATGAAGTCTGTCGTTATGCATGATTCTCTTCTTGGTTTTCTGTTTCCTCTATCGCTTCGCGGAACATCTGTTCGCAGAGACGGACAGAGGTGTCGATGTCGTAATTTTTGGCGGCTTCTGCATACTCGCGTTCCATTTTCGCTTTCTCGTCGGGATGGTCAAGCCACCAGTCGATGGCGCGTGCAAGGTCTTTGGGGCGGCCGGGAGCAAAGAGACTTCGCCCGTCCAAAGCAAACTGCGGCGTGGCACTGTCCTCGCTGTTGGCTATTACGGGCACCAAGCCCGTAGCAAACGCCTCGATACAGGATATTGCTTCGCTCTCCATATCCGAAGCATGCACATAGAGGTCTGTGTGCAGCAAAAGGTCAATGAGCTCCGGTTTGGAGAGGAAGACGAACTGCGGCGGGTTCTTGAGTTGCTTGCCTAATTCCACGTACTCGTCGTATTTGGGACCTTTGCCCGCAAAAAACAGCTGAATGCGGTCGGCGTACTTGCTGAACGGCACGGCATTGATGATGACATCCTGCCGTTTCTCGCCGGACAGACGTCCGACCATGACGATGGTGATGAGACTGCCATCGCTGCGGGATGTATGACCGCCATCGCTGTTAGAGAGTTTCCGCTGCCCAGCGGCGATAAAATCCGGGTCAATGCCGTTGGAAATCACATGTATCTTCGCCTTATAGCCGCGTTTGATGAGTTCGTCCGCCATGAACTGCGAGGGCACATGGATGTGGTTGAAATGTTGGTAGAGCAGGAAACGGAAGGTATGATAGAAACGATCGTTGAGCCATTCCGCCTTGCCCAGACCGATAGAAGAAGTCATGTTTTCCGGTTGGATGTGGAACGCTGCCGTGGACGGTTTGTGCATCTGGTCAGCTATGAGTTTGGTGGCTGTCTCCAGCGCGAAAGGCATCATACAATGCACGATGTCCGCCCATGCCACCGCCTCGCGGATGATGTCCAGATCGACTTGCGCGAACTGGAAACCGTGTGAGTGAATGAGGTCGTTGAAAATGGGCACTTTGAACTCCTTGAGGACGAACTTGTCAGGTGCCGGTTCGCCGGTAGTAAGGATGCGCACTTCGTTGCCGTGCTCGCGGAGTACCGCCGCAAAACGCTGGGCGGAGATGGACGTGCCGTTGTTATTGGTGTCGTACGTGTCAATGACGAGAAGTATTTTCATGTATAAATAGTTATAATTTTTATTTTGTGCTGTGGGTTCGGCTGGAGGAACGGTATGGGTGGGCGGTCATGCCGAGGTGTTTCTCATAAGGGCATGTGTTTTTTACCGTTTGCGTTTCCGGCTGCGAAATTACAACAAAAATTGCACATATGCAAGTTTTCGAGCGAAAAAAAGAGCGCCGAAGCGCCCTTTCCTAAACAGCGTAGCGTAAACGCGCTGAAAGCGCACTACACGCGACGTAGTCGCACTACACGCAATCCATTACGGATTGCTCTGGTCGTAGGCTGCGCCACAAACCATCCACAGATACGCCACGAAGGTCTTCTTGCCATCNNAAAGCGGCTTGGTCGGCTGCTATAGTACCCAGGTTCTGACGACGTGCTGCTACGCAGCGTAAACAGAAAAAGGAGCCCCCGCAAGGGCTCTTTTTTCGTGCTTTCTTATTTTTCGGTTTCTCTTTCGACTTGTATGCAAATTTTTACATTGCACTA
>DBVU01000031.1:6517-9318 GCA_002308195.1 Bacteroidales bacterium UBA1256
TCCCATTCATTTAGTCAACTCTCACTCTCACCGAACACAATCGTTAGTTATTCCTTAGTTGTTCCTTAGTGGTTTCTTAGTTATTCCTTATACATTCACCGGGTTGTTCCCAGTCTATTCCTTGTCCATCCCCGATGGAATCTACCCGTCAATAACATACAAAAAAAAAAGGAGCAACCCCTACACAGCTTGCTCCTTTTTTCTCTAAACTATCGACTATTAACTATCAATATCAACTATCGACTATCGACTTACTTTACCTCTTCTCCCGTAACGGTATAAACCTTCTCGCCGCGGAGGATGTAGAGTACGCCGTCACGCAAGATCTTTTGACTTTCGTCTTTCGACTTTCCGCTATCGACATTGTCGATGCCTTGCGAATAAGCGCCCTTGACCAGGCGTACATAGTTGTTCCAGTTGTTCTTGCGGTAAGCCTCGGTCACGTTCGGATTCTGTCCCCATTTAGCAAACAGGTGATAGGCGTTATCTGCGTCGGCTTCTTCCGGCAGCCAGTAGGTACATGCCGCTGTATTTCCATAATACGGAAGAAAGACAGCGCCTGCATTTTCCATTTTAGCCCAATCGGCCTCCGAGTAACTATTTTGAGCATCAGAAGGCGTAGTAGGCAGGAGCGGATAGACCACGAAATCCAAACCGGAAGGCAGTGTCCAGTTGTCGGGCAACAAGATAAGGCCGTAACGTCCTGCGACACTACCGTAACTGAATTTATAGAGTGCGTTCTCGCGTTGGAAGAGCAGATATTGCCATTCTGTAGTTTGGAGTAGACGCCATTGACCGCTTTGATTGCCGGCATTGTAGAGGACCGCATCGCCCCACTGGTTCTCCGCCCATATCATACTGCCGTCCCATTTGCCGAGAATCGGGTCTGTGGTTTCGTCTTCGGTTTCGATAGCAGATGGAGCAAAGCGATAGAGATCTAATTGCTCATTGTATTGCAGATTGCTCCGAACAAATTGAACGGTACAGTTGGGCGAAACAGAGAACGCGGTCGACAGAGTCTGATTGTTGGTTATCCGGGTGATATAGGCCTTCGTAGCACGAACCTCCTTATTGCCTGCGATGCCCAGTCCATCAGCGAAGGATAGAGCAGTACGGCTTACGCCTTCCGCCGCCTCCACAACCAGTTCGCCTGAGCCCTTGATCGTACTACCGGCAGCCAGATTGAATGCAGCGCCGTTGGTAGAAACAATATGATTAAGTCCCACCAAATTGACCGTGATAGCCTCTGTTGCGTCAATCAGATTGCTTACACTCGGGCTAGCCAGCAGATAGGCATCAGTCAAAGTCAATACGCGTGTAGAAGGATTGAAGCTGATACTACCATCAATAGACAATTCGGCGATATTCAGTTCGTTCAATGCCACTCCGTTGATGGACAGATGATAGTCTTCGACCACGCGGTCCGCCACTAAGCGTACAGAAGAACCGGCGCACATCAGTTGCGAATAACCGTTTATGATGGTTTTTCCTTCTTCAAACTCGGCCGCCATGGCGTAAGACGAACTCTCGCTCTTGGTGATGGACGACCAATAATAGCCTTCTGTGCCTACTGCGTCGATATCATCTTTGCCAAATCGATTGCCTGCAGCAGGCAGGAAGATAGCACCTGCGGCATCCAATACGGACCACTGTGACGTGTTCAACACATTCTCCGTGTACTTGCCCTCGACATAATGCAAGTCAACCATCTCGGTCGTGAAAACAAAATCGGTAGGCAGCAAGATGATACCCGTTTGACCATTGATGGTGGCGTAGTATTTGTAGTGTTGGGTCATGATATAGTACCATTCTTCCTGGGTCGGCGTACGCCATATGCCGGCTTTGTTACCGCCATTGGAGATCTTGTTGTAAACGCCCCAGTCGTAGTTGGTACCCGCTATATCCTCTGTACCGTTGCCATAGCCATCGAAAGCAGCATCGGATTTGTAAGGATACACATTATTATAACCGCTCGTGCCGTAGCCGAACAGATCGATCCAACCGCTGTAGTTGGCTGCGATGTTGCTGTTGGCTGCACCAATAATGTCGTACTGATTGGGTGCAAAACGGAAAGTACCGGTGCTGGCCTGATACTGCAAGTTGCCTTGCGAAATCCAGACCTTGTCGCCTGCATCATTGATTTTGAACAAACCGCTGATAGCTCCCTGCGGTTGTGAGTTAGCGCTCGCGCTAAGCGCTACTAGCGCCAAAACAAAAGTAAGAAAATGTTTTTTCTTTGCCGCAAGGGCACGATTAATTTCGGAGAAATTTTTCATAATATTGGGTAATGAGTTAGTGAATTAGTGAGTTAGTGAGTTAGTGAGTTAGTGAGTTAGTGAATTAGTGATTAGTGCTGTCACAACTTTGCGGCGCAAAGTTACGAAGATTTTTTCATATACGCAAGAAAAAAACAAAAAAACTTCGTGTGGACAAAATGGCAGAAGATGGACATTTTGGCACAAAATGTGGACAGAATGGCAGAAAAACAGGGGTTGGCACACTAATTGACTCTATCTGGGTGTAAACGCAAAATACGCAAACTACGCTAACAACGCAAAAACGTAATCTACGCTTCGAATTGTTTAACTTAATTTAGGAGGATTGATTATGAAACCTGCAATGTATCGTAGAAACAATTGGCTGCCGACCAACGGATGGTTCCCAACCGTATTTGATGAGTTCCTGAACAATGACATGCTGAACACGGCTAGCAATGTGGCCCCATCGGTTAATGTCAAAGAGGATGAGCACAGCTATCTGGTAGAACTGGCTGCGCCGGGTGTTAAGAAAGAGTACTGCCG
>DBVU01000030.1:0-7797 GCA_002308195.1 Bacteroidales bacterium UBA1256
AAGCAGGCGACCATTGGCCGCCCGCTTTTGTAAATATACACCTAACTATTATTTTCTTTTAAGAACTTTGGTGTCACTTGCTTTGTAACGCAGTTTCGGCATCGTGATAGGTCTTGTCTTGTCAACAGGACGAATTGTGTAGCCTTTGTTAGCGCGGCTAGCAGACTCAGGAAGCAGAGTGTAGTGACGTGTGAAGGTGTCAGCCCATTCCAATGGGGTTACGATATCCCAATAGTATTGCTCGGTCTCTTCGTCCAGAGCAACAAAAGCCTTCAAGCCACGGAAACTGAAAGTGTCACCACCTTCTCCCAAGCAGTCGAACCAGTTTACATCAAAGTCAAATTCTGTAGCAGGATATTGAATGGTGTTATCCTCATTCATACCACCATCAACAAAGCGACCTTCGCCCAAGAAAGCAGCCAATGGTTCGCCATAGTTTGTTATACCGCTATAAGTCAGCGAGTCAGCATTCAACCACATAATTTCTGCACCATACCAAGGTTGTGGTAGTGGAGACTCGTCAATAGTGTCATTGAACCAGTAATCAAAGAGTGCTTGTGCATCCAGGTCTTTTACGCCTGCAGGAGCGCAGTATGCATACTTAGCCTGTGTTGCGTCGTACTCGTCTGCCGATACTACGCGGAATTCATCGCGACCTACATAGTAGTAGTTTGGACCTTTTCCCAAATCCTCGGTGATTAACAATGCACTACCAGAGAAGATAGAGAGGAATCCTTCGCCTGCGAGGTAAAGACCACCACCGGCCTCATCGTCTGCGTCAAAAGTAAGACCGGAGCTCCAAACACGGAATTGAGCCATAATAGGTACACAGTGTACTGTATCCCCGCTAGTAAGTGTTACCTCAACGGTATCATCGCTCAACGGAGTCTTGTTGATACCCCAAAGACATGCAACGTCCCATTCTACCAAGGAATAGGCGTCTTTTACGCTTACATGACATACTGCACTCAGTTTGTCAAGAGTAGCGGTGATGTTAGCTTCACCAAAAGCGACACCGGTAACGTTACCGTTTTGATCTACAGTAGCTACGTCTGTGTTGCTAGAAGCCCATGTTACCTTCGGAGCCTCCAGAGTGGTTGGCTCGTACAGAAGATTCAGTTTAGCGCTCTCGCCAACACCGATAGAAACCTCTGCTTGTTTAATTCTGATGGAGGAGTAGGAACCCTCTTTCTCTTTACAGCCTGCCAAAGCTACTAAGGCAACGGCCAATACAATCAGATACTTTTTCATAATGATGATTGTTTTAGTTAATAAAGTGAATTGTTATTGTTTGTTCTTAAAGACTTTTCTTCTGAATAGTCGATAGATTATTAATTCTTGTTGGTCAAATTTCTGTTGTTCAGATACGGGTTGTAACGAGTCTCGCTCGAAGGAATCTCGCATTGGAACTGAATCTTATCGCTCGCAATATTGATTTCTTGGTTAGCACGACTCAAGTGGTTCGAACCCAATTTAACAGTCTTGCTCAAACGACGCAGTGTCTGTAGTCCGTAACCTTCACCCCACATCTCAACACGCCAGTTGTAAATCAGGGCGGCCTTCAGTGCATCGCCGGTCAGAGAGCTTTTCCATGCAGCGTACTCGGTCTCTTTGCCCTCCAATACACGTTCGTCGCAAAGTTGAGTCAAGTAGTTAACAGCCGTAGCCTCGTCGCCGTTTGCCCATGCTGCTTCAGCAGCGATCAAGTAAGCCACTTCCACGCGCATGAAGATATTGTCGCACAACCAGTCGCGGTCAACCTTATCCAATGCCGTTTCGTCTTTGGTCTTTGGATTGTAGAACTTGCCTTCTGGGCAGTATGGGTGTGAACCGGTTCCGTCGTTGAACCACTGAATACGTGCATCCCAACCGAGAGAGTCAATCTCATGATAGAGTCGGCTATCAATACCCTTTGTGTCACCTGCAGCAGCGTAACTGTAGGTGTGGATGTCCACTTGACCGAAGAAGGATGCCAATGCAGTCGTATTCTCTACGGTTACGTTCTCTGCCCACATCCAGTTCTTGGCATTCGAATCCATGAAACCGGTAGTTGTCAACTCGGCGCACTTCATCATCGGATACTTACCGCCTGCTATAACAGCCTGAGCTTGCTCAATAGCAATCTCATAAGCGTTCTTACCTCCGGCTATCTTGGCGGACTTATCTCCGTGATTCAACATCGCATAAGCCAGGATGACACGAGCTACATCTGCATCAACCTCCAGTTTCGAGCCACGTGTATTAAGTGGGCCGTAGAAATCAAGCAGGTCAATAGCCAAGGACAAGTCATCGTAGATGCGATTGTAAACTTCCTCAACAGTAGCACGCGGAGCACCCATTTGGCCGCTCTTTACCTCTGTCTCGGTGTAAACAGGAATAGATAATTCCTGATTCATCGGATTGGTAAGCATATCCATTGGGTCGCAGTAGTATTGCAGCAAACCGGCATATGCCCAACCACGCAAGGCAAGGATTTGACCGTAGTAATAACCCCACAACTTGATGGACTCAGTCAGTTCCCCACCACTCATAGCTGCGGTAATGGCAGGAACGTTCTCTTCTACTGCAATTGCACTAATGTTAATCAGGTTTAACATGTCGTAATAGTACGACCAGATATAACCTCGTGCGTAAGAGTAAAAATAACCACGCTCGTAACTCTCAAACCATCCGTAGTCGGAGCTGGACATTGCCATATCACCGGACTGGATATCACCGTACATATCAATGGCGCGCTGACCAAAGGCATCATGATCCCCTCCATATTCGTACATCTTGGAGTAGATTCCCATAATGGAACCCTGTAGGTTGTCTGACAATTTTGAAAATTGATCTTGCAGCAGTACGCCACCTTCTGGGTATTTGGTTAAAAAGCTGTCACCGCAAGAGGTGAGAACCAAACCCAACGCAATAGTTGCAAATAAATATTTTACGTTTTTCATAATTGTAATCTCCTCTTTTGGTTAGAACTGAATTTTAATACCACCCATTACTGTTGACTGTGGGCTATAATCTGCGTAAGCATTGGTTCCCGAGAAGGACATCATCGGGTTGTAACCCTTACGTGCAGAAGCGATTGCCAGGTTGTCAGCAGCTACCCACAATTGCAGGTTGTTTAGTTTGATCTTCTCAATCAACTTCTTCGGGAATTTGTAACCGAGGTTGATGTTGTTCAGACTTAAGAACGAGTTGCTGGTCAAGAAACGATCGCTGGATGCATTCGCGTAATCATCTGCACCATTGGACAGACGTGGGATATTGCTACCTTTGTTGTTTTCGTTCCATGCCTGGAGCATATCCTTGTGCCAGTTACGAGAACCAACTACATCGTTGTGCATCAATAGTGCGTAGTTGTTATCGTAACCGTAACCACCGATACGGTAACTGCAGCTAACGCTCAGCGTTACACCGTATGCCTCGAAATCGATTCCGAAACCGCCATCCAAATCCGGCATGTAGCTTTTACCTACGTAATTGCTACCTGCGTACGTGGTCTCTCTGCCACTTACACTAGTCTCGCGGATATCTGCATTCGGGTGCTTCAGTTTGTATTCATATACAGAACTGATGTAGTTGTCACCGGTTGCACCATCGTCAATCAAATCAGCCGAAGTGGTACCAAATCCACCCTTGGTCGCATCGTAGTATGCGGTATAGGTGGCAACACCATCCTCGTTCACACCTTCGTAGTGCATCATGTACCAGTCTGCGGTCGAGTGTCCAACCGACATACCACCGGACATAACCATACGAACAGGGTCGCCATTCTCATCATAACCATCGATAGGCATTTGCAACATCTTGTTGCGATACAGACCACCATTCCAGCGGATATCCAACTTAATGTTACGCATATCCAGTGCATGAGCTTTCAATTCGAACTCAAATCCTTGGTTCTCCATTGCTGCATCGTTCACGTAGTAACCTCCGTAACCCAGAGAAGGAGCGACATAGCGCGGGAAGAGCATGTTGTCGGTTTTCTTGTAGAAGTAATCCAACTCGATGTTCAAGTACTTGCTGATACCGAATTCCAAACCAAGGTCGATGGTACTGGTGCGCTCCCATGTCAAATCAGGATTACCTTTATAGCTCCATACATATGCCTTTGCTCCATCCACATTCTCTACTTCATATTGGTCTGTGAAGAACATGTCACCAATATCTTGATTACCCAGTACACCCCAACTCAAACGGAGTTTACCATCTTTAATCCAATCGGCAGCAGTAGTACCTTCCATGAAATGCTCATTGGTGAAGTTCCAAGCGGCACCGACAGAACCGAAGTGACCCCAACGGTGACCTTTTGCGAACTTACTACTACCATCAGCACGGTAGTTACCGGTAATTAGGTAACGGTTGTCATAGTCATAAGTAGCAGTTGCCAGAGCAGACTCTAGGGTGCTTGTGCGCGCATAACCTTCTACACCATCCATGCTGACACCATTGCTCAACTCAATTACGTTATCTTCAACGATGTTCTTCTTGTAGCCATACTGCATGTTGTAGTTGTAATATGTAGTCTCGTGACCTACCATCACACGGATGGTGTGCTCGTTGAATGTCTTGTTGTACTCCAACAATTGGTTGCTGGTGAAAGCAAAGTAGTTGTATTGTGTGTTGGCAACACGACCGATACCGGCAGCATCACCATAAAACTTGTTCGTCAATGCATTAATACGATTGTTCAAATATTGCATACCTGCATTGATGGTGAATTTCAAACCTTCGTAGAGCTTGAACTCCAAGAATGCGTTGGCCACAGTCTGATGACGAACAGTCTGTTGCTTATCCCAGGCCAATGCACCGGCTGGGTTGATGCCATAGCTGTAAGGACGGCCCTTTTCTCCGGCTACCAGAGGCTCGCCATAGTCATACATCTTACCTCCGGTTTTGGGATCATCTACAATATTGCCCTCTGCATCACGACGATATACAGGGTAAATCGACGGAATCTGTTGAACGAAGAGGAAACCGTTGTTGGCTGCATCATCGTCCTGGACAGGGTTGTTGATGCGTGCATAAGCGTATTGGATGTTCAAACCACCCTTCAACCATTTCTTTGGCTGATAGTTGATGTTTGCACGAGTGTTGAAACGTTGGAAATCAGATGCGGTATAGTAACCTTCATCTTTCAAGTAACCAAAACTGGTGTAGTAGTTCAGTTTCTCGTTACCACCGCTGATCTTAGCAGTTGCTTCCAGTTTCAAACCATTGTGGAACAGGGTGTTGTACCAACTTTCCATGTCATTATATGAGCCGCGGCGATGTGCACCTGCGTAGTCAAACGTAGGATTAACATTACCTGCCGCATCAAATGCATTGATCAGCACGCTACCTGCTTGATCCCAAATGTTATATGTTGCAGGAAGACCAACACCTTTCTTTACAAACAAGTGTTCGTTAGCGTATTTAACAGACTTGGTCTCGTTCTGACTCTTTGCATAACGATATTCGCCGTACAAACTCTGCCATGCCATCAGCACATAATCTTCTGGCGTGTCAATCACATCGTACATCGGCAGCAAACGCATGTTAGCACCGGCCTTCACGTCAATCTCAATCTTACCTTCGTCGCCGTTCGAACTACCTTTCTTGGTGGTAATCAACACAACGCCGTTGGCACCACGGCTACCATACAACGAAGTTGCGGTTGCGTCTTTCAGAATCGTAGTGCTGGCAATATCGCCCGGGTCAATCGAACTGATAGAACCGGCATCCAATGGAATACCATCCACCACGTACAGAGGACTGCTGCTGGCCGAGATAGAACCAATACCACGGATGCGGATGCTTCCGATGGTTCCTGGCTGACCGCTCGAAGTAACAACTTGCACACCGGCAACCTCACCGGCCAATGCTTTGGTTACATCCGAAGGATTCTTCTTCTCAATGTCCTCGGCCTTTACGGCTTGAGCCGAACCGGCATAAGCGCCTTTGGCTACATCACCATAACCGGTAACCACAATCTCTTGGATCACCTCGGTGTTCTCTGCCAACACAACGCGGATGTTTTTGCCGGCGGCTACTTCCTGAGTGGCCATACCAACAAAACTAACGACCAGCGTCTTCACAGACTCTGGAACGCTCATCTCAAACTTACCATCGTAGTCCGAGATTGTTCCTTGTGTGGAGCCTTTTGCCTGAATGCTGGCACCAATCACTGGGTCACCATTCGAGTCGACTACCACACCGCTTACCTGCTGTTGAGCAAACACACATACGCTCAACGCAAGAAACATTAGTGTTAAAATCTTCTTCATTGTTTGTTATAATTTGTTTAGATATTGTCCGTATATAAACGAAAAATCGCGCAAAGGTACTGCTTTTTTCTGATATGACCAAATATTTACCTTAAAAAATGCAGTTTTTTGCGTAAAAATCTGTATTTTGTTGCATTTAGTTAGCAAAAATGGCCAAAAAATAGCAAAAATACATCATCTTTCGCATTTTTTATTGCCAAATGCAATTCATTCGTAAGTCAGAGTGAAAATTTGGTCCGGTTGCAAAACCTCCCTACTGATCTCCTGTAATTGGGCTGAAGTGGTTTGCTCAATTTTGCGGAATGTCTCTTCCCAAACAGGCGCATGACCAAAATATAACATCGATTTTGCCATTGCCAGAGCACTGTTCTCTTGATTCTGAGCCGAAATAGCCATCTGGCCGCGCAGTTGTTGCAAAGCGCGCCGAACGGCGTTTTCGCTTAATGGGGTAGTGCAGAGTTTCTCTAGCTCGTCGCGTACCAGACCTAGACTTTGCATATAATGCTCAGGTTCGCATGCCCAGTAAATGCACCAATAACCCGTGTCGCTCAGCGGAGTATAATTCGACTCAACGGTATAAACCAGTCCTTTCGCTTCGCGCAAACTCAGATTCAATCGGCTGTTTAGACTGCCTCCGCCTAGAATATTATTCAGCAGAAACATCGCCAACTGATTTTTATGGCCCAACGGATAAGCATGATTTCCAACCATCGCATGTATCTGGTGCGTGTGTTTTTTGTAGGCGGCAACGCGATTTGTGCTCGAGAAACTACCGAGACCTTCACGAGATAAACACGAGACTTTCTTCTCCATCAGTCCGAATTCTTTCTCTGCCAGGCGGAAAATCTTCTCCGGTTTCACGTCTCCCTGACAGAAAACAACCATTCTCTCCGGAGAATAATGCTCCGCCATCCATTGTTTCGCGTACGATGGCTTCGATGAAATGTGTCTCAGCGTTTTACGTGTACCTAATATAGGACGCGCGAGCGACGTGCCCGCGAAGAGCAAGTTCTCAAAGTCATCATATATCAATTCGCTAGGACTGTCGTTGTAACTTTCTATCTCATCCAGAATCACCATCCGCTCTTTGTCGGTCTCTTCTTTGCGGAAGGTCGGTTCTTGCAGCATTTCCGCTATCAGATGGAGTGTCAGCTGAATATGTTCGGTTGTTATGGCTGCATAGAATGTCGTTTCTTCTTTGGTTGTGTAGGCATTTATCTCGCCACCAATGCCTTCCACCGCACGAATAATCTGACGAGCCGAATGGTGCGCGGTGCCTTTGAATAGGCAATGCTCGATGTAGTGCGCCATGCCATTTTCTTCCGGATTCTCGTCGCGCGTCCCCGCGCCAACCATCACGCCGATATACGCCACCGGAGATGGAGTCCATCTATGCACAATTTTGACCCCATTTGATAAAATATGATAAAAAGTTTGGGTATTTTCTTGCATATTCAAAAAAAATGTAGTACTTTTGCACCCGTTTTTGATGAGCACTTGCTACGCTCGCACCGCGGCATTGGCGGAATTGGTAGAC
>DBVU01000030.1:7837-21597 GCA_002308195.1 Bacteroidales bacterium UBA1256
ATGCCGCACAACGGACTTCAAGTCCGTTTGTTTTATACATTAAAATTTGTTACTGTTATGTTACGCCGTATTTTCTTTCCTGTAGTTTGTTTTGTGCTCATGTGCACTATGATTTCGTGTGAGGAAAAAACTGCATCTACACCTATCTTGGAAATCTCACGTTCGCTCTATCGCACTTCGGCTGCAGGAGTTTTGGATACTATTTCTGTGCTCGATACGCTCCAAGTGGGCGATACGGTCAGAATGGGAGTAATGTTGTGTGGCTACTATAATTATCTCACCGCATTCAATGTACAGGCTGATCCCGCTTGTGTGGAAGTGTCGTTGGAGTGGGATCCTGCCAATGATCAGTTCATTACTTCTGCTTCCGATCCCGAGAATGGTAAGTTGGAGTTTGTTGCTGAGAAGGTGTATCTATGCACCACTACGTTGCGTTATATTCCGTTGGCTGCAGGAAAGCATCGCGTCAATATGGTTGTTTCTTCCGATGCTGGCGATCCGTACTCTCCGCGTACTTTCTATTTTGACGCTGTCGTGAAGTAGTCTTTGGCTTCGTTCCACAGAGCATCCATTTCGCCTAGAGTCATATCTTTCAACTCTTTGCCTTGCTCTTTGGCGCGTTGCTCCACATAATTGAAGCGCTTAATAAACTTCAGGTTTGTTTGCTCTAATGCGTTGTCCGGCTTTATCTTATAGAGTCGGGCTGCGTTTATCATAGCGAAGAGCAAATCACCCATTTCCGCTTCTTTGTTGCCGCCGTCCGGTTTGGCTAGTTCGGCACGCAGTTCATCTAATTCTTCTTGCACTTTGGCCCACACATCTTCTTTCTTCTCCCAGTCAAAACCTACGTTCGCCACTTTGTCTTGAATGCGATAGGCTTTCACTATACTAGGCAAACTGTCAGGTATTCCGCCCAATACGGTTTTGTTACCGTCTTTTTCCTTGAGTTTGACTTGCTCCCACAGTTTCGAAACATCTTCTGCATTCGCAGCCGCGGCTTCTCCGTAAACATGCGGATGACGAAATATCAGTTTGTCCGAAATCTGATTGCATACATCGGCTATGTCAAACTTGTCGTGCGATTCTTCGCCCGCTGAGTCAGAGAAATTCCATTTGTCCTCACTACCCATCTTAGCGTAGAAAATCACGTGCAACAACACATCGCCAAGTTCTTTGCTAATCTCATGCATGTCATGCCTACAGATAGCGGTTGCTAGTTCGTAAGTCTCTTCTATCGTATTTTGTCGGATACTGTCGAATGTCTGCTTTCTGTCCCACGGACATTTCTCACGCAGCGTATCCATTATGTCTAGCAGTCGTCCGAAGGCGGCCAGTTTTTCTTCTCTTGTATGCATCGCTATTCTTCAAAATTATGCATCGTTAGATTGCCGTGGTGATCCAGTTTGGCGTAAGTCCAATGACGGAAACAGTCGCCTAGTACCAATACGCGGCTATCGGGCGTAATCTGCAAATCCAGTTCAATGTGTCGATGGCCGAACAAATAGTAGTCACGATGATTGTGCATTTTTTCTTGCTCTTTGGCAAATAGTACCAGTTCTTCCTGATCTTCACCTTTGTACGGGCACGGATGCTCAAATTCTTTCAGGCGGCTTCGTTTGGCCCAGTTGTAACCGAATTTGTTTCCCCAACTAGGTGGCAAACAACGGAAGCAGAACTGCAAGAACGGACTACGGAAAATCTCGCGCAAACGGATAAATCGTTTGATTTTCTTTACTATCGGCTTTGGATACAATGTTTTCCAGTTGCTTGGCAGTACACCATCTCCGTGACTCAAATATAGCGATTTACCGTAACGAATGATGGTACATGGCTCGTAGTGGATCTCCGCACCACTCAAACTCTCTAAGCCGCCAAAGGTCCACAAATCATGATTCCCGGTAAAATAGTGTATGTGAATACCGAGTTTAGTCAGTTTCCTCAGTTCTTTGAAGAACGGCGAGAACTCACGTTTACGATGGTCGTGCACATAATATTCCATCCAGAAATCGAACATATCGCCGA
Source organism: Bacteroidales bacterium UBA1256 (assembly GCA_002308195.1). Next base: position 9,860 of record DBVU01000030.1, read on the forward strand.
GCATATAAATCGACACGGCGTCCTTGCTCATCATTTCGAGCATGTCAATCAATTTCTTCTGATGTGCCCAACCTCTATCGATGGCCAGACTGCCTAAATGGGCATCACTCAAAAAGTATATCATAAATCACAAATCAAAAATCACAAATTAGAGGAAGCCCAACTCGAGTTTAGCTTCTTCCGACATCATATCTTTGTTCCACTCGGGCTCAAAGACAATCGTCACATTCACATCTTTCACGCCTTCCACGCTACCTACTTTCTGACGAATATCTTCCACTATAAAATCGCCTGCGGGACAAGATGGCGCTGTCAGTGTCATCGTTATCTCGCATACTCCGTCTTCCTTCAGTTCAATTCCGTAAATCAATCCCAGATCATACACATTGACGGGTATCTCCGGATCAAATACGGTTTTCAGCATCCGTAGTATGGCTTCTTCTTTTTCTAGAAACTCGTTCATCCTTCTGCGCGAAAAATCGCGCAAAGGTACAACTTTTTTTTTATATATGCAAATTATTCGGCTATAAACTGCCATTTTGGCAGAAAAAGATGGTTGGCACAAGATTTGAACGATACTAATCGGAGTTCGGAAAATGGGAACTCATGCTATTGACTAACTAAAAAAATACAAACAATATGAGCAAAGGTAACATTGGAGTGACGTCGGATAATATATTCCCCGTCATCAAGAAATTCCTCTATTCTGATCACGAGATTTTTCTTCGTGAGTTGATTAGTAATGCAGTAGATGCCACACAGAAACTCAAAACACTCTCGTCCGTAGGCGAAGTGAAAGGCGATCTGGGTGACACTCGCGTGCGTGTCACTATAGACAAAAAGAAAAAGACGCTGACCGTCAGCGACCATGGTATTGGAATGACGGCAGACGAGGTTGACCGTTTTATTAACCAAATAGCCTTCTCCGGAGCAGAAGAGTTTGTCAATAAGTACAAAGACAAAACAGAAGCCATTATTGGTCATTTCGGCTTGGGCTTCTATTCTGCTTTCATGGTCAGCAAGAAGGTGGAGATTTTCTCGCAATCCTACCAGGAAGATGCCAAAGCTGTTCACTGGTCGTGCGAAGGAACTCCTGAATTTGAGATGGAAGATACTATCAAAGCGGAGCGCGGAACAGATATCGTTTTGCACATCGACGATGAGTTCAAACAGTATCTGGAGGAAGCTACTATTGAAGGCTTGCTGAAGAAATATTGTAAGTTCTTGCCGGTTGAGATTGCTTTCGGCAAGAAGAAAGAGTGGAAAGATGGCAAACAGGTCGAGACCGACGAAGAGAATATCATCAACGATACCACTCCCGCTTGGACGCGCAAACCGGCCGACTTGAAAGACGAGGACTACGACAAGTTCTATCACGAGTTGTATCCTACTCAGATGGACGAACCCTTATTCCACATTCATCTGAACGTAGATTATCCGTTCCACTTGACCGGAATCCTCTATTTCCCGAAGATCAAGACCAATCTGGATGTCCATCGCAACAAAATTCAGCTTTATTGCAATCAAGTGTACGTCACCGACGAAGTCGAAAATATCGTGCCTGAGTATCTCACTCTATTACACGGCGTTATCGATAGCCCCGATATCCCGCTGAATGTCAGCCGTTCGTATCTGCAGAGCGACAACAATGTCAAGAAGATTAGCGGTTATATCACTAAGAAAGTCGCCGACAAACTGGCAGAGATGTTCAAGAATGACCGAGAGAATTTCGAGAAGAAATGGGATGATATCAAACTCTTTATCCAGTTTGGTATGCTCACCGACGAGAAGTTCTATGAGAAAGCCATTGGCTTTGCACTGCTGAAGAATCTCGAGGGCAAATATTTCACTTTGGAGGAATACAAGGACCGTGTGCGCGAAGCGCAAGTGGACAAAGATGGCACAATGGTCATCCTCTATACCCAGGATCCGGACGCCAACTATACGTACATCGAGCGTGCGAAAGCTAAAGGCTACGACGTCTTGCTGCAAGATGGCGAATTGGACGTGCATTCGATGTCGCAAGCCGAGCAAAAGAACGAGAAACTGCGTTTTGTTCGCATTGATAGCGATACCATCGAAAATCTGATTAAGAAGGAAGATGCGGCCAAAGACAACTATTCTGACGAGCAAAAAGAGGGGCTGCGCAAGGCCGTAGAAGCACTTCTGCCCGAGAGCGAAAAACTCAAATACTATGTTAGTTGCGAAGCTGCTTCGCAAGATGCACTACCTGTTTTCTTGACGCAAAACGAGTTTATGCGCCGAATGAAAGAGATGTCGGCTCACCAACAAGGAATGTCATTCTACGGACAGATTCCAGATTCATACAATCTCGTTCTCAATACTGCTCACCCGCTCATCCAAGAGTTGGTTACAAAAGAAACGAGCGAGGAAGTACAAGAAGAACAGGAAAAAGACGGCAAAAAAGAAACTGTCACCAAGACTGTCTACAAGTTGGATGGCGAAGACGAGCGACTCAAACAACTCATCGACATCGCGCTGCTTGCTAGCGGACAACTCAAAGGCGAAGCGCTCGCTAAGTTTGTCAACCGCTCGGTAGAATTGCTCTAAAACCTAAAAGTTTCTATACGAAAATGGCATACGACCTTACGTGTGCCATTTTCTTTTGCAAAAACTACTACATTCTCTGTATTATATACTATGTATATAATACTAACAAAAAAGCGCCCCAAATTTAGTGCGTTATAAGTGCGTTATAAGTGCGATATAAGTGCGTTATAAGTGCGATATAATCGACCCAATCGCATGCGCCTTTTATGGCCCTTCTAGGTACAATTTCTACACAAAAAATGGCAAAAATTACGAAATATTTCGAAAAAAATGCATAAAACTCTTGCATGTTCGAAAAAAAAGCAGTAATTTTGCACCGATTTAGTGTGAGTGGGCATAATACGCCCGCGTAGCACGCGAACTTAATTGTACAGTTTGTACCATGCAAAAACGTGATTTATCCTTTGCACAGCTCTTCAATTTGAGCTTTGGATTTTTCGGAGTACAAATCGCTTATGCGCTGCAGAGCGCCAATATCTCCCGTATTTTTGCTACTCTGGGGGCTGACCCCCACCAGTTGTCTTTCTTTTGGATCCTTCCGCCATTGATGGGAATGATTGTCCAGCCGCTTATCGGTATCTTGTCCGATAAGACCTGGTTCGGCAAATTCTTCGGCCGTCGTAAGTTCTATCTGCTTATCGGCGCACTTATCGCCGTGGCGGTGATGGTGCTGCTGCCTAACGCAGGCGATTTCTCTTTCCAGCAACGTGTCTTGCTCGGACTCAATTCCGCCATGTGGTTCGGTTTGATGTCTCTCATGTTCCTTGATACGAGTATCAATATCGCCATGCAACCGTTCAAGATGATGGTCGGCGATATGGTCAATGAGAAACAGAAGGGAACCGCTTATGCCATCCAGTCTGCCCTTTGTAATGCAGGCTCAGTGGTCGGCTATCTGTTCCCGATTTTCTTCACGTGGATTGGCATAGCCAATACTGCTCCTCAAGGCGTTATCCCGGATTCCGTTAAGTGGAGTTTCTATGTCGGCGCAGCTATCCTCATTCTCTGCTCGCTCTATACGTTCTTTGCCGTCGAAGAGATGGACCCGAAGGAGTATGCCGAGTTCCACGGATTGAATAAGAAACAGGACGATACCGAGGCCCAAGACGCCAATTCCGGCAATATTCTTCGCGCCTTTGTTACGGTCGGACTCGTTCAGTTCTTCTGTTGGGCGGCCTTCATGTATATGTGGACTTATTCCAATGGCGCTATAGCAGAGAATTGTTTCGGATGGGATGGGCTCAGCGCAGCTGATTCTTCGTTTCAGTCTGCCGGCAACTGGGTAGGCGTTGTTTTCTGTGTTCAGGCAGTTGGCTCGCTTCTCTGGGCTGCTTTCTTGCCGAAACTCGAGCATTGGTTTGGCAACAAGGGTGCATATGCCATCTCGCTCCTCGTGGGTGCAGTAGGCTTTATCTCCGTATGGTTCGTACACGACCAGTATATCCTCTGGCTCAGTTATGCCCTCATCGGCGCAGCGTGGGCGGCTATGCTGGCTTTGCCGTTTACGATCATCACCAATGCTATCTCGGGCAGCAAGCACATGGGCGCTTTGCTCGGACTTTTCAACTGCACCATTTGTATCCCGCAAATCGTTGCTGCGCTCTGTGGCGGATTACTCCTTAAATATATATGCGCGCATATACAGGCCGGAATGCTTGTCGTAGCGGGCGCGCTGCTCATCGTCGGCGCAGGATGTGTGCTGTTTATCAAAGAGAAAAAATAAACTAACAAACAAAAATATCTTTTTATGAAAAACAAACTACTTGTATGTGTATGTGCACTCGCACTACTTGGCTTGAGTAGCTGTCAGAAGGACAAGACTGACCTGCTCGCCATCGATGCGCAAATAGCACAAAATACACTATTGGGTATTTATGTTCACACCGTAGTAGATTCTGTCGCTATGAAGACTACTATCTACGAGTGGACTCTTGTGAAAGATGGTACTGGTACCTATCATGAGCGTACTAGTGGCAATGGTGCTGTTCAGGAGCAACAGACTGATTTCACATGGACAGCTACTGTCGCAGAAGGCAACTTGGCTATGGACATCAATGCTACTTTTGCGGATGGTTCTACCAAGAAGTTGAAATGGGCCAATGGTCTCTTGGACACGGGCGATTATGTTACCACCAACAAGGCTGCTAGCTCTATCATCGGAACCGCTGCTTCACTCGAAGAGAGCCTCAAGAGCGCTGTCTTTGTTCTCGATGACACAGTTTATTTCCAGGCTGAGGATTCTATCCCGTTCATCGCTTGGAAGTCGGATGTAGAGTTCGTTCTGCCGGAAGATACGGCTGCCACACGTCTGCAGTTTATGAATGATTTGGCTCCGTACATGGACACACTTCGTTGGTATATCCAGAAGTTTGGTCCGGTCGGCAAAGCTTACATCGATTCTGCTACTAACGAATTGCGCGACTTGGTTGTTATCGATACCGTTGCTAGTAAGCGTGGTAAGAATGCCGGAAAACACGGTGTTACCTATCTGCTGCAATACATGGATACTACGGTTGAGATGAGAAATGTAGGTCCGTTGAACATCAAGAATGGTTATATCACTCTCCGCCGCGAAGGCGAGAATAACGTAGCTGAGTTCTCTTGCCGTTATGCTGATCGCACTTCCGAGTGCTACACCGATCCTACTAGCGACAAGGCTACTCTCATCGATTCTACCTATACCATCGCTACGGCTACGTGGACTATTTCTTCTATCACTACTTCGCGTGTCTTCAATGTACTGCTTCGGGGAAATGAAACCCAACAAGTCATTGAGCAGAAGGCCGGCGTGGAGACCAAGAATGTGAATACCAACAAGGATAACGCACTCTACGAACTTCCTATTTCCGGATTTATCGTATCCAAAGGTGTGTTGGTTTATGATGGTAATACGTATAACCTCAAAAACGAATAAGCGCCATGAAAAAGACTTTTAATACTCTACGTGCCATTTTGGTTGCCTTCTTTGTGTTGGCAGGCATGACCGCTTATGCGCAAACTACTGTTTCGGGTGTCGTTACCGATGCCGCTAACGGTGAACCTATCATCGGTGCCTCTGTTCTCGAGGTTGGAACTACTAATGGTACTATTACCGATTTTGATGGTAATTTCACACTCAATGTCAAGAGTGGAGCCAAATTGGCTATCTCTTATATGGGTTACAAAACACAGGAACTCGACGCGCAACCTTCGATGAACGTACGTCTCAGCGAAGATAGCGAATTGCTCGAGGAAGTCGTTGTGGTTGGTTATGGTGTTGTTCGTAAGAACGATGCTACCGGTTCCGTAACGGCTATCAAACCTGATGAGATGAACAAGGGTCTGCAGACCAACGCGCAGGAAATGATTTCCGGTAAGATCGCGGGTGTTGCAGTTACCAGTGATGGTGGTACGCCTGGTGGTGGTTCTACTATCCGTATTCGTGGTGGTTCGTCTCTGAATGCTTCCAATAGCCCGCTTATCGTCATCGATGGTCTGGCTATGGATAACAATGGTATTCCTGGCGCTGCTAACCCACTTTCGATGGTAAACCCTTCGGATATCGAGACCTTTACTGTCCTCAAGGATGCTTCCGCTACCGCTATCTACGGTTCGCGTGCTTCCAATGGTGTCATCATCATTACTACCAAGAAGGGTAGTGCAGGTCAGAAACTCAAAGTGACCTACGATGGTAACGTTTCCTTTGGTACGCTGACCAACCATCTGGAGACTCTGACTGGCGATGAGATCCGTGCGTATGCTATGTCGCTCGGTTATTCCAAAGAGGAAATGAAATATCTGGGTACTGCCAATACCAACTGGCAGGACGAAGTTTATCGTACGGCTATTTCTACCGACCACAACATCTCCTTGATGGGTGGTACCAAGCACATGCCGTATCGTGCTTCTGTAGGATACACGCTCAACAATGGTACTATCAAGACCTCGCAGATGCAGCGTGTTACCGCAGCCCTCAACCTCAATCCTTCGTTCTTGGACAATCACTTGACATTCAATTTGAATGCTAAGGGAATGTATATCTACAATAGTTATGAACCGGGTGTTGTCGGCGCTTCGCTCTCCATGGATCCTACTCAGCCCGTTCGTGGCGGATCTACGGGTATCTACGGCGATGTACTGCTCTCCGATGCAGATGCACAAAATCTCTTCGGTGGCTTCTTCCAGCCGACCCAGGATGCAGCTTATAGCGATCCTATCTGGACGCTCAAACCGAAAGATAATACTACGCTCAACCCTGTTTCCTCGCTCAACCAGCAATCTTCGATTGCCAACTCGGGCGCATTCGTAGGAAACCTCGAGGTGGATTACAAGATTCACGGCTTCGAAGACTTGCGTCTCCACGCTAATTTCGGTGCTGACTATTCTTATGGTAAACAGGTTTCGCAGAATCTGCCGACAGGTGCTTCCAACCACTACTATGGATGGAATGGCTACGAGATCAAGCATAAATACAATCTCCAGTTCAACTGCTACGCACAGTACTACAAGGATTTCACCGAGACACAGCACTTTGATGCTATGGTTGGTTACGAGTGGCAACATTTCTACAACGATTATTTCAGCGAAGGAAATGGTCTCTATCAGCGTACTTGTACTAAGCTTGATCCGGCAGGCAATCCTCTGGCAGGAACTCAGTTCAACTACCAGACTTCTGAATCTAAAACCGAGAGCTACTTGGTATCCTTCTTCGGACGTATCAACTATATCGGTTGGAATCAGTTGATGGTTACGGCTACTTTCCGTGCGGATGGTTCGTCGCGTTTTGCTAAGGAGAACCGTTGGGGCTACTTCCCATCTGTTGCACTTGGTTGGAAGATCAAGGAGACTTTCCTCAAGGATGTCAACTGGCTCGACGACCTCAAACTTCGTCTCGGTTATGGTATCACCGGTCAGCAAGAGGGTATCGGCGATTATCCGTACTTGGCTAAATATACCAAGACTACTAACTACGCTGCTTACTATCCTGTCGGAGGCGACAACTACGCTAACGAGGATAAGGATGGTAACGTACTCAATCCTGCTGATGGACAATACGTAATCGATAAGAACGGTAATATTCTTTACTTCAGCTATCGTCCTGAGGGTTACAACTACACCCTGACTTGGGAGAAAACCACCACCTACAATGCAGGTATCGATTTCGCTTTCCTGAATAACCGTATTTCGGGTGCTATCGACTACTACTATCGTCAGACCGACGACCTGTTGAATAGCGTACGTGTAGCTGCGGGTACTAACTTCAGCAACTATATTATGTCTAACGTAGGTGCGCTGTCTAACCAAGGTGTTGAGTTCTCTATCAATGCGGTTGTTCTGGATCTTGGACGTAAGTTCAAATGGGATCTGGGCTACAACGTTACTTGGAACCAGAACAAGATCATTCGTCTGAACAATGGTGAGGACGAGGCTCCTGTTAAGACTGGTGGCATCAGCTCTGGTATGGGTAATACTGTTCAGCAACACGCTAAGGGTCACGCTGCTTCGTCCTTCTATGTATACGAGTCGGCTTGCAACTATCGTGCGGATGGTACCAAGTACTGGTATGTTGTCGATCGCAACCAAGATGGCGCTATTGACGAGAACGATAAGTACTACTACCACAATCCGACGGCTCCTGTTACTATGGGCTTCCAGATGAAGTTCCAGTTCTACGATTTCGACCTGGGTATGTCGTTCCGTTCCAATATTGGCAACTATGTTTACAACGATGTGAAGGCTAGTAGCTTGCAGAACGTAACACGCGATAACTTCAACAAGAATAATTACGTACAAGGTCTGCTCCGCGAGTGCTTCACCACTTACTATGTAGACAATATGCGTACGGATGGTCTCTATGCGGATCCTGAGGGAACCAAGAAATTCGGCGAATGGTACGCTACCGACTATTTTGTTGAGAACGCTTCGTTCCTCCGTTGCGATAATATCACGCTCGGTTGGTCCTTCAAGCGTCCGGTTATTTCCGGTCGTGTCTTCTGCACGGTTAGCAACCCGTTTGTTATCTCTAAGTACTCTGGCCTCGATCCTGAGGTATTCGGAGGTATCGACAATAACATCTATCCGCGTTCTATGACGACTGTATTTGGTGTTAACCTGCAATTCTAAATCTGTAAACTAATACAATTATGAAAAAGATAGTTAAATATGTAGTGATGGCTTGTGCGGCACTTATGATGACCGCCTGTGTTCAAGATTTGAATACTACGCCTATTGATAAAAACTCTACTACGGGTTTCAATCAAGATGCACTGTTTACTAAGATTTATGCTACCTTGGCTACTACCGGTCAGACAGGCCCTGCAGGTTCTGCGGACGTTTCCGGTGCCGACGAGGGTGTGAGTGGTTTCTACCGCGTTATGTGGGAACTCAACGAATTCCCGACCGACGAAGGTTGGTGGATCTGGGGCGATGCAGGTGTGGCAGAGGCACGTACCATGGAGTGGAATGGCGACAACGCTTTGGTTAAGATGTTGTACGACCGTTTCATCATCGTGATCATGTATTGCAACCACTTTATCTACAATCCTGCTTTGGATGTTAGTACGGCTAAGGGTCAGCAACAGTTGGCTGAGGTACGGTTTATCCGCGCCCTCAACTACTGGTACATGCTCGATATGTTCAAGTACTCGCCTTATCTGGATGAGCAGAAGAAACAAGAGATGACCCTCCAGAAGAAGACCTACTATCCTGAGTTCAAATCGCGTCCTGAGTTGTTCGCATGGTTAGAGACCGAACTCAAGGACCTGACCACCGCGCTGCCTGCTACGCGTATCCAACGTTACCGCGTTGACCAGACTGCTGCTTGGCTGCTCTTGTCACGTCTCTATCTGAACGCAGAGGTTTATACCGGCAGTCCTCGTTGGGAGGATGCAAAGAGCGCGGCTGAACAAGCTATCAATGGCCCGTACTCATTGCATAAGACAGACAAAACCAATGCGGAGGGTGTTACTTATAGCGCTTACCAACAACTCTTCATGGGTGATAATGATGTCAATGGTGCCGACAAAGAGGCTGTGCTGCTGATCTATCAGGATGGTAACTACTGCCAGTCCTATTGCGGCTCGCCGTTCGTTATCGCTGCTACGCGTGATGGTGGTATGACTCCTTGGGGCTGCTCCATGAGTTGGAAATGTTTCCGTACTTCGCCTGAATTGGTACACAAGTTCTTTGGCGAGCACGCTGCTGATGGAGTTAAGGCCAACGAATACGAGATGCCCGCTTTGGCAGGTGACGATCGTGCTATCTTCTGTTCCTACGTAGAGGGCAATCCTAACACATGGAAACTCTCGGGTGGTATGGCTGCTGATTTCTACGCTTCGTGGGCTTGCCCGAAATTCACGGCTCTGTATTCCACAGCCGATAGTCTCCACCTCGTATTGGGTTCGCACTCCGAGTGGGCCGATACCGATATCCCGTTCATGCGTATTGCCGAGGCTTATCTGACCAAGGCAGAAGCTATGTTCCGCTTGGGCGATGCTTCGGGCGCTATGAACCTGATCAATACCACTATCCGCCAACGTGCTAAGGCAGCTGCGCTGACCAGTCTGGACGAAGCTACGCTCTGCGACGAGTGGAGCCGTGAGTTCTGGGGAGAAGGTCGTCGCCGTACTGACCTTATCCGCTTCAACCGTTTTGCTGGTCCTAAGGCCGATGACAATGCTTACAAATGGGAAGGTCGTGCAGGTTCTGCTTCCTACAAATCGATGGATGAGAAATGGAACTGGTTCCCAATTCCTTCCGACGACAAGCGTGTTAATCCGAACTTCAAAACGCAGGTATTGGCTACTTCGACGCTTGATGGTGGCGATGGCTATACCTATGCTCAATAAACCGAACATCAATTGTTGATGCTATATTAACTTTTTATTAACTAATTAACATTATTAACCAAATTTTTTAATTATGCGTAAATTTTATGCTTTTATTGCTGCTGCGCTCATGAGCGTTAGTATGCTTGCAACTCCGTCTAAGGTTCCTACAGTTGCAGAATTGACAGGTCTCGGTTATGATGTGACCAACAATGTAGTACTTTGCTTCTATTTCGATGGTGAAGCTACTGTTTGTGGCGACATCGTATTGACCGGTACTATCAATGAGTGGTCTGACGATCCTACTAAATGCCCGCTAATGGAGGCATTGGAAGGTCAGTTCGAAGGCTGGTATGCTTACGAATTTGCGAAAACTACAGGTGAGGATCGTGCTAAACCAATCCATCTAAAAGATGGTGCGTTCTCTTGGGACTATCAACCAGGTGACCCGGAAGCTTGGGTAAACATGAATGTAGAAGGCTCGAAAGAGATCACTCTTGCTGTCGAGAACGGTGCAGAGTCTTCTGTTCTCTATCCGTCTGCAGGTGCTTACATCTACAACATTACTTACTGGAAGAACCATAAGAGCCCGTGTGTGGTTGTTCCGAAGCACAACTATGAGATCGTTTTCTTTGCTCCTGAGTGTGACTATGTAGTCCCTGCTCTCGTTGGTGCATTTGACAACTGGAGTGGTACTGCAATGAACAAAACTACCTACGATGGTGACGAGGCTTATGTGCTCACTATTAATGATGAAGAAGGCCATGAATTCAAGTTCTTCGATCTTGTGCTTAAGTGGGGCAACGAGCTCAACTATTATGATGAGGAGAATGGCTATTGGACGAAGTACAATGACAACTTCCAACTTCCTGCAGCAACCAAGGATACTACTTTGGTGTTTGACTGCTACGATGAAAAGGAGAATCCTACCAAGTTCAAATGGCCGGTTTGCGTAGAGCCAGAAGATGCTTCGACTGTAGGTCTTGCTCTTATCGCTCCTGCTGGTGCTCCTGCTGAGGGTATCGAGATGTGGGGTACATTCAACAACTGGGCATCAGGTATCGCAATGGACTACGATGCAGACTTGAATGTATACGCAGCTGTTCTTGAGGCTAAATCTACCGATTCCTTCAAGTTCCGCCAAACAGACACATGGGACAACCAAATCCAATACAAGGACGAAGAGGCTGATGCATGGAAGACCTTCGGTGATGGTAACGCTGAGCTTAAGTTCGGTGACTACTGGGAGGATGGTACCGGTACATTGGCTGGTTTGAAGATCGTTTACCTTGACTTCTCCAATCCTGCTAAGTTCAAATGGAGTGTTTGGGAAGAAGGTATCGAGAACGTTGTTCTGACCGA
>DBVU01000084.1 GCA_002308195.1 Bacteroidales bacterium UBA1256
TTATTGATAAGAAAGCGGCAGAAGAGCACCTCGCGGCCGCCAAAAAGGAATGGGATACACTTTGCGACTCGAAAGACGATGGGGCATTGGCGCTATTTGCGAATAGATACTCGGATACGGAATATGCAAATATGGCAAAGGAGCGCGCTGAATGTTTGTACGATGATTTTGATTTTGTGAAAGAAAAGAACACCATAGAAGCCTATCGGAAATACATCACACGCAACCCCCACGGACAATTTGTGGCGGCGGCAAATAAGCGGATCATCGACCTTGAGGTCGAGGATGTAGCTCGAGGTGATCATGGAAAGTTGTCTGCTCCTCATAGAAGTTATTCTGGGTACGGTGGTTATGGAACAGTCGCAAAAATCGCTTTGAAAAATAGCACTTCACATACGATTGATGTTATGTACAGCGGGAAGGTGCAATCCTATAAAAGGTCAATTGAGCCGAATGGCTCAACCACGCTATCTGTCACTCCCGGTTCGTATAAGGTTGTTGTGCAGGCAAAAGGTTCTGATGTTAGACCATTCTACGGAGAAAACGATCTCAATGCCGGTGAATATTCGGAAGAATTCTATATTCGGACGACACGTAACGGTATTCCTATCTCGAACCAGAGACCCTCCTCCTTTCCAAATTTGAACTTCCCCAAGACGACGAACCCTCAACGCACATACCCATATCGCCGCAGTACTTACTAATGGAATGTCATGGAAAGAACGTGATAATAGAACTGACATACGAATGTAATTTCGCATGTCCGTATTGTTATGTCCCCTGGCACGACCACCCTGAGATCCGAAAGCCGGAACTGACCACATCAGAATGGAAGTCCATCATCCGTGACATAGGCGACGCAGGAGCCTCGTCAATAACTTTTACTGGTGGCGAACCATTGATGCGGACTGATGCCATAGAGTTGATAGAATATGCAAAGAAAGAAACTTTTATCCCTCGCCTGATCGTCTACACCAATCTTGGAATGGCTAACGACCGTTTTTTCGATGCAGTTGATGACGCGCGGGTTAGCGTTTCTTCAAGTTTACAGGGATGCGCGACAATATCAGAAATGAGCGGCTGCCCAAGGTCCATCGATGAATTTGCAGAAGCCTGCAGACGGATAAGTTCTTCCCGAGCAGAATTGTCGATTGGCGTTACCGTCACTAAAGTGAATGCATGTGAAATAGAGGAGATATTGTATTTTGCGGATTCTTTACATCCGATAACAATCCAAGCAGGAGTGTTAATGGTGGAGGGCCGGGCGAAACGGCATCCGGAGTTATGGATGAGTTTTAACGAGATAGTTGAAGTTCATAAGCGCATAGAATCATGTCGCAGTTCACTGCAAGCCAATTTAGTCGTGATCAATGAGCTTTTCTGCTCATGCCGAATGGATTCCGTAAAGCCAGCAGGGTTACCCGCCGACTATATGCCTGACACATGCATAGCGGCGAGAGATTATGTCGTTCTGGGGCCAGATGGCAGTCGTAGAAAATGCATGCATACGTATTAGAATGAAATACGCAATTATGAGTGACGTTCATGCTAATCCGCAGGCGCTTAAGACTGCACTTGCGGATGCGCATGAACATGGGTGCAAAAAGTTTATTTTTGCAGGCGATGTTACTGGGTACGGGTATGATGCCAAGACAGCAATAAACTTGGTTCGCGAGAATTTCGACATCGTATTGATGGGCAATCATGATTCTGCCTGTGTGGGATTGGAATCTGGATGGATGGTAATGGCCAACCCGAACTATGATATTGATCGTGCCCAGCGCGAGATCCTTGATCAAGATGATATAGAATGGTTACGTCGACTTCCGTATGATTATGCAACGAGATGTTTTGCCGTGACGCATGGAGATTTTACCCGGCCGCAATCGTGGAATTATATTGCTTCTACCGAATCTGCAGTTCGGAACTTCTTCTCACGAGAAGAGCCGTTGCTGTTTTGCGGGCACACGCATCACGCCATGATTTGGGAAGCCACTGCAAATGGAGTATTCAGAGAAAAGTTCGCGAAGCGATTCGCACATCCAGCTGTAAAACCACAGACAATATCATTTCAACGTGGTGGTAGTCGATATATTGTTAATGTCGGATCTGTTGGGTATCCACGATACGATCTGTGCTCTTGCTATGCCATTTATGATTCTTGCACTGATAAGGTGATTATGCGCCGCTTACCATTTGATTTCAAATCGTATGTTAAAGCAATGCTGTCCAGAAAGATGAACCTTCCGGGTTGGATGTGCAGTTTGTTTCAGTTAGCGCGCTCTCAATCATGAAAGTCATTCTTAGTTGCAACGGCGAATTGCCGAGTCTGACCATGCCGCCCAACTTATCGATCTGCAGGAAGAGTGCGGTGTCATTGGCCTGCAGATCGGCACACAGCCGAGGGAGATTCTGTAGACGTAGCAAAGTGAAGAGTGATATTTTCGGATTCCAATATTTCAATTTCGCATCAGTTTATTTCAATTCAGCATTGAGTTTTAGGGGCATAAATGCTATAATAG
>DBVU01000028.1:0-580 GCA_002308195.1 Bacteroidales bacterium UBA1256
CTGCGAGCCTCCGACTAGCATCAGCATCGTGTTGATGACCCATGGATAAGGGAGCGCCCTACCCTCCTGATCCAAATATGGTTTGTTACGTTTCATCATTTTCATCTTTTTTATACCTGTCGGTTGGGCCCGTCCTGCGGACCCGAACCTTTGCGGCTGCAAAGGTACTGTTTTTTTTCGACATATCCAAATTTTGAGTTATTTTTGTAAAAAATGCAAAATCAGTTGCACAATTCAACTATTTTTTGTAATTTTGCCCCGCAAAATTGTTTAACTCCCAAAATCAATACTGTTATGCGTAAATTTTTCCTCTTCATCGCTGCCATCTCCTGCGCAGCCATGCTCAATGCACAAGAGATCGGCACTTGGTCCGGTTTCCGTAAGAGTGCCGTCAGTTTCACTTTTGACGATGGTGCACCGAGTCACCTCACCGATGCTGCTCCGCTGTTCGAGCAATACGGCTATCGGGCATCGTTCTACCTCGTTGTCGGCTGGAATCCCGACTGGGACGCATTCAAAGCGTTGGCGGACAAGGGCCACGAGATAGGTAGTCACAGTCTCACGCACGGGCAGAACATGG
>DBVU01000028.1:648-3689 GCA_002308195.1 Bacteroidales bacterium UBA1256
AACTGCAATGTGCCTAATGTGACGGCGGTGATGCAAAACTATATTGCCGGCCGTATATGCGATGGTTCCTATCAAAGCATGAACGACTATATGGGAAAAGATGGCCCGTCCGATTGGACTAAAGTGCCGGCCATGATAACCGGTGCTCTAGGTAAAATACAGTCCTACGCTGATTTTACTTCTCAGATGCAAGCTAATATCGGCAGAGGTGGCTGGATTGCCTTTACTACGTGGGGTTTTACCGGCAGCAGTAATAATGGTAATGCCACTCTTTCGCCTACCGATCTGGGTGCTATCGAGGGGGCCTTGGCATGGGCTAACCAACGTGACGAGGATGTCTGGGTTGCTCCGCTGTGCGATGTGGCGATGTATATCAAAGAGCGCAAGGCTTGTACGTTTGAGGAGGTAGCTACTGCTGCCAACAGCCGCATTTATTCGCTGACCCACTCTATTGCCGATGATATTTGCGCATACCAGTACCCGCTTTCGCTGCGTGTGCGTGACAACGATTGGACCAATGTGGAAGTTCGCCAAGGAGCGACAAAACTGGCCTGCAAACTGGCTGGCGGTTATATCTATTTCGATGCCATTCCTAATGGCGGAAATATCGAGGTCAAGATCAGTACTGAATCTATTGATTCACCTTCCCTTCAAAGCACAGCTACCAAGCGCATCGAAGCCGGCCAACTCCTCATCGACCGCAACGGCCGTACATATAATGCGCAAGGCGCAGAAGTGAAGTAAAGCTTGGTCCTTTTTTGAAAAGATATACAATG
Organism: Bacteroidales bacterium UBA1256; assembly: GCA_002308195.1. Next base: position 1,425 of record DBVU01000028.1, read on the forward strand.
AAAAAGAAGCTTATATCACACATCAACTCGCTATTAGTTCTAGTCCTGACCGCAATAAGCTTCAGTGGTTGCAAACAGCCAGCGTATGGCCCTTCTTCCCCTATAATCAATGTGGAGGAAGCCACCATTAACGGTGTACACTATGACAACGAGACCGAAACATGCTGGATTGTAACTACGAAAATCACTTACGCGGACGACACAATCACAGAAACCGGGTACTACTGGAACACAGAATTCGGAATTATAGCGCAGTTTGAAGAAACCATGTATACCAGTGTTCTAGCAGGCAACCGCGCTTCTTACCAGCTCAGTAGGGCTTCGGAATTCAAAGATTCAGAATCCTGTCTGGCCAACAACGAAAAAGATTGAATTTCTCTTATGGATAAGAATAGACGCACTCCAAACGGGGTGCGTTTTTTTATGCAAAAAAAGTTTTCAACATACAACAAAAACGGCTCATGCGAGGAAAAGCGTGGGCGTCAAAAATCGTGCCAAAAGTTATCAACATCGCGTAACTCGCTGATAGGAAAAATAGGACATTTGCAGGTGTCAGATTTTTGTTGTAATTTTGCGCCCTTTTCCCCGCGTTCGGACCCTACGAACGATTGTACATATCATGAAATCTAACCCACACATACATCACTCGCTCGATCGCCTTTTCGTGGCCTTGGACAAGGTTCGTCACTTGCCCAATTCGACCGAAAAGCAGGACCTTCTGGCTCTGCTGAATGAGGCGTCTGATAGTGTGCTATGTGCGGGCAATGAACTGCTACAGGCGCAGCAGAAAATAGAGGAGATGACGCATTCGATCTACGCTCCCGCACTATGTGCCCAGTTTGATTTTCCGTCCACAAATGATTATAATGCCGTGCGCGAGTATGTGGAGATGCGTAAGGAGCAAGATCCTATCTTCCGTCGCTACTGCAACAGCCACACACGCAAGCAACTCTGCGAGCGACTCTCGGACGAGTTCGGGTGGATAGTAGATAGCCAGAATTTCGGAAGAAATATCAACCGCCACTGACCAAAAAAATGAAAATGAGACAAAAATGAGACAAACGCGAGACAAGTGTCTCGTAGATTACGCCAAATAAGCAGTACTTTTGCACCGGATTTCTTAGTTCGGATATAATCCTCACACGATTATTTTCAGAAATGAGGTCCGGTGATTTTTATTTATTAACCGCGAAAGTTTTGAGACTTGTGTACACGTGAACGGCCGTTCCATCAAAGCCAAGCACAAAACTTTCAAAACAATGGCAACACTAAATTTAGAAACTATCAAACTGATTGGTAACGGAGTATTGGACGCAAAGCACGTAGCAGTATTGCTGCAAGCAGACCTGCTGGCCGAAGAGGCGGAAGTAGATGCACTACAGATGAACCGCGTATGCGCTATCCTGAGCGATGCAGAGGAACTGCTGGTGAAGGGCGACGCGCAAAACAACAAAGGTATGGCCGATTTCGGTATCGAGTTGGCGCAGATCATGCACCCTGCAGAGTACGAGAGCGGCACTGAATTCGAGCACAAAGGTGGTCGATTCTACGTGGAGAAAAAAGAGAAAGTGATTCTCGAGGACGCGGAAGGCAATCCGCTGGAAGGTCGCGATTTTGAACAGATTTACCGCATCGATGAGCAGAAGAAAGAGTTGGCTCGCCGACAGGCTGAACTGACCGTGAAACGTAAGCTGCAAATCAATAAACTGCTAGAGAAACACCCGTACCTGCAGCGCGAAGTGAAACGTACGCTCAAAGTGAAACGATGAACGGTGATAGGGTAACGAGCCTACCCCTAACCCCTCCCTAAAAGGAGGGGAACTTGGGGGCCCCTAAAAGAAAGGAAATAAAAGATGAGGTGTCCCCCTGTGGGGGAAACCCCAGACGGAAAGGGTAAAGAAAAAAAGCAAAGAAAAAGTTTGACAAAAAGAAAATTAAAAAAGAAAGTTGTNNNNTTCCTATACTTACAACAACTAACAACCAACAACTATTATGACATCTTTTGATTTTCTCTGGAAATTATTGGATAGTCATGGCGTTGTAGAGAGTAAAAAATGTGAGTGCGCGCAGCTTTGGGACACTTTTTCTGCCGAACAACAACAGCAGATTTATAACCAAATTAGCAACAAGATTCGCGCCGGAAAATACGTCGACTACAACCCTTACAAGGCCGTACGCGACAATGCCCCAAGGCAGCAAACACTCACACTCTCTTTCGCCGAGTACTATGCCAAATATGGCACCACCGAGCCGCAAGACGGCTGG